>JAAYIU010000334.1 GCA_012523265.1 Bacteroidales bacterium | reverse complement strand
CCGACAGTGACACGCTAAAGCGAAAACCACCACCAAAGCCCTGGAAGCTGCAGGTAAATGACTTGCAGATACGCAATGCACATTTTATTTATGAAGATGCCAACGCCAAAGTTGCAAGCCGCGGCATCGACTACAACGACATAGAGCTGCTCGATCTGGACTTGCTGGCCACATCGGTAGTCATCGACCACGACACCATCAGCACCAGAATTCAAAATCTGACTTTCGTCGAAAAAAGCGGCTTCGATCTCAAGGAGTTTTCGGGCATCGTCCGATTTAGCCCTGTGGGGATTTCGGTTAAAAATCTGTTGCTGGTTACCAACCACTCCAACGTAAACCTCGACCTTGCGTTTACCTATGCCAACCTGAAAGCTTTTAATAATTTTGTTGAGGAGGTGCATTTCGACGGCACCTTTGGTGAGTCGAAGCTCGATATGAGCGACATCGGGTACTTTGCCGAAACGATGTTTTCGATGACCAACACCATCGGGATAGAAGGCAGCGTGAAAGGGACGGTTAGCAACATCCGCGGCAGCGACCTCGACATCACCTATGGCACCGACACGCGCTTTGTTGGCTCGGTGCAAATGAACGGCCTGCCCGACTTCTACGAAACCTTTATTAATACCAATATTGAAACCTTTACGACGCGTACGCGCGACATCCGCTCTTTTGGGTTGCCCGGCGAGGCGCCCCCCATCGTGGTGCCCGACCTGCTGATGAAAATGGGAATGGTAAAAGTTTCGGGGAAGTTTACCGGCTTCTACAACGATTTTGTAGCCAAAGCAGTAATACAAAGCCGGGTCGGTCGCCTTAGAACCAATCTTGTAATGAAGACCAACCAACAAAATACGATCACTTACCAAGGGAATCTGGTAGCCAGCAATCTGGACGTTGGCAATCTGTTCGACGCGCAGGCTACCCTGGGAAAGACCAGTTTTACACTTGATGTGGATGGAGAAGGCTTTAACAAGGATTCGCTACGCATCAACACCAAAGGGGTCATTCAGTCGCTGCAGTTTAATGATTATGATTACCAAAACATCGCCATCAATGCAAGCCTGGATGAGTTGATTTTTAAAGGTCGCGCTGCCGTCGACGATCAAAGCCTCGACTTTGTCTTCGACGGGCTTATCGATTTCAACGACGAGATCCCGCGCTTCGATTTTAAAGCCCGCATCAACCACGCCGATCTTTACGCGCTGCATTTGTCATCGCGCGACAGCGTCAGCATCCTGAGTACTGTAATAAATGCCGACATACAAGCCACCAGCATCGACGACATCAACGGAACCCTGGCAATAAACAACACCTCCTACATCGAAGGCAGTAAAGAGTACAAACTAAAAAAACTTCAAGCGGTTGCCTGGCAATCCAGCGATGGGCTTTCGGGCATAAGCCTGGCTTCCGACTACATCGACGCGCGGCTGGAAGGTTATTACAAATTGAGCACCCTGACGGAAACTCTCGGGAATTACATCCAGCAGTATAGTCCGGTACTGGCTGCGCAACTACCCTGGCAGCAGGCGCCGGGTACGGAGCAGCAATATCTTAATTTTAATATAGAACTAAAAAACACCGACGCCCTCACCGATCTTTTCGTTCCGGCACTCAAACTTGCCCCACTGACAGTGATAGAAGGCACGGCCAATCTCACCGGCGAAAAGGTGAAGCTGCGCGCCCACGCCGACTGGATAAAATATACCACCCTGACCGCTTACGACTGGAACCTGAAGACCAGCAGCAGTGAAGATGCTTTTGAGCTTACCACAGGTTTCGACAGAGTGATGCTCAAAGACGTCAGCACCTCCGACACGGTGGGCTATGGCATCGACAGCCTGCAGATTAACACCCGCCTGGCACGCGACACCATTCAATTTGAGCTGCTCTGGAACGATCTGGACAACACCAACAAAAACACCGGCCAGGTAGGTGGCTACGTGCAGCTCGACAGCACCCGGATAGTTGCCGCACTTACGTAAGTTAATATGACTTTTGATAGCGCTGCCTGGCACATCCGCCCGGACAACCGCATTGCAGCCGACACCAGCGGTATCATCTTCGACAACCTCAACTTTTACAGCGACACAAGCTGGGTGCACATCGCCGGTGGCATCACCTCACAACCCGACGATAGCCTGCATCTGGCTTTTGCATCGCTCAACATCTCGGAGCTTGATCAGCTTATCCGCGGCGACATGATCGACGTGGACGCCATTCTAAGTGGTGAGGTGACGCTGGTAAACGTAATGAAAGAACCTAATTTCCTTGCCGACATCATCCTGGAAGATTTGTTTTTTAATGGCGAAAAACTCGGGATGATGAAACTAAAAACAGTATGGAACGATTCGGCCCAACGACTCAGGGTAAACACGCGCATCCTGCGCAGCGGCAACCTTGGCGTAAGCGAAGTGCTGGCCATCACCGGCGACTATTTCCCCACCGGCACGCGTGAAAATTTCGATCTCGACCTGACGCTCAACAACCTGGGCATCCAGATCGTCAATCCCTTTATCAGAGATTATGCTGTGATCGATCCGGCCAGCCTGGCCAGCGGCACGCTGCACGTCAGCGGAAACCACGGCCAGCCGGTAGCTACCGGAACCATCAAACTCATGCGGACGCAGTTTTTGATAAAATATCTCAACACACTCTACTCGATAGCCGGCTCTGTGGATGTAGCCAAAAATGCCATCAACGTGAGCAACCTGGCTCTTTACGATACACGGCAGCATTCGGCTGCTATCTCGGGGAGCATCACGCATGATTATTTTAAGGATTTCCGGCTTGCCATTACCATCGATCTCGAAAACCTGCGCGCCCTCAACACATCGGCCCGCGACAATGAAATATTTTACGGCACAGCCGCTGCCACCGGCAAAGTAGCAATCAATGGCCCCTTCGACGACATCCTAATGACGATCAACGCCCGCACCAACGAAGACACGCGCATCATTATCCCCATTACTTCAGGGCTGAGCGTTTCGGAAAACGATTTTATTATTTTTATAAATGATGCCGACACTTCCCAAAAAAAGAGGGAGAATTATAATGTAAATACCAAGGGTTTCACCATGAACATGGAGCTGGACGTGACCCCCGACGCTGAAATCGAAATTTATCTGCCCGACAATATGGGCAATATCAAAGGCAGCGGCAACGGCGACATCGGCATGGGCATCACTCCGCGTGGCGATTTTACCATCAACGGCGACTATATCATTACCGACGGGAACTTTTTTTTCAATTTTGAAAACATCCTCGGTCGCAACCTGAAGATTCGCAGCGGCAGCAAGATTTCCTGGACAGGCGACCCTTTAGATGCCACCGTGGATATTACCGCCACTTACACCGTAAAAACAAACCTGACCGGGCTGCGTCTGCAAACCGACTCGACGGCCTTGCGCAACACCCGCGTGGAAGTGCAAAGCAACATCCACCTGATGAACGCCCTTTTTAATCCCGACATCCGCTTCTCGATAGATTTTACCAACGTGGCCGACGATACCAAAGAGATCATCTTTGCTGCCCTCGACACCACCGACCAGTCGGCCATGAGTCAGCAAATAATTTCGTTGCTGATACTGGGCAGCTTTAGCTACACCACCGCCGGCCCCAACATCGGCGCCACAGGCTTTAAGCTGCTCAGCAACCAGCTCAGCGGCTGGCTCTCCAAGATCAGCAAGGATTTCGACATCGGCATCAACTACCAGCCAGGAACCGAACTTACCGAAGAAGAGCTGGAGGTAGCCCTGCGAACACAGCTATTTAACGATCGCCTTTCGATAGACGGAAACTTTGGCGTACGCGGCACCACACGCGAACAAAATACCAGCAACGTGGTGGGCGACATCAATGTGGAATACAAAATTACCAACGACGGGCGTTTTCGTGTCAAAGCCTTCAACCGCACCAACGACATCAGCTTCCTCGAAGACAACGCGCCCTACACGCAGGGTGTGGGAATATTTTACCGTAAGGAGTTTGATAGCTTTAGCGATCTTTTTGGCATCCGCTCCAGGAACATGCCAAAACAAACCCAACAAAAACCAGCAAACGACGCTGCAACGAAAAATGAGGAACAGGCGGAGGAGAAATAAACTTTGTTACCCTGCTTTGCGTTAGCACCAATCAAAGATTAAAATTTAAAAATTTTATGACATACATCCTCGGCATCGAATCATCGTGCGACGACACCTCGGCAGCGGTATTGGCCGACACCACCATGCTCTCCAATGTAACGGCCAGCCAGGAGGTGCATCGCAAATACGGCGGCGTGGTGCCGGAGCTGGCATCGCGTGCGCATCAGCAAAACATTGTGCCGGTGATACATGAGGCGTTGCAGGTGGCAGGCATCCCAAAAGAAGAACTCCATGCGGTGGCTTTCACGCGCGGGCCGGGGCTGCTTGGCTCGTTGCTTGTGGGAACTTCCTTTGCCAAGGCTTTTGCGCTGGGTCTTGATTTGCCGCTCATCGAAGCCGACCACATGAAGGCGCATATTCTGGCACATTTTATCCAACTGCCGGCGGAAAATAAAAAGGTGCCGCAGTTTCCGTTTTTGTGCCTCACCGTTTCGGGCGGGCATACGCAAATCGTGCTGGTGAGGGATTATTTTGAGATGGAGATCGTAGGACAGACCATCGACGATGCGGCAGGCGAAACCTTTGATAAAGCCGCTAAAATCATGTCGCTGCCCTACCCCGGCGGCCCGGTCATCGACAAGCTTGCTGCTGCCGGCGATCCTGACAGGTTCCCGTTTCCACACCCGCAGGCCAAAGGATTCGATTATAGCTTCAGCGGACTGAAGACCTCCTTTCTTTATTTTCTGCGCGACAGCCTGAAAAACAACCCACATTTTATCGACGAAAATAAAGAAGACCTCAGCGCCTCACTGCAGAAGACCATCATCAGCATACTGATGCACAAACTTACGCTGGCCGCCGAACATTATGGCATCAACCAGATAGCCGTTGCCGGCGGCGTTTCGGCTAACACTGGGCTGCGGCGTGCCATGCAGCAGGCACAGGCCGACAAAGGCTGGGAAACCTTTATTCCGCCCTTTTCATTTACCACCGACAATGCCGCCATGATTGCCGTTTCGGGGTATTTTAAATATTTACAAAAGGATTTTACCACGCACAGTGCAGCTCCCTACACAAGAGGTGGGATTGGGTGAGCGCTTTCTGATCATTGGATGTGACCCCGACTCTATAGCTCGTTTACAGACGCTAACATCTTAGCGCAAAAACAGGAAAATAAAAAGAGCTACCGACGATCCGTGTGGCTTTTGCACACAGGCCATCGATAGCTCCAAAGTTATTTATTAACAAAAAACTATGACAACGAAACAAACATTAGAAAAATAAAATCAGCCAATGCTAGTTGTCAGCGTACTCGTCGAGGATGCGTTTTACATCGTCAGGCGCCATACGTCCGTAGGTTTTCTCGCCAATCTGCACCACGGGTGCCAGACCGCATGCGCCCACACAGCGCAGACACGTAAGCGAAAATTTACCGTCGGGTGTCGATTCGCCTACTTTTATTCCCAGCACTTTTTTGAACTCATCGAGCACCTTCTCGGCGCCGCGCACATAGCAGGCCGTACCGGTACACACCGAGATGGGATGCTTGCCGCGCGGTATCATCGTGAAGAACGAATAAAACGTTACCACACCATAAATTTTAGCCAACGACATCTTGAGCTGGTTGCTCACCACCTCCTGCACCTCGGCAGGCAGGTATCCAAATTCGCCCTGCACCCTGTGAAGCACGTTTACAAGATCGCGTGGATTATTGT
>JAAYIU010000451.1 GCA_012523265.1 Bacteroidales bacterium | reverse complement strand
CTCTGTTTTCCCTCTGTTTTCTCTGTGGTTTCTGTATTTGGTTTCTGTATTTGGATTTATTGCACCACCATCTTGCGCATCTGGCGTCCTTGTAGGGAGGTGAGGATCAGATAATAAATTCCGGACTGGGTTTCCGCTGGTTGCCACTCAACGCGGTGGCTTCCTGCAGCGTAACTGCCGTTGGCCGGAATGGCTACACGTTGTCCGGTGGCATTATAAATTTCGATCGTAATATCCGTTTGATCCAGCAGCTCAAAAGCGATGTTGGTGCTTGTCGCAAAAGGATTGGGAACATTTTGCCGTAGCAGAATACCTTGTACCACCAGCGGATCGGCGATAGATGAACTACCCAGCTCGGGTGTGCCGGCATGTACCCAGGCAGTATAGATCAAATCGGCCAAAGCATGCGACGCGTTTTTAAAAAGATGTGTGGTGAAACCATTGGAATATTCCCACAACGCCTGCTTGTAGGCCTGTGAGCCTGTATTACCCGAAACACTCTTGGCGTAATCGTCGGCCAAAAGTATCGAATCGACGTAAGAATAATTTTGATAAATGTATCCAAAGACATATTCCGGCACATCTTCCACAAATTCAGCAGGTGAGCCGTCGTAGGTAATCTGTGAGATGTAGGCGTTGATCATCGTAGATTCATAGCGTGAGTGGATGCCGTTGTTTCCGGTAAACTGCCCGTTGTAGTTGCGCGTGAGGTGCATGGGCATGTGTCCGTCGGCGACGTAATGGCCGAGATCGGCGGCAAAGAGCACGGCCTTTTCCCAGTCGTAGCGCTCGAAGCAGCTCACCAGCGAATCGAAGGTGCGCATGGTAGCCCACGGCAGCACACCCTGATCATATACGAAATAGCTGCCGGAAAGCATAATCACCGAGTCGAGTGTTTGCGGGATGCGCCCGGTTTCGTTAAACAACTGATAATTGTCGATGTCGATGTAATGACGCGGACTTTCGTTGGGGTCGGTGCTCTTGCGCTTGTCGGCATCGCTGGCATGGGCGGCCAGTATCGAGGTCCATTGGTCGAAATCCTGCATGTGTTCGTTGTATGACAACGACGCTCTTTGGCTGATGTGGTAATGGCCGGTTTGACCCCAGCCCGACAGCAACACTATGGCTATAATCATGGCGGGGAGAAGGAGTATTTTTTTATTAATCATAATGATGAAGTGCTTAAATGTTTTTGGCAAATTTAGTTTTTAATAAATACTATGGCGGCGGAGGCGTAATGTTGGCTGATATTGTAAAGCCAACAAAAAACCCGCAACGAGAGGCTGCGGGCTGGTGTTGGTTTACTGGAGGTGTCGAGCGGATTCGAACCGCTGTACGCGGTTTTGCAGACCGCTGCCTGACCACTCGGCCACGACACCTGGTTTTGTAACCGGGAGTGCAAAAATAACACATTTTGGTAAACAGAAGCAAAAATTATGATTAGAACACAACTTTCTTACAGATTGGCGCTTCCCTGATAAATAAGGCATTAATTGATTTCTATAATACGACCGGTGCCGCCTTGAAGGCAATCGTTACCAAATTCGGCGGCAAAACGTTCGATGGCTTTGCTGCCGGTGCAGTGTCCGGGAATAACTTTTTTCACACCTGTCTTTTTGAGTTCTCCGATAATATTGTCGAGTTCATGATCAGTAAAATCTTCGAGGTGGAAGCCGCCCATAACCAAATACACAGGCTCACCGAATAGTTTGGCAACTTTTTTTACCATCCTGTCTACCCCAGGATGACCACATCCGGTAAGTAGCACCAACCCACGGGCAGTGCGTATTACCAGCGCCTGCTCACGCGTTTGAAATCCCATCTCGCCCGAAAGATACATGCCGCTGCCTACCGGGCGCATCTTCGCATCGCAAACCACACGGGCACCATAATTTTCAACCATCTTCCTAAAATTTCCATCGAGCGACGAAGGCAGAAAAACCTGCATCAGCGGGTTGGCTTCGAGCACCGGGAAAATGTTGCCGGTATGATCGCCATGATGATGTGAGATAACAAGTTTATGGACGTTAGCAAGCCGGAGATTCATTGCCTGCAGGTTGTGGAAGAGTATTTCCTTTTGTGCACCGGTATCAAACATCAGCGTATCGTTGCCTCTAATGACGATGCAGGCAAAGCCCCAATCGGCCATAGTAGTTTCGGTAAACCGATAATTGTCGTACACGATCATGATTTTTACATGATCTTTTGAATGATGGGGCAGTTTTGGTTCCATTCCAAAAAGGATCAATAAAAGCGCGATTAATAATTTCATAACAATACTGTTGAGGATTAGGTTTTTCGAAACACGCATTCTTTGACGACGTCAGAGCAGAGGTCGTTACAAAAAAAGTCTAACACTTTTTTGCGCTAAAGCGCGAGAAGAGAAAATAACCATCACCACACAAACACCAAGTCACAGAGAATATAAGTATCGTTTTTCTTCTTTTGTTTTCCTCTGTGCCTCCATGGTAATTCTTTTTAGTTTCACCGCAGAGACGCTGAGTCGCAAAGATTATTAAAGAGATCCTTTCTTTTGGCTTTTCTCTGCTTCTTTGCGCCTCCGTGGTAATTCTTTTTAGTTTCACCGCAGAGACGCTGAGCCGCAAAGATTATTAAAGAGATCCTTTCTTTTGCCTTTCCTCCCCGCTCCGGTGATTTATTGATGCTGCAAATGAATTTTAGTATTTTCACCGCCCAAAATCAGGGTATGAAAACACAGGAAGGATTCATAAAAAGAAATAAGCGTGCCGTCAGCGATTTTATCCGTCGGCACCGGCTCGAGGCACTTACCGATGTGGCTTTATTCATCATCATTACCCTGGTGATCCACTTTAGCTTTCGTTATTGGGCCAGCCAATTTCATTTTTACCCGGTCACAGAACTCTATTACGGTCTTAGTTCCTGGCTGTCGGAGCAGGTGTATGTACAAAGCATCTGGTTTGTGGAGCATGTTTTAAAGATTCCGTTTACGACAGTGGATCAAACCTGCACGATGTATTTCGCCAACAGCGGTTATATTGCCGTCAATTCGAGCTGCTCCGGTTTTAAGCCCATGCTGCAGTTTGTGTTGTTGATCATGATTTATCCGGGGCCATGGCGCCACAAACTTTGGTTTATCCCCATGGGACTTTTCCTTGTTCATCTCACCAATTTATTCCGCATCACCGGGCTGTCGGTGGTTATCGTGCAGTGGCCCGACTACTGGGATTTCAGCCACGACTACCTGTTCAGGCCGTTTTTTTATGTGGTAATTTTTTCGCTCTGGGTGTGGTGGGTGGAGCGATTCAGGCCTATGACAAAAAAAACAAAGGCAACATCTTAGTGCTGCCTTTGCCGGTAAAATTTCGTGGAAAATGTTTGCTATCGCAACTCAAAGAAGCTTTCGCCAACGATTTGGCCATCCATGTAAACGGAAACAAGATAGCGGCCTACCATGGCATCTTCGTCCGATGATTTCTTATCCCAGTACACGCAGAGATCCATCGCTTCGCCTTCGTATTTTACGTCGCGTTTGATGGAATATTGGAGTTTGGTATTGTTTGCCGTAAAAGTGTATTCATCTCCGGTGTCGTAAACGAGGATAACGCCGTCGGGACGGGCAATGCGGAAATAAATGGATTTGATGCCGGGCTTCACGAGCATGTTTTCGCCCAGGGTGAAGCAAATCTGAACGCGGTCGGTGCGACTGGCTTTGTCGGTTTCTTTTTGGCGTGCGCCGCGCTGGCGGATTCCGGTAGATTTGATGTTGTAAGCGCGCAGCACCGAAGCACTTTGCACGATGGTTTCCAGCTCGATACGCTGTTCCTGTAGCGCCACATTTTTCACCTGTTCGCTCTTAAAGCTTTCGCGGATGCGCTGGTTTTCCTGCTTCAGGTCTTCGTTTACACGATAGAGCGAGTCCATCTGGTTTACGTAGCCTTTGGCCACATCGCGCAGGCGGTCGAGTTTTTTCTTTATCTGAAAATATTCCCATTTGTAATTCAACAGCTCCTTGATCTCCGAAGCATTGGCCTGTATCAGGCTGTCGCGCGAAGCGAGGGT
>JAAYIU010000278.1 GCA_012523265.1 Bacteroidales bacterium | reverse complement strand
TTAAACCAATTCACGCGAAAAGTTATTCCTGTTTTTTGAAAATCAAAAGAGATTCTTCTCTGTGTCCTTTGTGTCTTCTTTGTGTTCTTTGTGGTTAAAAAAACAATTAGCGGCAATTCGCATAATTCGCGGCAATTCGTGGATAAATTACGTGTTGCCCATTAGCATGAACGTGTAAGTACAGAAATAAACCTCGACAGCTAACGGCGATAAGAGAGGTGGCTTCCCAAAAAACATTTACATTTGCTGCCCATCAGTAAAACACAACTAATCGTACTATGAACACTTTCAGATTTTTGATTACAGCCACATTGCTTTTCGCAACACCTTTATTCACTTCAGCCCAGGATAAACCTGATTGGCAAGGCGGCTTCCCCGACGGCTGCACCTCCATCACCTGCGGGCGCCAGGCCACCGCCGTCGGCTCTGTCATCACTTCTCACACCGACGACAGCCACCGCACCCGTTCCTGGATCGACATTACACCGCCGCGCACCTTTCCCCAAGACGCTACCCAGGATATGTACAAGCGCGTACCCTGCGACACACTGGCCATGCCCACTTATTCCAACATCAAAATCGGCGAAATTCCACAGATAGCCTCCACTTATGGATTTATCAACTCGGCGTATCCATGCCTGAACGATCACCAACTGGCCATTGGCGAATCTACTTTCGGCGGACACGAAGTGCTGCAAAGCGATAACGGGCTTATCGACTGCCAGCGCCTGTGCCAGCTCATGCTCGAACGCTGCACCACCGCACGTCAGGCCATCACCATGAGCGGTGAGCTGCTGGAAAAATATGGCTGGAACGACTACGGCGAATGCCTCACAATTGCCGACAAAACCGAAGTGTGGCATCTGGAGATTGTAGGCCCCGGAAAAGGAAACCGCGGCGCCATCTGGGCAGCACAACGCGTTCCCGACGACCATATAGGTGTTAATGCCAACGCCAGCACCATCAAGGAAATCGATCTTGACAACAAAGATTATTTTATGGCTTCCGCCAATATTTACACCATGGCCATCGACAGCGGCTGGTGGAAACAGGACGAAGAGCCTTTCCGCTTTTGCTATGCCTACGCGCCCGAAAGCCGTACCTCGCTGGCTTCACGCCGCCGCGAATGGCGCGTTTTCGATCTGCTGGCACCATCTTTAAAACTCGATCCCAACCAGGAGAACTATCCTTTTTCGGTAAAACCCGACCGCCCTGTCGAAATGAGCGACCTGGTGACGGTTTTCAAAGATTATTACGAAGGCACTCCTTTTAATTTTGTAAAAGACCTCACCGTTGCCGACGATTCCGGCCGTGTGATCATTTCGCCGCTGGCCAATCCGCAAATGCCTTACGACATGAACAAGCTCTTCAAAATCAACGGCGGCTGGGGCTGGCGCGGCGAGCGTCCCATCGCACGCTGGTACACCATGTACGCTACCATCATTCAATGCCGCAGTTGGCTTCCCGACGAGATCGGCGGCGTGGCCTGGCTTGCTATGGACAACGTGGCTACTTCCATCTACATCCCCGTGTATGGCTCGGTTACGGATTTGCCTCTGCCCTACAAAACTCCCGGACGCCCCAACGGATATACCACACAATCGGCGTGGTGGGCTTTTAACCGGCTGGGCACACTGGCATCACAGCGCTGGGGCGACATGCGCCACGACGTAGATGCTGTGTGGAATCCCTGGCAGCAACAGCTTTTCGACAACCAGAAAAATATCGAACAAAAAGCCCTCGACGCCTACAACGCCAAAAATCCCGCACAGACACGCCAATTGCTCACCGATTACACCAACGAGTGGGGCACACGCGTGGTGGATCAGGCCTGGAAACTCGGCGACCTGCTCTGGACCAAGTACGACGAACAATTTTAAAGCGCAACTGTTCCTCTCGCCAAAACTATTGGCAAACCTATGAACCGAAAGCAACTCGCGGTATTCCTTACCATTGTCTTTGTAATTTATTTTGGGATCAGTTATTACATTTTTCAAAATGGACTGGTAGCGCTGCTTTCTTTCGCGCCGGCAACTGCCGTAGCAATTTATATCATCATTTTTGTAATGGTGGTAATGATGTATCCCTTTGCGCGCATTGTCGGCAAAAGGCTTCCGGTAAAGCTTTCGGATGCGCTGGCATTGACAGGCGGGATGTGGTTTGCCGCCATGCTTTATTTTACGCTGCTACTGCTGGCGCTGGATTTGATTTACCTGGTGCTGCAATGGATTAAGCCAGTTGCTCATTTTCTCAGCGCTCATTTATCACAGATCAATGCCTTGACATTTGCCGGTGTGTTAGTGGTGGTGATTTCGCTGCTAATTTATGGTTATCAAAATGCGCTTCGTATGCGGATGCAGCGCCTCACCCTTACCCTTGATAAATCCATTCCCGGTTTACAAAAGTTGAAGCTCGTATTTGCCTCCGACATTCATCTGGGACACATCATCGGGCGGCGCACGCTGCAACGAATAGTCGATGCCATCAATGCCGAAAATCCTGACCTGGTGCTTTTTCCCGGCGATTTGGTAGATGAAGAACTGCAGCCGGTAATCGATAAAGACCTGGGCGTAATCTTCGAGAAGTTAAAGCCCCGATACGGCATATTTGCCGTTACCGGAAATCACGAATACATCGGTGGCGCCGACAAAGCTGTGGAATATTTAACCAAACACAGCATCCGTTTTTTGCGCGACGAAGCTTTGGAGATCGACGGCGCTTTTGTATTGGCAGGACGCGAAGATGCCAGCAGCAGCAATTTCATCGGCAAGAAAAGAAAGCTGTTAAAAAATATCCTTTCGGGGATAAATCCACAGCTTCCGATTATCCTCATGGATCACCAGCCCATAGCCCTGCAGGAGGCAGCCGACAGCGGCGCCGACCTTCAGATTTCGGGTCACACCCATCACGGACAAATATGGCCGCTGCAAGCCATCACCCGGCGCGTTTTTAAGCTTAGCCGCGGCTACATGAAAATTGGCGATACCCATTTTTACGTTTCAACCGGCGCCGGCTCCTGGGGGCCGCGCGTACGCATCGGAAACCACCCCGAAATTGTCAGCATCACGCTTCTCAGTGGGCAGTAGGCAGCTGTTGCTTAAAAATTCCAAATCCATAACTCGCATTCAATCCCAGGCGGCGGCTTTTAGGTGCAGCCCAGAAGGACTGGACAGGCGCATCGATAACTTTTGAGGTAGCGCCATAGGCGCGAAACTATGGTAGAATGAAGCATCAATCGACAAACAAAAGCGCTGTAGGCGCGACACCCCGGATGATTTGTTGATGTAAAGATGTGGGGATGGATAGTTTTAAAATTGGCTTTAATACTGCTCAAAATTTATTCTTGGTAATAGTAAATTAACAGTGTCGCTCAAAGCGACGCCGTTAATGGCCGTTTGGGGTTCATTTGTTATTTGAGGTTTGGAATTTGAAATTTCACAACAAAGGTTTGAAATTTTAATTCAACAGGGTAGCGCCATAGGCGCGAAACTATGGTAGAATAAAACATCAATCACAAACAAAAGCGCTGTAGGCGCGACACCCCGGATTATTTGTTGATGTAAAGATGTGGTGATGGATAGTTTTAAAATTGGCTTTAATACTGCTCAAAATTTATTCAAATCTTATCTTTTGGTAATAGTAAATTAACAGTGTCGCTCAAAGCGACGCCGTTAATGGCCGTTTGGAATTTATTTAGGATTTGGAATTTAAATTTAATCACCCGTCAGCCGCCCAAATTAAAATTATTGGACATCCCAAAATCTTTTATAGTTTTACTGCACCCTTTCAGACTGACCGAAGACCATTTTTGTTTCGATTTTATTGATACCTGATCGTTTATTAATCATTTAAAATTTAGAAAATTATGAGAAACATTTATCTGACGTTTTTATTTGGTTTGCTGTTTAGCGTGGCTGCGCTGGCACAACAGACGCCAACTACCGATCTCAATGGCGACATCATCCCCGGCGAGGCAATCGTTGCCCGCGACCTGAAGCCGCAGACCATGGAAGCTTTTGCAGCGGTGCCCGAAGAGCTGCGCGGCGAATGGACAGCGCATGGCCCGTGGGGTGGCAACATCCGTGGTTTTGCTACCGATGCCACCAACGGCATGCAAGTAACGGTGGCTTGTGGAAGCTCTACCGCCGGCAACGGAGGAATGTGGTATTCGCAGGATGGCGGCGTTACCTGGAATTCTTCCAACATCAACAACAAGATTATGTATGGCGTAGCCGCTCATCCCACGCACGCGGGGAAATTTTATGCCGGCGGCAAGTATGGCATCTACCAATCGGTGGATGGCGGTGCCAGCTGGAACCAGATTGCTTATCCTTCCACCACGATCATTGGCATCGGGGTGCAAGCGGTCAATCCGCAACTTATGGTTGCCGGCATAGCATCCAACCAGGGCGTCCGCTATTCGACTGACGGAGGCACCACCTGGAACAACACCAACCTGGCGACAGGCTTTATGAAAGACTTTGCCGTTTCGGCGGCCAACCCATCTAAGATGTTTTTGGCGGTGTCGGGCACAGCAGGATTCGGATTATTCACTTCGGTGGATGGCGCCACCTGGACGGCCATCAACCCCGCAAACTCCGGCCAATGCTACGGCGTATATGTAGATCCTGCCAATGCTGACTTTCTGCTACTGGGCGCTGAATTTGGGATTTATAAATCTGTGGATGGTGGCGTCAATTGGACGCAGACATTATCAACCAGCAATTTCGCCCGCGGCATTGTGAAATACAACAACGTTTTCAGAACCGTGGTGTATGGTGGTGATATCTACGAAAGTGCCAACAACGGTGATACATGGACAGCGGCAGCCAACACGTTCCCGGAGAAAACCTGGCAGGCGGTGGGTGTTTCCGCTGCCGGACCACTTTTTGGCAACTGGGGCTCCATCATCCGCGGACAGGGGCAGCAATATGTGATGAGCGTGGAAGGGCTTAACAATGTGTATGTGCATTGCATTGCCTACTATGCCGACCGCAACGAGCTGTGGGCAGGCTCCGAAGGCAGCGGCATCTGGCGCTCGACCGACATGGGGCTTACCTGGCAAAACAAAACAACAGGCTTGCAGGGCTGGTGGAGTTACGGATTTGCACCTACCAACGATACCGACTGGCAAAACGGACGCATGCTGGTGGGCACCAACAATGGCGTGTTTTATAGCGATAACTTTGGCGACAGCTGGCAGGTGCTGCACCAAACCACCACCTACTACACCGGAGTGATGATTGATCCCGACAATGCCGACATGATGTGGGTAGGCGGCTCTACCGGCCCGGTGGAATACACCACCAACGGCGGCACCACCTGGAATACTTCGGCAGGTTTACCTTTTGCTTTTTATCCGCGATTTAATATGTGCAAAAACAGCAGTGGCGGATTGCGTGTGCTGATCAGCTACGAACAGTTGGCCACCGAAACATACTACTCGGATGATTTGGGCGCCAACTATACTGCTGCCACAGGATTTACAGGCGTGAGCTATTTCACCGATCTCTCCGTAAGGCCTGCGGGAGCACTGGCACAAATGGTTTATCAGTCGACGGACAAAGGGATTTATAAATCTGCCGACGGCGCCGTTTACACGCAATGCCCTAACCTGAGTGGCATGGCCTGGAGCGTGCTGGGAACCACAGGCACCGACGTCTATGCAGGCGCCGGCAACGGCGTGTTCCACAGCCCCGACGAGGGGCAAACCTGGCAGCCTTTCAACACCGGCATCCAATACATGGCAATATGGGATTTGGCTTATGGCAATACTACTGATGTGATTTTTGCCGGCACACGCGGCTACAGTGTTTATGCCTACGGCCTGAATATTATTCCAGCCGTTTCGTTGCCTTTCAACGAAAGTTTTGATGATCAGGAGTTGCCGGAAGGCTGGCAAAATATCGACAATGCTACCGCAGGAGAAACATGGCTTTTCGACAATCCCGGCTACCGCACATTTACCGGCGCAGGTTTCGACGACAACTTTGCCATCCTCGACAGCGATTTTTATGGCAGCGGCTCCGGCCAGGATGCCGATCTGATTACGCCCCCCATCAATTGCGGTAACGCCGATTTCGTACTTTTAAAATTTGACCAATCGTTCCGTCAATATCAAAGTTCGGTAGGTACCGTTTCGGTGAGCAACAACGGCACTGCCTGGACGACTGTATATGAGGTATCGTCCAACAGTGGCTATCCCGATCCGGCAGTAACGATAGAACTTAATATTTCGGCAGTAGCTGCAAATGAACCAACTGTATGGGTTAAGTGGAATTACGTGGGCGACTACGACTACTGGTGGGCGATAGACAACGTGCTGATAACCGATGAGCCTGTTGCCGGGGTTAATCCGCCTCAAAACCTCACGGCCACAGTAATCAACAATGATGTGGCGCTCACATGGGTGGCTCCTGCCAGAGTTGAGTTGCAGGGTTATAATGCTTATCGCGATGGGCAAAAAGTAAATACAAATCTGATTACCGGACTTGCTTACGCTGATGCAAATGTACCAGCCGGAACGCATGTATATACGGTCACTGCGGTTTATGATATGGGCGAGTCGGTACCTTCTGCGCCTGTTCAGGTAACGATTGACGGCGAAACCGGCAAAATCCAGGGCTTTGTGCGCGATGCCGTCACCAATCTTTCCATAGCTGATGCGCAAGTGACTGCTACCAATAACGACAACGGCGCTTTAGCCATTGCCACTCCTTTTGGTTCGCACTACTCGATGCTACTGCCGGCAGGGAATTACAACGTTACCTGTTCGGCAGAGGGATACCAGACTTCCGAAGCTGTCCAGATAGTTGTGGAGGTTGGCCAAAATGCTGAGCACACTTTTTATCTGCAACCCGGGGAGGATGAAACGCTCACCGGCTTGCGTGCTGATGAAATTACCACCTTCAGGATTTTCCCTAATCCGGCCAATGATCATTTTTTGATTACCAATGCAGAAGCGGCAAACATCCGCATCACCAACCAAAGCGGACTTTTGATGATGGAAACAGAAATTAGCAGCAATGAGCAAACTATCGACATCAGCCGGTTGCCGGCAGGATTGTATTTTGTTTTT
>JAAYIU010000242.1 GCA_012523265.1 Bacteroidales bacterium | reverse complement strand
ATTTGGAATGTCCGGCATTGTGCCTTCTTAGCCTTACCTCAACATCTTGTGTAGAACCGACGTAATATTTGCCTGCTGATGGAGAGTAAATAATGTAAGTGAAGTACATGCTGTAAAAACAAAAAAAAGGAATCCAATGGCCGGATTCCTTTTGATTTTGTCGGAGTGGGGAGACTCGAACTCCCGGCCTCTTGACCCCCAGTCAAGCACGCTACCAACTGCGCCACACCCCGTGTTGCTTTTAAAATCGTCTGCAAAAGTAGTTATTTTCTTAAACAGGAAATCTTTCGGATAGTTTTTTTTTAAAAAAAGAACATATCATAGCAAAACTCGCGGATAAGTTTTTATTGCATGACAATTTTGTCGCCGATTATTCGGAGAAAAATTTGGAAGTGCGACGATGCGGGATTTACTGATCCTTATCGGGATTATGTTTTGCGGTGCGCCGCCGCCAAATGATGACCAAAACGATGACGACGATGGGGATGACCACATAGAGCACGATGTTAGCCGTGGAGCCTAAAAAGTCGACAGGTTTGGCTTCGGGGGAGGGCACATTGGTAGGCAACTGACCAAGAGCTGCAGCGGAAAAAGCGGTGATGAATATAGCCGTCAACACAACGGGAAGGTTTTTGAGAGTGATATGTCTGATGTTTTCCATGTTTTTGCGGGTTTTTAAGTAGAACAATCCTTTTGCAAATCTGTTTGCCATCTTCAACAAAAAAAATCAGACACAGAATAATATTAATTTTGCCCGATGGATTCACAACGACAACAAAAAATCGCCAAGATGCTTCAGCGGGAGCTGGGCGAAATATTCAGGCTGGAAGGCAAGAACCGCTTCGGCGGTGCACTGATCACCGTTACCAAAGTCACCATAACACGCGATCTGTCAATAGCACGCGTTTACATGAGCTTGTTTGCTACTGGTGGCAATAAAATCAGCATCGAGGATCTCCGCCAACAAAGCCGCGAGATACGCTACACCCTGGGCACGCGCATCAAAAACCAGGTGCGCCACATTCCCGAACTTGAGTTTTATGTGGACGACTCGCTCGACTACATCGAACATATCGAAGACCTGCTCAGTGATTAGCGAGGTTTGAAGATGGAAGTGGCAAGCAATTATTTTAAAAAAAAACAGATCATTTAGATTTTATCGATGCAATACGATCCTATCAAAAATTCGTTGGGCAAAATGTTCAACCGCACCACGGCGGCGCGCAAGGCGTTTTATCACCTGCTCGATCTGTTGCTGTTGCGCACCTGGCACGTAAAAAAAGCGTTGCGCCGGTTTGCCCGTGACGGTGATGAAAAAATCAAAGTCCTCGACGCTGGTTCGGGCTTTGGGCAATACACCTACTTCATGGCGCGCAAGTATCCCGGATGGAATATTGAAGCGGTGGACGTGAAAACTGAGCAAATTGCCGATTGCCGCCAGTTTTTTGCAAAGTCAAAAATTAAAAATGTCAGCTTTGATTATGCCGATCTGACGCAATATGTCGGGCCGGATCGTTACGATCTGGTGCTGTCGGTGGATGTGATGGAGCATATCGAAGAAGATGTTTTAGTTTTTAAAAACTTCCATAAGTCGATGCGCCCGGGCGGCATGTTGCTAATTTCTACACCCAGCGACCAGGGCGGCTCCGACGTACACGACCATCACAAGCACGAAGGCTACGCCAACGACGGCTCGGCTTCGTTTGTGGATGAACACGTGCGCGACGGCTACAATATCGACGAGATACAGCAAAAGCTCCGCAGCGCGGGGTTCAGCCATACCGAGGCGCGCTACACCTACGGCTGGCCCGGCAAAATATCCTGGCGCCTCTCGATGAAATATCCCATCCTGATGCTCAACACCTCCAAACTATTTTTTGTCGTGCTGCCATTTTACTACCTGCTCACCTATTGGTTTGCACTGATCATGAACTTGCTGGATGTAAATATTAACCCCAAAACCGGCACCGGCCTCCTGGTGAAAGCCTGGAAGTAGCCGCCGGCCGTAAGCATTATCAATAAACCAATTTAACCGTTATCAGCTCGTTGCTGTTTTTTTTTAAAAAATCAATCGCCATCAGATCATTTCCATTTTATATAGCCCGCCGGTATTTGTTTGCCAAAAAAACGCACAACATTATCAACATCATCTCGGCTATTTCGCTGGCCGGAGTCACCGTTGGTACGATGGCGCTCATCATTGTGTTGTCGGTATTTAATGGTTTTGAAGGTCTCATCACTTCTCTTTTCAACTCCTTTAATCCCGACCTTTCCATTACTACCGAAAAAGGCAAGACTTTCGATTACGAAACTTTTCCGTACGAGAAGCTACAAAGCCTTCCGGGGGTGGCGGTGCTGACGCAGGTGGTCGAAGAGAATGCTTTATTTAAATATCGCAACAAGCAATACATTGCCACCATCAAAGGGGTGAGCGACGAATTTGAAGAGATGAGCGGCCTGGATACGATGCTGATAGCCGGAAAGTTTCTGCTGCGTGAGCAGGGTCAGCCGCGATTAATTCTCGGCGCCGGGGTTTCGTATTTTCTGGGTGCGAGCCTCAACGACTTGCTCAATCCGGTGATGGTGTATGTGCCGCGTCGCGAGGGGCGCTTTGGCGCCAACATCGAGCAGGCTTTCAACAGCAAAGGAATTTTCCCATCTGCGATCTTTAGCATTCAGCAGGATTTCGACACCAAATATGCTTTGATGCCTATCGAAACTGCCCGCGCGCTGCTCGACTACACCAATGAGGTTACCAGCGTGGAAGTTGGGCTGGCGTCGGGAGCCTCTATCAAAAAAGTAAAAGAAGAAATTAAAAATATCATCGGCAGCAACTTCGTGGTGAAAGACCGCTTTGAGCAGCAGGCGCTGCTGTATCGCGTGATGCAGTCAGAGAAATGGGCTATTTTTCTCATTCTCACTTTCATTCTTATCATCGCCACCTTCAACGTTATCAGCTCATTGACCATGCTCATCCTTGACAAGAAAAAAGATGTGGCCGTGCTGCACAGCATGGGCGCTTCCAACCGCCTGATCCGGCGTATCTTCTGGCTGGAAGGCATTATGATCTCTATCGGCGGCGCCCTGCTGGGACTTTTGCTGGGCGGACTTATCAGTTGGCTGCAGCAAACTTTCGGACTGATCAGTCTGGGAGGCGGCTCCGGCACTTTTGTGGTGGATGCCTATCCGGTGGCCATCAAAGCAGTGGATTTTCTCCTCGTATTTGCCACCGTCATCGTTCTTGGCCTGCTGGCGGCCTGGTATCCGGTGCGGCACATCTCGTCGAAGTATCTTATTCATAAATTGTAAAGGTTAGAAGTTAGAAGGTAGAAGGTAGAAGGAAGAAGGAAGAAGAAGGTAGAAGTTAGAAGTTAGAAAGTAGAAGGTAGAAGGTAGAAGATTCGAACAACGAACAACGAACAACGAACAACAGCCTGCCCTGAGCTTGCCGAAGGGAACAACCTTCCTCCCCATTAACAATTATTTAACACCTGCTTTTTTGCTCTTCCGCCAAACAATGCGAAATTTGACCCTTTCAATTTTGAACATTAGAACCCGGTTTTGCGTTTGGAAAACTGACTTACAGGGCGATAGACCGCGAATGCAAGAACAGGGCGACTTTCTAAAATAAATTTGAATGGTGTCGGTTTAAAGCATAATTTTGCACCTGCTTTCGCTGATAAAATATTAAGAACAACGTCTTTATTTCATGGCCAAACAATTCTACCACAACATTTTAATCGTGCTGATGCTGCTCGTGGCGGGTTTAATTCCCGCAAACGCAGGCCTCATAGCGCAAGTGTTGCAGTTTGGAAATGATCCCACCCAAATCGTTATTGACCAAAACACCTATCACCAGCTTACCCTTAGCAACAGCGTTGGCCGGATCGAAACTTTTGACGTAAAGTCACCCACATCGTCATATGTGCAGCTTCGTGCCGATGGCTATGGCTATTCCACGCAAGTGGGCACGCCTATGTTGCCGGTGATGAAAAAGTTGATCGAAATTCCTTTGGGTTGCGATTTCTCCATCGAAATCATAAAATCGAATTATCTGGATGTTAATCTCGCCGATTATGGCATTGATGCACAGATTATTCCGGTGCAGCCTCCCGTCTCAAAAAGCGACGATCCACAATTGACGCCTTTTGCACGTGATGAGTCGGCCTACAATTTTGATGGCTTTAATAGCGATGTGTTGGTAAAAGTGGTGCCGCTGGGCACGATGCGCGGCGTAAGGCTGGCGCGGCTCGAGATAGCGCCGGTACAATACAATCCTGTAAAAGGAATCGTGCGGGTTTACCGGCAAATGAACATTAATGTTGTTTACACAAATGCCGATGTGCAGGCCACGCTGCTGTTGAAGACCAACCACGACAATCACTATTTTAAAAGTGTCGCCGGGAGTGTTTTTAATTTCAAAGAACTTGCCGATGGTTATGCCTCCGGCGATCAGCCCGTCACCTGCATCATTGTTTCCGACCCGCTTTTTGCCGATGCTTTACAGCCTTTTGTGGCATGGAAGTCCCGCAAAGGTTTTAAAGTTGTCGAAGCTTACACCGACAATCCTTTGGTGGGCAACACCAGCGAGAGCATCCGCCAATACCTGAAAGATTTTTACAACAATCCCCCCGAAGGTTTTGCATCGCAAACTTTTGTGTTATTGGTGGGCGACGTGGCGCAAATCCCTGCTTTTAGCGGTACCACCGGCGGACACGTTACTGATCTTTATTACGCCGAATATACCGACGATCATTTACCGGATGCTTTCTGCGGACGTTTCTCGGCCAACACCCTGGCAGAGCTTCAGCCTCAAATTGATAGACCCTCGAATATGAGCAGTACCTTTTTCCCGATCCCTCCTTCCTCGACGAAGCCGTGTTGATTGCCGGAGCCGATGCCACGCATGGCACTGTGTGGGGAAACGGCCAGGTGAACTACGGATCGACAAATTATTTTAACGCAGCGCATGGATTGCAAACCCACGTCTATTTGCAACCAGAACCTGCCGGCGGTAAATATTCGGAGCTGATCATCGAAAATATTTCTCAGGGCGTTTCATACGTAAACTATACCGCCCATTGCAGTCCATCGGGATGGAGCAATCCTGGCTTTGTTACCGGCAGCGTGTCAGGGCTTACCAACGCGCACAAGTATCCGCTGATGGTGGGCAACTGCTGCTCTTCTGCAAATTTTCAGGTAACCTGTCTGGCCGAGGCCGTGCTGCGTGCTCCTTTGAAAGGTGCCGTCGGGTATATCGGCGCCAGCAACAATACCTACTGGAATGAAGACTTCTGGTGGTCGGTAGGATTTGAAGCTATATCGGCCAACCCTGTCTATAATCCCACGCACCTTGGCGCCTACGACCGCACATTCCACGACATGCCCGGGATTGCCGCCGACGACTGGTACATCACGCAAGGACAAATGCCTGTGGCCGGAAATCTGGCTGTAACACAGGCCGGCGCGCAGCTCGAAAAATATTATTGGGAGGTTTACCACCTGATGGGCGACCCATCGCTGATGGTTTACTTTTCGCAACCTTCACCCGTCACCGCCGATTATGTGCCATTGATCACTCCCGGACAACCGTCGCTGATTGTTAACACTGCTCCCCATGCTTTTGTGGCCATTTCAGTAGCAGGAGTTTTGCACGGCGCGGCTTTGGCCAATGCCGATGGGCTGGCCGAAGTGGTTTTTGATGAACCCATTGTGTTGCCCGGCGAAGCGGAGATAGTGATCACCGGGCAAAACCTGCAGCCTTACAGCGCCAGCATCGTTGTAGCCGCTCCCGATGCTCCGTATGTTTTGCTCGATGGTTTTAGTGTAAATGATTTAGAAAGCAATGGCAATGGATTGGCCGACTACGGAGAGACGTTTGGTTTGGATGTTTCGATGAAAAATTTTGGTTTGCAACCTGCAGGCAACGTCACACTTACCCTGTCCACGGCTGATGAATTTGTTATAATAAACAATGGCAATGCGGTGCTTGGTGCTCTTAATCCGGATGCGACGACTACACTCGAAAATATTTTTGATATTAAATTCTCCGGCAATATCCCGGATGGCCATCAGGTGGCATTTTTAATTCAGGCCACTGACGGTGCTGAGCAATGGAACAGTAATTTTACAATCCGGGGACATGCGCCTCAGCTGGTTTTTGGCGGCTTCAGCATCGACGATTCACAGGGCAATAACAACGGACGCATCGACGCGGGAGAAACTGTGTTGATTACCACATTAATAAAAAATAACGGAGGCGCTGCTGCAGCGGCGGTTGTTGGCAGCCTCACGAGCAACAACGCTTACCTCACCATTAATACCACCGGTTTTTTGCCTTTCGGCGATATTGCCGTAGGCGGGCAGGCAATGGCAACTTACGAAATATCTGCCGACGAAAATACACCAGTCTGTTTGGTGGCTACCGCAATGCTCGATTTTAAAGATACCCTTGTCGGGAATAAACTCTCTGAATTTTCTTTAGTGATTGGTCAGGTGCCGGTGTTGATTGTGGATTTGGATAAAAATCATAATTCGGCTGATAAAATAGCCGAAGCCATCGAAGCGCTGAATATTTCGGCTGCGACCGAAACCATCTTTCCGGAAGATTTACAAAAGTACGCCTCCATCATGGTCTGCCTGGGCGTGTATCCCGAAAATTACGCACTTACGGTTGAGGAGGGTCAGAGGCTCTACGAATACCTGACAGCGGGTGGAAACCTCTACCTCGAAGGCGGTGATGCCTGGTTTTACAATTCGCCTACGGCTGTGCATCCGCTTTTCGCTATTGCTGGCGTGTCGGATGGGAGCAACGACTTGTCTGCTGTTGAGGGTGTAAACGGAACCATGACGCAAGGACTTACGTTGCAATACACCGGCGATAACAACTGGATTGATCGTTTGCAGCCTGTCGATGCCGGTTTTGTGAATATAAAAAATGCCGCTCCTGCCTATAATTGCGCTATTGCCAACGATGGCGACACTTACAAAACCATTGGCACCTCGGCCGAATTTGGTGGCTACGGCAACAACCGAATCGGTCTGATGAAGAAATATCTGGAGTTTTTTGGTATCATCACCAGCAACTCCTTGTCGGGCAACATCACGGCGGCTCCTGCCGAAATATGCGCTGGCGAAACCACCCAGCTCAACGTGAGCGTGTATGGTGGATCGGGCAATTATCATTACAACTGGTCGCCTGCCGAATTGCTCAGCAATCCTGCTTTGCGCAATCCTGTGGCCACGCCGCTCATCAACACCCTGTATGTAGTTACGGTAACGGATATAATAAAAGGCCAGACGTATACTGACGAAATTCTGGTGGAAGTGCATCCGGTGCCTGCCACCCCTGAAGTGACTCAGGTTGGCGAAAACCTGGTGTCGTCGGTGCAGTTCGGAAACCAATGGTACAACGACACAGGTGTAATAGTGGGAGCTGTGGGGCAGATGTACCGACCCACCGTAGCAGGAAATTACTACACCATAATTTCAAATGTGTGGGATTGTAAATCAATGTCATCCAACAGCGTTTTCTTTCAGCCTACTTTTATTGCTGAGATCGAACGCCAGGGTAATTTCAGGATTTTTCCCAACCCGGCCATTAATAAAGTTAACATCGACTTTCTGGCCGAAAATGACAGCAAACTCATCATTACCATACTCAATGCCTTTGGTCAGAATTTGTTTCAGGAAACGATGGAAAATCTCGACCGCGTCGGCATCAACAGCTTTACCATCGACCTGTCGTCGTTTGGCAGTGGTGTTTATTATATAGTTTTGCAAAGCGCAAACAAGAACGTTACCCGCAAACTGATCCTTGGAAAATAAATTTCGATGATCATCAATTTTGAATTACTCACTAAACAAATATTTTTTTAAAACTCATTAAACTTTTAAATTTTCATCGTATGAAAAAAATCTTATTAAATGTTTTTCTCCTTTTTGCTTTTGTTGGTCTGATGGCTAATGACGGATACGACCTGCAGTACAAGCAAGGTGCCGCTGGTAGCGCTACCCTGCAATTTACTATCAAAGATTATGGTATCAAAACCGTGACCCTTGATGGCACCGTATTTTCGGCCATCACCTTCAGCAGCAAAGTTACCACCATGGAAAAAGGCTTTGCCGAGCTTCCATTCCTCAATGCCAATATTCAGCTCGACCCCGTAAAAAATATGACCATGCAGGTGTCGGCTCTTTCTTTCGTCGATTTTCAGGTTGAAGCGCCGCTGGTGCCCTCGCGTGGAGTGATCTACCGCGACCAGGATCCATCGACGGTTCCTTACACCATTGCTCCCGAATCGATTACCGACAGCTTTTTCCCCACTGAAATCGCCACCATTACCGACCCGTTTATTATCAAAGACGCGCGTGGTGTTACCGTTTATATTTATCCTTTCAGCTACAATGCTGTTGCGAAAACTGTTCGCGTTTACACAAATATCGAAGTAACGCTCACCCCTGACGCCTCTGCTCCGGTAAATCCGTTGTACAGCGCTACCGGAAAATATTTCCCCGCAATGGAAAGTCTTTACGCTTCATTATTTATTAACTACGAAAACCAACGGGATGCGATGGATATGGCCGAAGCCGGCGACATCCTGGTTATCACCACAGCCCGCGACGAAGAGGCTATCCAGCCTTACATCGACTGGAAAAGGGAAAAAGGTTTTGAGGTTTTTAAAGAAGTTGTTGCAACCGGCACCAATGTGAAAAATCTTATCCAACAGAAATACAACGAGAACAACGATATTCTCTACGTGCAGCTTGTAGGCGACTGGGCCGACATTAAATCTGACCTGGGCGGCGGCTCCAATGCACCCACGGATCCGATGTTGGGCTGTGTGGTAGGTAGCGATTTTTTCCCGGAGATCGCCATTGGTCGTTTTTCGGCTGGCAATCCCGCGCAGGTGACCGTGCAGGTTAATAAAACCATCGACTACGAAAAAAATCCCTCCGGCGATTGGTACAAAAATGCTATCGGCATAGCCAGCAACCAGGGCCCCGGCGACGACGGTGAGTTGGATTATGCACACATCGATGTGATCTACGACAATAAACTCAACCCGTTTACCTACCATAACATGTCCACCGCCTACGATCCGTCGGCTAATCCCACCATGGTGAAAAACTATATTGAGCAAGGTGCAAGCATCATCAACTATTGCGGACACGGCTCACAAAATTCCTGGGGTTCCAGCAATTTTAGCAGTACCAATATCAACAGCCTTACCAATGGTGACAAGCTACCCTTTGTTTTTTCGGTAGCCTGTGTTAATGGCGCTTTCCATTCAGGCGACTGCTTTGCCGAAGCATGGCTCCGCAAAGAAAACGGCGGTGCCATCATGGCGCTCATGTCAACCATCAACCAGGCATGGCAACCACCCATGCGCGGGCAGGATTATTTTAATGATATTATCACCGGAGGGTACAATTATGCCAGCAATCCCGGTAACGGCATCAGCACCACTGAAGGCCGTTCAATAATTGGTTCCATCGTTGTGAATGGAATGAATTTGATGTACACCGAAAGCAATGGGGCTTCCGACCTGGAGACCCTGCAAACATGGATTACTTTTGGTGACGCTGCTCTGCAAATAAGAACTGACGAGCCGGCATCGGTTACCGTGTCTAACAACATAATGTTGGTAGGTGCTAATTTCGAAACCATCGTTAGTCTCAATGATGTTCCATTTGAAGGTGCATTGGTCGCCCTCTCACAAGACGGAATGTTTGCCAGTGCATATTCTGACGAAAATGGATTGGTTTCCGTACCCAATAATTTCCTTCCCGGCGATGTGAAGCTGGTTGTTACGGCTTTCAATGGCGAAACCATTTACGAAACCATCCAGTGCATCCCGCCAACGGGTCCCTACGTTATCTTCAATCAGGTGGCTGTTAATTCGCCTTCCGGCAAATTGGTTTATGGCGAACCTTCAACCCTTAACCTGGCTATGAAAAATGTGGGAATTGCCAGCGCTACCAATGTAACGGTCACCATTAGCACCAACAACGAATATGTGACCATCACCGATGCTACCGAAAACTTCGGAACCATTGCACCCGGCGCAATTGTTACTATCGACGATGCCTTTACAGTAGAAGCTGCCAACAATATTCCCGATGGGCAAAGGGTTATCTTCGAGGTGATGGCCACTGGTGACGATGCCTGGGAGAGCACCTTTTCAGTAACTGCTATTGCAGGTGTATTGGAATTTGGTGAATTTTATATCTCAGATGTAAATGGCAATAACAATGGTAAACTCGATCCGGGCGAAACAGCCTCGGTTTTTGTATCGATAACCAATACTGGCGCTGCCACGGCTGATGAGGTTATGGGCGAGCTTACTTCTACCGACACGTATCTCACCATTACCACTTCTTCGATGAACTATGGAACGTTGGAAGCAGGCCAAACCATTGAAGCTGAATTTGAAGTTGCTGCCAATGAAGAGACTCCCACCGGACATATGGTAAATCTCAATTTTGAAATGACGGCCGCTAAAGATCTGATGACTGCCTATGAATTCATGATCGTGGTAGGGCAAATTCCGGTACTTATCATCGATATGGACCAAAACCATAACTCCGCCAACAAAATAGCCGACGCCCTCGACGAGATTGGAATTGCTTACGAAGAGGGAACCGTTTTACCTGATGATCTCAACCTCTATTCTTCTATATTTCTTACACTTGGTGTTTATAGCCAAAATACCGTGCTAAGCAACCCCGACGGACAAAGGCTGGCCGACTATCTTAATGCCGGCGGCAACTTGTACATGGAAGGCGGCGATACCTGGAAGTTTAATACTCCCACGCCGGTTCATAGCATGTTTGGGCTTAACGCCACCTCTGATGGCAGCGGCGACCTGAGCACCGTAGTTGGTATCGCAGGCACCTTTACCGAAGGCATGTCGATGCCCTACACCGGCGACAACAGTTGGATAGACCGCCTTGTGGCAACTTCCGGTACGCTGATCCTCAACAACCAGTCGCCGTTATACGGAACGGCTGTTGCCAACGATGGCGGCGTGTATAAAACCATTGGCGTTTCGCACGAATTTGGCGGCCTCTCAACCGGTCGTATTTCATTAATGGAAGCCTATCTGGATTTCTTCGGCATGATGCCCGCCACGCTGGTTTCTAACTTCACCGCCTCTGCCACCGAAGGTTGCGCCGGTATGGAAGTAACCTTTACGGATGCTTCTGTTGGTGCCACCAGCTGGTCGTGGACATTCCCCGGCGGTACTCCCCAAACCTCTGTCGAGCAAAATCCTGTGGTGGTTTACAATACCAAAGGCGATTATGATGTGACGCTCGAAATTTCTGACGGAACCGACACGCAGGTAATGACAAAAACCAACTACATCCACGTTGATGATGTTCCGGCGCAGGCTGGCCTGATCGACGGAGATCTTTACGTTGGTAATGGTGATGTGGAAACCTATCAAATCGAATTGCTCGACAACTGCACCGCTTACGATTGGGTGCTCACTCCCGCTGAGGCTGGCGTAATGACCATGAACATGAATGAGGTGGAAATTAGCTGGAGCGAATCCTATGTAGGAAATGCTACACTGAAAGTTTGTGGTGGCAACGAATGCGGCATGGGCGAATATTCTGACGACCTCGACATCATGGTGATGGATCCCACGGGCATCAACGATATTTCTGCAAAAGAAGTGACTGTTTATCCCAATCCTACTACCGGCATTTTCAATCTGCAACTCAACGCCACACAGGAAACTACTTATGAGCTTACGCTGATGAATGCTCTCGGTATGCAGGTGATGACCGAAACATTGAAAGTGAACGGTGCAGCTACCCATACCATCGACCTTTCGGATATGGCACAGGGAGTTTATTATCTCTACCTCCGCAACAACAGCGGCACCATTATCGAAAAGATTATAAAAGAATAATTTTTCATAGATTAAGTTTTTAAAGGCCGGGACAATGCTTCCGGCCTTTTTTATTTAATAAAGAAAAATTAAAAACTATGACCCCGTTATATTTTCAGGATATTGAAGTAAAGCTGCCAACGAATTATCGGGAGGAAGAGCTGCGTAAGAAAGTGGCTGCTAAGGCAGGAGTTGACAATTTCCGGTGGGAGCTTTTGCAGCAAAGCCTCGATGCGCGGCACAAGCCAGATGTCTTTTGGCTGGCGCGTGTGCGCGTATTTTCAGAGACGCCTAAAGGTTCTGTATACGAGGCTCCGCCGCAGCTCACGATTCATTATCGAAAACGGCAGCAGCAGGTGGTGGTGACAGGCAGTGGCCCGGCAGTATTTATAGCTGCGCTGGTCCTGCAGCAGTCGGGTTTTAATGTCACCCTCCTCGAAAAAGGCCCCGAAGCCGGCAAGCGCTACCAGTCGATCCTGGATTTTGAGCGGGGAAAAGCAGCTTTCGACAGCCACGCCAACTACTGCCACGGCGAGGGAGGCGCAGGATCTTTTTCGGATGGCAAACTCACCT
>JAAYIU010000162.1 GCA_012523265.1 Bacteroidales bacterium | reverse complement strand
GCCACAGCGTGCTGTTGTCGGCGGGGCCGTATAGCTTGGTTCCGTTTTTATTGTAAATGGCAAAGGAGAGATTTATCATCTGAAAATAATGATTCGGCCCAACGTCGCCGTCGGTGTCGGGCGGATAAACGCCGTTCACGTTGCCCACGCCGTCGATGTTTACCATCGGCCCGCGCGATTTTATTTCACCTTTGGTTTGTTGCAGGTTTTCATAGGTTCCCGGCTCGTAGTTCGCCTCATTTTTCGGTGTCATCTCCACCGATTCATTTTTGATGATGCCATCTTTCCAGGCGCGTTTGCGTTCGCCGGGCAGTATCACCGTCATATCGCGCAGTTGCTGCGGCGTTTTGTCGGCAAAGGCAGCTTTGCGCACTGTGCGTGGCGAGAGTGGCTGCTGTGCCGGTGCAAGTAAAGGTAGAAATGCATGCAGTACAAGATAGATTAGTAGTTGTTTCATCGGATTTCAATATTTAGTAAAATGTAGTTGATTATGTGTCGAGTATAGTAAATTCAAATCTTTTTTTCATCTTGTCGCGCAGCATGTAGAGCACAAGATAGTAGGGCAGCAGAATGGCCAATGCCAACAGGCCTGCCTTGCCTTCGTTGCCGTAATAACCCATTGCAACGAAAAGTGTTGTCAGCAACAGCACAAAAGGCAGGAAATATCCGAACAAAACGGCTTTAAGTCCGGTGGTACGTTTCATGGCCACCGTCACCGGAGTGCCCACGGCAAGTTTCGTATGTTCGGCGTCGTTGATCTCCACAACCTTTTCCTGCATCTCAGACATACCACAAACTCCTTTGGCATGACAAGCCGCGCATGCCGATTCGGCCACGATACTTACGTAGATGGTGCCGGTTTCGCGCCGCGTGACGATGCCGCTGTGTGTGATCAGATCCTGGTGATCCATTTTTTTAGAAAAGTATTTTTTTAAGGTGTTGATGAAGAAACAGGAAGTATTTTCCCATTAAAATAATTGTGGCCGTGAATTACAAACCAAGCAACAAACTCAGCTATATTTTCAGAACTTAATGGCGCGGTGTATCCCGGGAAAGCCTGCGCCAGCATCTCCGTCTGCACGGCGCCATAAGCCAGACAGTTCACCGAAATTTTTCTGTCGGACAACTCCTCGGCCAGGGCTTCGGTGAGCACTGCCACGGCGCCTTTGGCAGCGCTGTACAACGACATGCCCGGAAATTTGGACGTGCCTTGTATGCCGCCCATGCTGCCAATGTTGACGATGTGTGCCGGTCGCGCAAAGTAGGGCAGCAGCGCTCGTGTAAGTTTAAAAACACTTTTCACGTTGACGTTCATCAGGGCATCAAAATCTTCATCCGAAAAGGTGGCAAAATCTTTCTTGATCAACAGACCGGCATTATTTACCAGCACGTCGATGCTATCGAAAGCCTCAACGATCCCGGGAATAAGGCTGAAGGAATATCCGGGCGTGAGCAGGTCGAAAGCAATGGGGTACACATGCGCGTCGTTGTTTTGCCGGCGACACTCCTCCGCAAGTGCGTCCAGCTTTTCGGCATCGCGCGCGATGGCTACAATATGATGCGCACTATCGGCGGAAAGCCGTCTTACCAATGCGTTGCCAATCCCTTTGCTGGCTCCTGTTATTACAATGTTCATCTCCTGCTCTTTTTGTTGCTATTAAAAACTTCCGCAAAGATAATTCAAAAATCACCGACAGCCGGAAGTCGCAAGATGTAGGGTGGTTGCCATTCATCGACGCCTTATTCAGCGTTCAGCTTTTAAATGTTGAGGTAAAATTGGTTAATTATCCTGACAAACCCAATCCATCGGATTCAGTTGTTTCCTTTAATGGATGACGTTATAATAAGATGAACAACCCCACCAGGTGCCTGTTAATGGTTTTTATTAAAAAGCTCCCTTTTACGGGAGGATTAATTTTGAGAATTTACTATTGACATGACACAACCGACAACCAAAATACCTTTAGCAACCCAAGCCATCACCGTTCAGGAAACCCGGAATCTTACTCCCACCGCTTACGTGCTTCGCTTCGACCGGCACCAGCGGGAATTCCTGGCCGGACAACATGTAATTCTTGGTATAAAAGACGAAAACAACGCCCGCGAATATTCCGTGTATAGTGGCGAAAACGACGAATATTTCGAGGTGCTTATCAAAGAGGTGCTCGAAGGCGACGTAAGCCGCCGCCTGAAAAAACTCAAGCCCGGCACGCAACTGCAGATGGATGGCCCCTTGGGATTTTTTACGTTAAGACCCAACGAAATAAATACCGCCCGCTACATGTTTATCGCCAGCGGCACGGGCATAGCGCCCTTCCGCAGCTATGTGCGCAGCTATCCGCAGCTCGACTACACGCTGCTGCACGGGGTTAGATATAGTAATGAAGCCTACGAACGCGACCAATACCATCGCGACCGCTACATTCTTTGTACAACTGCCGATACCAACGGCGACTTCAACGGGCGTGTAACGGATTATCTGCGCCAGACCACCATCGACACCGCCACACAATATTACCTTTGTGGCAACGTAAAGATGATCCATGAAGCTTTTGAGATCCTTGCACAAAAGGGCGTGGCTACCGAAAACATGCACGCCGAGGTTTATTTCTGATGGCCTGTACGCTTAGGATTTCTTTTTTAAAAATTTAGATTTTAATAAAATGAAATATCATCTGATCACCCTCGGATGCCAAATGAATATGTCGGACAGTGAGCGGGTGCGCACCATCATCGAAACGCAAACCGGCTACCAGTGGACCGACCACGAAGAAGAAGCAAATCTGGTGGGAATATTGGCCTGCTCGGTGCGCCAGAAAGCTATCGACAAAGTTTATTCGCGCATCACCCGCTGGAACAAATGGAAGAGCCGCCGCAACCTGATCACTTTTATCTCCGGATGCATCCTGCCCGCCGACATGGAGAAGTTTCTGAAACTTTTCGACATCGTTTTTAGGATGAGTGAACTGGAAAAGCTGCCCGAGATGATCCGCCACTATGGCGTGGTGACGCCCGCCTCACTATTTGGCGACCTGAAACGGATGCCTTCCAACGACAGCATCGACGACTTCTGGCGCATTACGCCGCATTATAGCTCCGACTTCGAGGCTTTTGTTCCCATACAAAACGGCTGCGATAAGTTTTGCACCTTTTGCGCCGTACCCTACACCCGCGGACGGGAAGTGTCGCGTCCATCCGCAGAGATTATCCAAGAGGTGCAGCAACTGGTGGAGCAGGGGTACAAATCCATTACTTTGCTGGGGCAAAATGTAAATTCCTATGGTTTGGATAAAAAAGGTGAAGAGCTTTCGTTTCCGCAATTGCTTGAAGCGATAGGAAAAATGGGAGAGGATTCTGAAAGGGAATTCTGGGTGTACTTTACTTCGCCACATCCGCGCGACATGACCGACGAAGTGGTGGAGATGGTGGCGCGCTACCGTTGCCTGGCACGGCAGTTTCATCTGCCCGTGCAGAGTGGCGACGACATGGTGCTCATCCACATGAACCGCAAGCATACTGTGGATAAATACCGCCAGATCATTCATGCCGTTCGCCGCATAATTCCCGAAGCCACCATTTTCACCGACATCATCACCGGCTTTTCGGGCGAAACCGAAGAGCAGCACACCAACACCCGCCTGATGATGGAGGAATTTAAATACAACATGGCGTATATTGCCCAGTATTCACCGCGGCCGGGTGCGGCCAGCTCCCGTTGGGCCGACGACATCGCGCCCGACATCAAACGCCGCCGCTACCACGAGCTGAGCAACGATTTGCGTAAGCATGCCCTGGTACACAACACAGATATGGTCGGGAAAAGCTACCGCGTGCTGGTGACCGGCCACGACCGTAAACCGGGATTTCTTTCGGCTTTGACCGAAGGAAAGATCGTTTGCCGCTTTGCCGCTCTGGATGAAAAACTTATCGGCACCTTCACCGACATTGTCATCACCAGCGCCACCGACTTCTCGGTAGAAGGCGAACGCGTGGCGGTGGCCGAATTAACGACCGGGAACTAAATGTTGCGTTTTTTATAGCCAACTGATCACTAACCCTGGCCTTTAGGCTGGGTGGAAAGACAAAAAAATTTATTGGGCTTTAGCCCAAATAAATAGAATGTTATGATGAGTTCATGGAAAGATACTGATGTATCAAAGCCGAATTCGATTTTTATCAGATGAAAAAAATAGCTTTCAAAACCCTGGGTTGCCGACTCAATCAGTTTGAGACCGATTCGCTGGCTTCGCGCTTTAGCAGCAGCGGCTATCAGGTGGTCGATTTTGAAGATGCCGCCGACGTGGTGGTGATCAACACCTGCACCGTTACCAACCAAAGCGACAGCAAGTCGCGCCAGGTGATCAACCAGGCAGCCAAAAAACACACCGATGCCATGCTGGTGGTGACGGGCTGCATGGTGAACAACCACCGCGAGCACCTCGAACAGCAGCAACCCAACGTTACCTGGTTTGTGGATAACGAACACAAAAGCTCCATCTTCGAGCTTATCGACGGCCATTATAAGGGCGAGGTGGTGCATCCCGACAGCTTCGACCCGGCGCTTTTCAATTATGAGCCGGCACGCGAAACTTTCCATACACGCAGCTGGATAAAAATTCAGGATGGCTGCGACAACTTCTGCACATTTTGCATTATACCGCGTGTGCGGGGTCGGGCCATCAGCCGCAAGCCGCAGGAAATCTACGACAACATCAGCCGCGTGGTGGAATTTGGCTATAAAGAAATCGTGCTCACCGGCGTCAATATCGGGAGGTACGATGCAGAAGGTTTGAATTTTGAAGATTTGGTGGCGGGCATTCTGGCGCTGCCAGGCGACTTCCGACTGCGTATCGGCTCTATCGAACCCGACGGCTTTGGCGACAAGCTGTTCGATCTTTTCGATCATCCCAAACTAACGCCCCACATGCACCTGTGCCTGCAAAGCGGCTCCGACAAGATTTTGCTTGCCATGCGCCGCATGTATTCGGTTGCAGGCTTTCGCCAAATAGTAGAGAAAGTGCGCACGCGTTACCCGCTTTTCAATTTTACCACAGATATAATAGTTGGATTTCCCGGCGAAACGCAGCAGGATTTTGACGAAACGCTCCGGCTTGTAAAAGCGCTCAACTTCGGTCACGTCCACACTTTTAAATATTCCATAAGGAAAAACACCCGCGCCGAGCGGATGTCCGATCACGTAAGTGAAAAAGAAAAAACCCGGCGCAGCGAGCTGCTGCGCCAGGTAGCAGATGCCGAAAAACGACGCTTTCGCGAATCCCTTATCGGGAAAAAGCAGCGGGTATTGATCGAAAAAATCGACAGCGGCATGGCGCAGGGATACGGAGAGCTTTATGTGCCGGTGAAATTCCCTACGCATCAGGCGCAGCCCAACACTTTCGTGGATGTGCAATTAATTTCTTTAGAAGATGGCGACGACCCGATCATCATTGGTCTTTAGCCAATTAATCACTAACCCCGGCCTTTAGGCCGGGGGTGAAAAGGCAAAAAAAATCAATGGGCTTTAGCCCAAACGAGACGCTGTAGATGGTCTATCCACAATCAAAGGTGAAGGCCATCGGGTTGCATCTCTCCCACTTATTCCGATTAATACTGCAGTGGCCCTTCTTCGATGCGCGACGCGGTGTATTTTCACCGAACCGATTATGCCCTACCTTTGCCATTTTACTTAAGTGGCAGGAAATATGAATTTTTTTATAAAATTGATGCAAAATAATCAGGGCTACGCTCCGGAAGCTCCGCCAGCAGGTATTAATTTCCTGACACTGCGCCGGGTATTTTTGGCTGTGTTGATGATTTTCAGCAGTGGAGCCTTTGGCCAGATGGTAAGCTATGTAAATGATGATGGGAATCTGATGGTGGACGAAGAAGTATTTTTACCTGTCGGTTTCTATTGCGAATACATGAACTTTTATACCTGGCCTGATCTGGCCCAGGATATTGCTGATGGAGGTTTTAACACAATCGTTACCGAAACGTACGTCCCGGATATCGGCAGCTACGAGATGTTTCTCAATCAATGCAATGGCTTAAACCTCAAAAATATCATCGTGTTGCCGCAATATCTCAACGACCCTACGCGGTTTGATGCTTATGTAAATGCCCTGAAAATCTTCCCGTCGTTGATTGGCTACAATTTACTGTTCAATGCCAACTACGCCGAGCTGGCTGTGATGGAACAGAAGCAGCGATTGCAGCAACTCGATACTACCAGGGTAAGCATGGCCGATTTTGAATTGATTACGCCCCCTTTTCAGTATATGATACAACATCTGGAAAGCTCTATTTTTTACCAGGGACCGTGGGGCTATCCCTGGGGCACGCCCGACCTCGACATGGTGGCGTACAGATACCGTTTTAATAAAAAAACAACAGCGCATCAAGTTGTATTTCCAATGATAATTGCCCAGACGCACAACTGGGAAAATAATCCTTATCCGCCGGCAGCTCATCTCGACTGCCAGAGCTATCTGGGCTTTATTGCCGGCAACAAGGGTATTCTGTTTTATGCTTTTCTCGATTCCGACAATAATTCTACCATCAACATCACACAGCCGGAGCTTTATCAGGCTGCTTCTGATATTGCCACCGAAGTGTTGCAAAGCGAACTAAAAGAGGTGATTCTGCACGGCGAACATCAATATTATAATGTTGGTCAATATCGCCACTGCGCCACCTGGAGATACAACAATAATTTATTCGTAATGGCCGCCAACGCCAGCGCGGATATTAGCTTTGCTTACGATATTCCCCTGCCCGACGATGTTATCGGTGAGCCGGTTAACCTTTTTGATTACCGCCCCGACAGCTTAGCTTTGATTAACAATCACCTCACCGGAAACTTAGCACCGTATCAGGTTGCTATTTATAAAATGGATCTCAATACCGGTTTTGCTGAAAAGCAGGCCACTGAAGCAACAATCACTGCTACTCCCAATCCGACGAAAGGAAGGTTTACCATTTCGGGTGTGAAAAACAAATTTAGTTGCAGGGTTTATAATGTACAAGGGAGGTTTGTAATGGCGTTGACGGAAGTAATGCCCGGCGAATTCATAAATCTCGAAGCGCTGCCCGATGGTATCTACCTGCTCAGAATTTCTGCGAAAGCGGACAAGCAAAACCAAACCATTAAAATCATAAAATATTAGCTATGAAAACATCAGGCGAGATTTTTAAAAGTGTGAGTTTGCTTTGGCTCTTATTCGGATTTGTGGTCAGTGTTGCTGCCCAGCAAATAAGTTACGTGGACGACGATCTCAACCTCATCGTTTACGACGAGGCTTTTCTTCCGTTTGGGTTTTATTGTGAGGCACTTCCCTTTGAAGAATATCCCAACCTGGCAGAACAAATCGCTTCGGGAGGATTTAATTTCCTTTATGCCGAAAGCTATTGGAAAACCCCGGAAGAGTTACCAGGATATCTGGCTAATTACGACGACTTTCTGCAAAAGTGTGAAGCGCAGCAGGTACATGTGGTGAATGGTTTGCTGTGGCAATCAGTGACGCCCGAATTGTTCGATTTGTATGTTAATACCTTCGGGCAGCACGCTGCTTTAGTGGCTTGGAATCTGATGGATGATGCCAACTATATGGAAATTCAGGAAGTAGAAAATCAAAAAAACCATCTCATAGCGCTCGATCAAAGCAGGGTTGCTACTATCAGCTTTGCCGATATTGAGCCTCCCGTACCGTACATGCTGCCTCTTACCGACGTAGCTTTTATGCAGTCGTATCCGTGGGGGCTTCAAAGCGAAGGTCATTATCTCGACCTCTCCGATTTCTATTTTCGAAATCTTGTGTTGGATTGCAAGGAGAAACATATTTTCCCGATGGCGACGCCTCAAACCTTCAACTGGATCGACCAAACCTATCCTTCTGCCGCCCACATCGACTGCCAGACTTACCTGGCCTTCGTTACGGGGATGAAGGGGATTTTGTATTATACTTTTAAAGATTACGACAACAACTCCACCATCGACGTTACGCAACCGGAAGTGTTTGCGGCTGCTTCAAATGTGGCAAACGAGATACTTCAGAGTGAGTGGAAAGATGTTGTCCTGCATGGACTGCACGAATACCATAATATTTACCAGTTTAAATATTACGCCACCTGGCGCTACAACGGCGCATTTTATCTGATAGCTTTAAATGCAGATGCAGAAAATAATCAGCTTTACGAAATACCTTTGCCCGAAGATGTGGCTGGAGAAGCTGTTAATTTTTTCCCCAACCGGCCTGATAGTTTATCTGTTCAAAATAATAGGCTCACGGGCGAGCTTGCACCCTATCAGGTAGCTATTTATAAAATGGAAACAACAAGATAGCCGGATCACAGCAAAGAAAATAACTGGTATTTGGTGCGGTTGGAATTCAATGCCGCCACCTTTGTGGTTTTTTATTGTCGTTGTTTACACCGCCACGGACGGTTGGAATTTCCTGGCACTACTTCCATCCTCCGCCCAAAGCTTCGTAAAGCTGTACCAGATATTTCAGACGGGTGGCTTTGTTTTCGGCCAGGGTGAGGCTGCTCGCCAGCGAACGCTCGCGGGCGATGAGCACCTGCAGGTAGTTGGCCAGGCCATTGTTGACGAGGGCTTCCGAATAACGCACCGCATCATTATAAGCTTCGTATTCCTTTTGTTTAACCTCTATTTTGCGGGTTGTTGCATCAAACGAATACAATGCATCCGACACTTCGGCGGTGGCCGTGAGGAACGTTTGCAGATATTGCAGCCGCGCCTGTTCCTGTTCGGCCTGCGCCACCTCGTATTGCGTGCGTATGCGCCGCCCGTTGAGGATAGGCTGCGCGAGTCCGCCCACAACATTAGCAAAAAGTGAGTTGAGGCTGAAGAGGTTTTGCAGCTCTAAGCTCTGCAGCCCTGCTGATGCCGACAAAGTAAGCGACGGGTAGAAGTTGCTGCGTGCCACGTTGGTAAGCTCAAAAGCGTTGATGAGGTTGTATTCGGCGGCGAGGATGTCGGGACGGTTGCCCAGCAGTTGCAGCGGTATGCCGGTGAGCAATACGGTATCTACGATTTGGTCGTCGAATGTATTGCGGGCCAGCGGGCGTGGTTGGCTTCCCAGCAGCAGCGACAATGCACTTTCATAAATGCGTGCCTGCTTTTGCAGATCGATGAAGATGGCTTGCGCGGTGTATAGCTGAGCCTCGGTTTGCTTTACACCGGCTTCGGTTTCGTTGCCGGCATTTTTCAGCGCGGTGGCTGTCGTCAGGCTTCTTTTGCGGTTTTCGATGGTAGCCTGGGTGATGTCCATCTGTGCGTCGATGGCCAGCAGATCGTAATAGAACGTGGCTATGCCGGCGATAAGCCGGGTTTTTACGGCCTGGTGGGCAGCCTGACTTTGCAGGTAGCGCGCCTGATAAGCACGGCGGGTGCTGCGAATCTTGCCCCAGATGTCGGCTTCCCACGAAAGTCCTGCGCCCAGTTCAAAAACATTTATCGACCCGGCGCCGCGAGCTTGTCCATTATCCGAAAATTCAAAATGTGACGCTGATGCGTCGGCGCTGATTGAGGGCAGATAGCCAGCCTTTCCCTGTCGCATCCAGGCTTGGGCAGCATCTATTCGCGTCAGTGCTGTGCGTATGTCCAGGTTGTTTTGCAGCCCTTCTTCGATGTAGGATTGTAAGATGGGATCGCTGAAGAAGTCGCGCCAGGCGATGGTGGCCATCGTCAGTGTATCCATTGTGGCAGTGTCGGTGCGAAAACCTATTTCGTCGAACATTTCAGGGCGCGTATAATCCCGCGCCACAAAACAAGCCTGCTGCGTTATTAACACCAAAATTGCTATTCCAAAAGTGATTCGTCGTTTCATCAGTCAGCACTATTTTTTACAGATTGTACCACAGGTTTTTTCGCCAGCTTTTCGTGCAGCCATTGGAAAGCGACAAAAAGCGTAGGTATCACCAATATTCCTATCACCGTGCCCACGAACAAACCTCCGGCAGCGCCTGTGCCGATAGAACGGTTGCCCTGGGCGCCAACGCCACTGGCCAGTACCAGTGGAAGCATCCCAAAAATAAAAGCAAAGGAGGTCATCAATATGGGGCGCAGTCTAACTGTGGCGCCTTCGATGGCTGCTTTGACGATGCTCATGCCCTGGCGCCGTCGCTGCAGCGCAAATTCCACGATGAGGATTGCGTTTTTGGCTAATAAGCCCACCAGCATGATCAATCCTATTTGAAAATAAATGTTGTTTTCCAGCCCGGCAATCCAGGTGCTGGCGTAAGCTCCGGCTACACCGATGGGCAATGACAGGATCACCGACAGCGGTAGCAGGTAGCTTTCGTATTGCGCCGCCAGGAGGAAATAGACAAACACGATGCTAAGGAAAAAGATGAGGATGGCTTGTCCGCCGGCAGCAATCTCTTCGCGGGTAAGCCCCGAGAATGCCACCTGATATTCGTTGGGCAGCGAGCGCTCTGCCACACGGCGGATAGCATCGATGGCATCGCCCGAGCTGTAGCCCGGCGCGGAGGTTCCATTGATAGCTACCGAATTAAAAAGATTGAAACGCGTAACGGTTTGTGGTCCGTAGATACGCTCCAGGGTCACAAATGCCGAAACGGGCGTCATGCTTCCGTCGCGGGTCTTTACGAACATGCTGTTGAGGCTTTCGGTATTTACTCTGTCTTCGGGCAATGCCTGCACCTGCACGCGATATTGCTTGCCAAACCGGCTGAAGTTTGTAGTGTAATATCCACCTACATAGCCCTGCAGGGTGCGCAGGATATCGCTCACCGACACGCCTGATTCTTTGGCGCGTGCCACGTCTATCTCCATTTGCAGTTGCGGATAGTCGGTGCTGAAAGGGTCGGAGGCAAAGGCGATTTCTGGCTGTTGCATCAGCTCTTGTGTGAAAGCACCTGCTGTGGCGTCGAGGTCTTTCAGTGAGCCGGAAGAACGGTCGAGGAGCTGCATTTCAAAACCATCCACGCTGCCAAAGCCCGGAATGCTTGAGGGTGTAAAAAAGATGATCCTGGCGTCGCTAATCGAGGAGGCAGCCCGGTACAGTTGCCCCTGGATGCCTTCTACGGAGGTTGCCTCGGTTTTGCGTTCGTCCCAGTTTTTTAAATTTATAAATCCCATGATGTAAGAGCTGCCGGCGCCCGAAAAAAAGTTGCGCCCGGCAATCAGGGTGGCCGTGTTGATGCCTTCGATCTTATCGATATGCTCATAAAGTTGTTGCGTCACCTCATAAGAACGATCGAGTGAGGCTGCCAGGGGAAGTTCCCCATTCATAAAAATAACACTCCGGTCTTCTGTTGGCACAAATCCTTTGGGCAGACTGCGGTCGAGCAACACCATCGAAGCGATAGCGATGATCAGCACGGCAGGAACAATCCATTTGTGACGCGTGATAAAAGCCAGCGTGTGCGCATATTTGTCTTTTCCTGCATTAAAACCCACATTAAACAGTTCGTAAAAACGCCGCAGGAATTTCTTCTTTTGCCGCGATTCATGCTGTGGTTTTAGAAATATTGCGCTAAGCGCCGGGCTTAAAGTAAGCGCGTTGACCGCCGAGATGAGAATAGCAATGATGAGGGTGACGCCAAACTGTTCGTAAAAAACGCCGGTAGGTCCTTTTATAAAGGTGATGGGGATAAAAACGGCGGCCATCACCAATGTGATAGAAACGATGGCGCCGGCGATCTCGTTCATGGCGCTAACGCTGGCTTCGCGGGCACTTGTGGCGCCGTCTTCGAGCTTGGCATGCACTGCTTCTACCACCACAATGGCATCATCCACCACAATACCGATGGCCAGCACCAGTGCAAAAAGGGTGAGCAGGTTGATGGAATATCCCAAAAGCCCCAGGAAAAAGAATGTGCCGATGATCGATACCGGAACGGCGATGGCCGGGATAAGCGTGGAACGAAAATCCTGCAGAAAAACAAATACCACCAGAAACACCAACAAAAAGGCCTCTATCAGCGTGGTGCGCACCTTGCCAATGGAAGCTGTAAGGAATTGGTTGGTATCGTAATTCACAACATAATCGACCCCTTCCGGGAAATCTTTGCGCAGCTCCTGCAGTTTTTTATGAATGTTTTCGATGATTTCCTGAGCATTGGAGCCGGGGGTTTGAAAAACACCAAAGCTGATCGACGGATATCCCAGTGTTTGCGACAGTGTGCTGTAGCTAAAAGCATCGAGTTGTACGGTGGCAACATCTTTTACGCGCAGATAGCGTCCATCGCCCAAAGCGCGAATGATGATGTTTTCGTATTCTTCTGAAGTTTTGTAGCGTCCTTTGTATTTGATGACATACTCGAACGATTCGCCGGCATTTTGTCCCAGCGCGCCGGCAGCAGCCTCAAGACTTTGTTCGCCGATGGCGTTGATCACGTCGGCAGGGATAAGCCCGTAGTTGGCCATCTTTACCGGGTCGAGCCACACCCGCATGGCGTAATCTTTACCACCAAAAGCGCCTACTTCACCAACGCCTTTGATACGCTGCAGCTCCGGCTTGATGTGGATGTTAAGATAATTTTGGATAAAGGTATCGTCGTAGTCAGGGTTGGTAGAATAAAAAGCAGCATAGAGCAAGGAGGTGTTAAGGCGCTTAAAAGTGGTGATTCCCGCGCGTATTACTTCGGCAGGCAGCACCGAGTTGGCGGCCGATACGCGATTTTGAACGTTCACGGCTGCGATGTCGGGATCATATCCCTGCTCGAAAAAAACCTGGATGCTGGCGCGTCCGTTGTTGCTGGCGCTGGAGGTGATGTATGACATTCCTTCCACGCCGTTGATCTCCTCTTCGAGCGGAATAATTACGCTTTCCAGGATGGTTTCGGCATTGGCACCCGGATAACTTGCCGACACCTGCACCGTTGGCGGAGCAATGTCGGGGTACTGCGTAACCGGTAGCCGCTCCAGACCCAACAATCCCAGAATTACCAGCAGGATGCTGATGACGGTGGAGAAGACCGGCCTGTCGATAAAAAATTTTAACATAGAAATATTTTAAAAAACGGTTGTAAAAGATTGGGTGATGCTGTCGATGGGCACCTGCTGTGGCTTGATGCGGGTGCCGGGGCGCAGCTTGTTGGCGCCTTTGGCCAGGATGATGGTGCCGGCCTCCACTGTGCCTTTGCCGATCACATAAAGTTTATCTACCTCGGCAAGCACATCAATGGCGGCAGCCACCAGTGTGTCGCCCTGCACCACATACACCAGCGTTTTGTTTTGTTGCTCGAAGGTTGACAATGCCGGTACTACAGGGGCATTTTCAAACGCCTCCGGAAGCAGCACGGTGCCGCTGCTACCGTCGCGCAGCAGCCCTTCGGGGTTGTCGAAGGTGGCGCGAAAAGAAACTGTCCCTGTGCGCGGATCTATGTCGCCCGACACTGTTTCGATGATACCTTCGTGGCTGTAGGTTTGGCCATTGGCGAGCAGCAGTTTGACTTTTGGTTTATTTTTAATTTTTTCGTCGATCGTATGGCCGTCGGCGGAATTCATAAAGGTGATAAAATCCTTTTCGTTCATGGCAAAGCGCGCATACACTTTTCCGATGGCCGACACGCGTGTGAGTGGCAGCCGGTCTTGCGCATTTACAAGGGCACCTTTGCGGTAATGGATGGTTCCCACCACGCCATCTACCGGGCTTTTGATACTGGCATAGCCGATGCTCGCCACAGCACTCTGGTAGCTGCTGCGTGCTTGCGCCAGCCGCGCCTCGGCGGTACGCAACTGCACAGGACTTACAATGTTCTGCTCAACCAACGGGCCGAGCTTGTCGACCTCGAGCTGTGCTGCCTCCACGTTGGCCTGCAGCGCATCAGCTTCCGCCGACATCGACTGCGTCTCCAGCTCAAAGAGTACTTGTCCTTTGCGCACTTGCTGGCCTTCTTCTACCAGAACTTTTGTAATGTAACCCGATACTTTGGCGCGCACTTCGCTGGAGTTGGTTCCTTCGATGTTGGCAGGATAGGCGCGCCAGGTGGTGAGCGTCATGCGCGGAATTTCTATCACCGGATAGGGCTGGGGCTGGCTGCTGCCCCCGCGTTGCTGCCCCTGATCTCCTGATTGGCGGCATGCCACCACCAGAAGCATCGCGAAAATGATGAGCAGGATAAATCCTGATTTTTTATTTTTCAAAATATTAATGTTTTTAGGAAACGGTAGCATGGAAAGATTAGAAGTTAGAGATTAGATTAGAAGTTAGAAGTTGAATTTTTTTAATACAAAATAAAAAAGTTTAATTGAACGATCTGTTAATCAGCATTTGTCTTTTTTTTGCAACTGAAATATTTTACCAATTGTAACTTTAAAGGACTAAAACGAACTAGAAATCTTTGCGTGTAACAAAAAGAAGTGCTATTGGTTTAGGGTGCGGCACATCGGTTTTCTTTTTTTAACGTGAAACCAGCGCTACTCCGGCCACAATGAATATTAATCCCAGCAGTTGCAAAGGAGGCATCGATTCTTTGAGAAACAGAAAGCCGATTACAGCTCCCACCACCACCGAGCCGCCAATGATGACTGCAATGCCGGCAGAAGCATCTACGCCTTTGGCGAAAACGACAAACGAAAAAATCTCGGCCAAGCCTACGAAAACTCCCGCCAGCACGGCATACCAGATGCCACGTGTAGAAACTTCGAGGGGAACGTCTTTTATTTTTAAAAACAACAAAACTCCCGCCCCCAGCAGCGCTGCCACAATCTGAAGGATCAGCGCCCCGGCTATCTGATGAATATGCCCGGAGGAGAGCTTGATAAAGACATTGTAGGTGCCATAAAATATGGCCGTAAGTATTGCCGGCAACAACCAGTTCATAGTTATAATTTTTTAAAATGCTGGCGCAAAAATACTTTTTTAGTGCGGTTGAAAAAGTTGATGATTTCTTAAAAAAAACCGCATGCCCCTGTTTTTACTTTTTAAGACATTAGGGCGGCTGACGGGCTTTCCGCTTTACTCGCCTTACGGGGTTTTAATTCGATATTCAAGATTCAGTATTCAATATTCGATATTCAAAATTTTCATTTGTAATAAACCAAGAAAGCGCAGTTTGTCGGTCTTCCATCCGCAGCGGTGTTTGGACGAGTCTGCGCCTCGTCTGGTTTATTTTACAGGTTTTGCCGGTATTCTTTTAGTTGATGTTGATGTCGGTTCTTCCTATTTTAAAACTCAGAATAAATCTGTGCAGAAAGCACTATTTTAGCCCCATCAATAATCCTTTTACATTATGAAAGCAAAGCTTATTTATTTATGGGAGACTATACAAACCAGCTTTTGGTTTGTGCCGTTGCTGCTGGTGCTTGCTGCGATCGGTTCGGCAATAGGACTAATTTTTCTCGACAGTACTATCGACTTTAAACCCGCCGGTGCACTTGGTTATTTGTTTTCGGGCGGAGCTGAAGCAGCCCGAGGCATCCTTTCGACGATTGCCGGTGCCATGCTCGCGGTGGCGGGCACTGTGTTTTCCATTACGTTGGTTGCCCTCACGCTGGCTTCGTCGCAGTTTGGCCCGCGGCTGCTGCGTAACTTTATGCACGACCGCCTGAATCAAATCGTGCTGGGAGCCTATATCGCTACTTTTATTTATTGTCTGCTTGTGTTGCGCACCGTGAAGTCCGACCACGATCTGGATTTTATCCCCAACTTGTCGATTTTGTTTGCCATTGTTGTGGCAGTTGCCAATATTTTTCTGCTGATTATTTTCATCCATCATATTTCTTTAGGAATACAAGCCGATACTGTGATTTCGGAAAGCTATAAAAATTTGAATGATAGTATTGAAAAGCTTTTCCCTGATCAGGATAAAGAGCAGGATTCGCAGCTTCTGGCCTCGCGGGCGCAGGCAACACTAAACGCACTGATTGTAGCGGATGTAGTAAAATCGCATCAAGATGGTTACCTTCAGGTGATAGATTATGACAGGCTGCTGGAGCTGGCACATGAGCACGACCTGTTTATCAAGATACTAACCCGGCCAGGCGGTTTTGTGGTGAAGCAGCAGCCTTTGGCCAAAGTGCATGCAAGAAAGCAAACGGATGAAAAATTGTTGCACCATATCCGCGGCAGCATCATCATTGGCGGGCAACGTACGCCGCTGCAGGATGTGGAGTTTGCCATTCGTCAGATGGTAGAGGTGGCGGCGCGGGCGCTTTCTCCCGGTATCAACGACCCGTTTACAGCCATCACCTGTATCGACAACCTTACCGCAACACTCGCGCACCTGACGCGTGCTCATTTTCCGGAGAAATATCGCTGCGACGATGATGGTGCGCCTCGTGTGGAGGTTCATCCGTTAAACTTCGCCGGCCTCATCGACGCCTCTTTTAATCAAATCCGCCAATACGGCGAGAGAAGCCCGTCGGTACTTATCCGACTCATGGAATCGCTCGACACGTTGATGAACTTTGCCCGAAGTGACGAGCAGAAGGACGCTATCCAGCGCCATGCCGCCATGGTTTTGGAAACCGGCGAATCAGGCATCACCGTAAAAAACGATCTCAACGATTTGAAGACCCGCTACGAAAGCTTTCTGAAAATCAACGTTTGACAAACCCTTTTCCTCAAAGGTTTTTGGTCGAAGCAACGGTGGCAGAGCTTGTCGAAGCAACGGTTTATTCCTGCAGGCTGTGCCTGTTCAATCATTAAAAGATTTTTATGAATTTTGAAGCTGATTAGATAAATATTAAGTACTTTTTAAAACATGCTAAAATCTTTGATGATGAAAAACATTAGAGGTTTTGTTTTAACCGTGTTGCTTCTGAATGGTGTAGTTCAATAAACACTATCAGCTCAAAACAGATTGGTCAGACTTCCACATTCAGGATTATTATTCGAAATCCGTGTAATAAAAAAAATACACACCATCCTGAGAAATCGGAAACCCCTTCTCATCATACTCGAAAGGCATGATACTTGGCTCACCTAAAGGAACTTTTATGCTATCTTGTTCATAGGTAAATGACTGAAATCCGGTTAAGGTGTTGGATGATAAAACCATCTCCATACTAATTCCATATATTGAAAGGTAATATTTTGGCAGGTCATGATGTTCGTTAATTCTCTGCCTCTTCGTAAAATAATTTTCCCTTTCGGAATAAGGGTATTTTTCTTCAAACCTGAAGTTCATTTTCCGAAATACATTTCCTGAAGAATCGAGTAAAAACAATGATTTGTGAGGCATTTCAAAATTATTATAGCGAATATAATGGTACTCAACTATGGTGTCGACTGATGGATACATAAACTCGCTGAAATAGCTCAGCTCAAAATTTTCATTCCCATCACTCTTCTGATAGGTTGATATCTTTGTAAATCTACCCTCCAAATCGTATTCAATATTATCATATTGTTTTAAAGTACTATCAGGAGTTAATAGCCTTATTTTTTTGGCATTTCCATTAATATCGTATTCCAGCCAAACGAAACCTGTTATGTCGTTGTGATCAAAAGCCCTTAACAGATAGGATTGTACATAATTTTTTTCATCATATTCGAACTCAACTTTTGTGCCTGCAGTACCCATTCCAAGATCATTTAAATAGATAGATTTCAAATATCTTCCTGCTGGTTTTTCAGGATAATCTGGTGGAGTATAACCAAACTGATTTTCAGAATTCCGTTCCATGGTATCTTTCCCGCAAGAAAAAATTGAAACAATGAACAATAAAACAAGGCTGAGGATGAGAGCACTTTTATTAAGACCCGAAGGCAGATTCGAAAGCAAAAAATTGATTTTCATAGCATCTATTTTTTCTACAAAAATAAAAAAATTCAGGAGATGGGCTAACTTTTTCTACTGAACCCGCATCAGAACTAATTGATATTGGGATTTCGAGTTTACACCGCCAGCACAATCCACCAAATTCCTATGAGTATGGCGTGAGAAATATATAGTTTGGTTCCGAATAAAGCAGAAGTTGTTTATCGATCCATCATCTCCGACGGTGTTTGGACGAGGCTGTGTCTCGTCCATTTTATTTTTACAGGCTGTGCCTGTTCACGCATTACCTTATTATTAAACAAAGAAAAAGAAATTACACCGCCATCACAATCCACCATATCCCTATAATAATAGCTGCTGCCCCTCCCACAATACGAAGCAGATTGTGGGTTGCAGCTCTGCCTGCTATTGCAGTTTTGCCTGAAACAAATCCAAGTATTGCCGCAAACAGCATCATGGCTGCCAGCGTACCCACGCCGAAGCCTATGAGATACAGCGCTGCATCCATTTTGGTGGGCAAAGCAAGCGTAGGCAATATGGCCAGCAGATGCGACACGCCGGCCAGACCGTGGAAAACTCCTACTCCCAGCGATGCCTTGATGTTTTGCCGGTGACGCCGCGCATGTTGATGGCGGTGGGCTTCTGCTGCAACGTGTTCGGTGTTTTGGTTGTGGTCATGATCGTGCTGATGAATATAAGCCCCGTCCTCGGTGGTGTGCATGTGCGGATGGTGGTGGTGGTTTTTGCTTTTAATAAAAACTTTGCTGATAGCCCACGCGCCGATGAGTATCAAAATAATGCCTACCAGCAGCTCGCTGTGCTCCGAGATGCGTTCCACAGGGATCACATCTCTAAACAACAAAAACAAGATGCCAATCAGCAAAATGCCAAGCGTATGTCCTGCTCCCCAGGCCAGGCCGATGCCCCACGCTTTGCGGCGGCTTTCGATGGCCAGCGGCGTGACGGCTGCCAGATGATCGGGGCCGGAAACCACATGCGCCGCAGCCGCTGTAAGTCCTGTGATAAATTGAATCATTCTTTGACGGGGTTAGAATTGGTTCCTGCAGAAATGCCGTGACCCGTTAGTTCGGCACCGCGATGTCCGGCGCAGGGTATGCACAAGCTGCGCTCGCTTTGATGAATGATGCGCGAAGCCATTATCGGTTCACCACATCTATCACAAACGATGCTTTCGTGCACGGGCGCATAGGCCGGAATCTCCACGGTGACTGCCTCGGTAGTAAAAAGTTTATCGAAATCAAGCGTGAGTGTGGCAAAGGCTTTTTCGATACCGGTGATTTTAAATTTCACCACCTCCTCCTGGCTGCGGTCGTTTTCGGCAACCACTTTTTGGTAGCTTTCGCTAAATAGGGGAGAAGCCTGACGCATGTATTCTTTGGCGTCGGCGCGCGATGCAATGCGGTAGCCTTTGCCATCGCGGCGGGCAAGGGTGAAGGCTGTTTTGCCAATATCTTTAAAAATTAATCCATTGTTGCCAAAGCTGCAGCCCGTTACATATTGGATGCCGTCGGAGATGCAGTTGTTGGTTTCTGTGATGGCGAGCAAATCTTCGAGTCCGTCGGAGTTGCTGCGCATGAGCTGCATGGCATGGGTGGCCATCATCACGCCCATGGCCAGACCCGGGCAAAAGTGGCCGTGCATGCGGGCGGCGTCCAGCATGAGGCGGTCGGTGCGGTTGGCCCAAATATCCGAAAAAACCTGCTTGCGCGGATTGTTTTTCCGGCTGTGGATTTCGGCATCGGCCATCTGTTCTTCGGTGAGCGGGATGTGCATCGGCTTGATGTCGAGCACCGGCGTGCCGTCTAATGCATCGAGGCCTTGCACCACCAAAGTGTTGCCCTGGCGTTCGAGCAATTTTACCAGCGTGCTTCCAATTTGTGACGGGCGGCGCGGGCTGCGCGTGGCAAAAACGCCTTTGTAATCGCCGGTGTAGGTGTAGGTTTGAAGATCGTAAGGAGCGGCTTTATCAAAATGAAAATAGACCTCCAGGTAATCCGACAGCTCTATTTTAAATAATCCGTCGGCGTAGTTTTCAAAAATCTCAATTTCACTTTGTGCCTCCCGCATGATGCCGGGATTGGCAGGCTCGGCAAAGCGGCTTTTTACTTTTCCGATGTAGGGAATTTGCAGGTTCATAATCGTATTATTTTTATTTTGAAATTAGTTAGCATTTGGTAATTATTTAAGTGGTTGTGTGATTTCCCAAATCATTCAGACCCCATCCCCAACCCTTCCCCTGAAAGGGAAGGGAGTCCAGCCGCACATGCCACAGCAGCGGGCATTCTCCCCCTTAAGGGGAGTTAGAGGGGGTCTTAGAAAGTGGCTAATTTTATTAAAACCTAAATTGTTATAGCTTTTGTCTGTAATGTCGTATTTATTTGGGCTAAAGCCCACTGAGTTTTTTTCGTCTTTTAGCCCCGGCATAAATGCCGGGGTTAGTGATCATTTGGCTATCTCAGCGCCATTTCAAATGAAAAATTATTCCGGTACCGAAGATGCAGGAACGATAAATGGCTGGCTTCCATTATCTATTATTTTTACTTCTACTTCATAAAGTTTGCGAATGTTTTTGGGTGTAAAAATTTCGTGATTTCCCCGCACAAAGCATCGTCCCTCATGCAGCATAACAAAATGGTGGCAGTGGCCGGCAGCCAGATTCAGGTCGTGAACAGCTATTACGATGGTGATTCCATCTTGCGCAATCTTTTGAAGGATCATCATCACTTCGAGCTGGTGCCGCAGGTCGAGGTTAGCGGTAGGCTCGTCGAGCAGCAAAACCTGTGGCTGCTGCGCCAGAGCGCGCGCAATAATCACACGCTGGCGTTGCCCGCCGCTTAGCTCGTTCAGGTGGCGGTGGGCGATGTCGTCGAGGTGCAGTTGGTGCATGATGGTTTCCACCACCGCGTAGTCATTTCGCGAAGGCATCCACCCGATGTAAGGCTTCCGTCCCATTAAAATGGTATCGAGTACCGACACCGGAAAGGTATGGATTTCCTGCTGCGGCACATAAGCAATGTATCTGGCTCTGCGTCGTGGCGAAAGCCGGTGAAGCGGCTGCTGATCGATAAAAATATTACCATCATAACCTTTTAAAATTCCTGCGCAGCATTTTAATAAAGTGCTTTTTCCTGAACCGTTGGGACCTAAGAGCGCGGTAATTTTTCCAGGCGTAAAATCCAACGAAATGTCGTGCAGGACTTTATCATTGCGATAAGCAAAACTAAGCGATTCCGTTCGTATCATCGTCATAGCATCCTCCTGCGGCGTTTGATGAGCAAATAAAGAAAGAGCGGCGCGCCGATGAATGAAGTGAGAATTCCCACAGGCAGCACCATAGGCGCCATGATTGTTCGCGCAAGCGTATCGGAAAACAACAGGAAAATGCCGCCGTAGAGTGCCGAAGCCGGTATAAGAAAACGCTCGTCGCTGCCGGTGATGGCCCTCACGATGTGCGGCACTACCAGCCCCACAAAAGCAATGATGCCAAAAAACGACACGGCGATGGCGGTAGAAAGTGAGGCTACGATCATGCCGCCGGTGCGGGTTGCATTTACGCGCACGCCCAGGCTTACGGCGGTTTCGTCGCCGGCATCCAGCGCGTTGTAGTTCCAGCGGTTGTAGATAAAATAAATAAGCGTGGGAATGGCCACCGCCAGCATCACCCAGAACTCGCGCCAGCCGGCACGCCCCAGGTCGCCGAAAGTCCAGAAAACGATGGCAGCAATTTGTACATCATCCGCCACAAATTGAAGCGCCGTGGTTCCGGCAGTAAACAACGAGCCTGACATGATGCCTGTGAGGATGATGGTTTCGGGGCCGGCATTGCGCAGCCGCGTCACCGTCAGGATGATGAGTGTTGCCACGAGGCTGGCGGCAAAAGCACAAAGTGTGATAAGATAAGGATTGTCGATAAGGATGGCGTCGGTGCTGTTGCTGTGGGTGGTGCCCGCGCCAAGCAGCACCACGGCGGTGGCGGCACCAAAGGCAGCAGCATTGGAGATGCCCAGCGTAAAGGGCGAACCCAGCGGGTTGCGCAAAAGACTTTGCATGGCCGCTCCGGCTACTGCCAGCATCATCCCCGCTAGCACCGCCGACAAAACGCGCGGCAAACGGATGTTGGTGATGATCTGTCGTGCAATAGGCTCTCCTTCGCCACGGATAACTTCAAAAATCTGGGTCAAGCCCAAATTGGCCGTGCCTGACAGGACGCCGGCAGTGGCTAATATCAGCAGCAACACTACCCCCACAACCAAAAAGATGCGCTTGCGGAGTAAATTCCTGCGGTACGCTTGCAAGGGCTTTCGCATTAGCTTTCCATATTAATTTGCTGACAGCAAGCGCCAAATTTATTTTGCATCTCATCTACCACATCAGCACCCAAAATAGTTTTATAAATTTCACGCGCTTTCTGTTCCGGATCGACGTCGGCAAACTGTTCGGGATAGAGCAGCTTGCCAATGTAATAGCTGTTGACCAGGATGGTGGAGTAGTTGGTGGTGTACCAGTTGTAAGGCCAGAGCGAATAAACCTTTTGTTGCTTAACAGCATCAAGGATTTTAATCCAGGGTTCGTCGGTTAGTTTTAATGTGGCGGCGCTGGCATCCACAAAAATGTATTGGGGATTCCAAAGGATGAGTTGCTCTTTGTCGATAAAAGCATTCTGAATAGTTTGGCCGCCTGCCCGCCAGACGGGTGGCAGTTCCTGCGCTACATTGTTTACATTCACCAGCCGGAAAGCCGGGAAGCGTGGCTCGGTAGAAGTGATGCCATGCGATCCGCGCCACGCGATGCCGCCGGCGTAAACCTGCGGGCGCAATTCGGCGGAAACGCTAACAGTGCGGTGGTTCAAATCTTTCAGTGTGTGCCGGATAAATGCGGTTACCTCTTCGGCTCTTTGTGTGCGATGGAGCAAAGCCCCCAGCAGGTGCAGGGTTTTGAAAACCGTAGCCGTATCATCGTCGAAGTTACCATAGACGATGGCCACCACCGGAACCCGGGTGCGCGATTGCAACTCTTCGGCTTCGGCACGGGTAAGGTAGGTGGTAATGATGAGGTCGGGAGCGGCGGCGGTGAGCAACTCCATGTCGTAGAGATTGCCGGAGCCAATCAAAGGCTTTTCGCGCAGTTCGGGATGCGCATAAAGATAAGGCACCGCGCGCTGACTTTCGTTGCCTTCGACAGCACAGATCAAATCGGTAGCATCGAGCCAGGTGATAAGACGCAGCGTGCCGGCGTTGAGCGCTACTACTTTTTGCGGATTTGCCGGTACGACCACTTCGCGACCGAGCATATCCGTAAACGGGATGCCCGGTTCACTGGCTTTGTGATGGCTGCTGCTGCAACTCCAAAGTGTGATGGAGAGAAGGAGGGTTGCAATGCAAATGCGCTTATAGCTTATCTGCAGCATCTCAATAACCCTGCCCTTTAGGGATGGGTCTGATGGCCCTGTCAGAAACCGGAGGGCTTTAGCCCAAAACACTTTTACATCAGTACCTTTCCAAGAATTTATCATCACATTCTTTTTATTTGGGCTAAAGCCCACTGAATTTTTTTCGTCTTTTACCCCCGGCCTAAAGGCCAGGGTTAGTGATCGCCTGGCAACAAAATTCCATTTCAGAGCCATCTCTTTCTATTTTGAAATTTGTTTTTCATTATTTACACCTGCTACCTATGATTGTGTTTTTGTTTTTTGGAATTTCATCAGGTGCGGCTCATCACCAGCTGGCCATGTTTTATTCCCTTGAGGGCAATCAGCCGGTTGGCCAGCGCCTGCAGTTGTGTGGCTTTTCCTTTCACAGCTATTGTTTCCAGGCAGTTGCTGTGATCGAGGTGTACATGCTGTACCGAGAGGATGAGTTCGTGGTAATCGTGCTGGATTTCGGTAGCGTGCATTTGTAAATCCTTTTTGTGGTGGTCGTACACCAGCACGATGGCGCCGGCCACCTCCTGGTCGTCGAGCCACAACGCTTCGGTTTTGGATTGTGATATCAGGAAGCGGATAGCCTGCGAGCGGTTGGGAAACTTCCGGTTTTCGACAAGTTGATCAAGGTCTTCGAGCAGATTTTCTTCGAGCGAAACGCCAAATCTTTTCAATGTCATAGTAGCACCTTTTTATAATTCGTGCCACAAAAGTAGTTGCATTTTTTTGGCGAAAGCCATTGGGGATAAAATTTAGAAAGGATTTAAATGCGGGGCGCGGAGCGCAGGGCGCTAAGCGGGTAGGATAGAGCGGTTTGTGGAAAGTGGGGAGAACAAAGCTTTAGCAAGGTTTAGTCTGTAAAAACAAAACGGGAATCTATTCTGGTCGAATGGATTCCCGTTCGCTAGGCACGCTGCCGTGGCAGGGTGTTTCGCGTCAGGTTACTGATATTGTAGTTGCTCCTCGCGAGGCATTCAGTGAGGGTGCCTGATGTGGAGCCTGGCTGGCGGCTTGCTGTCGGTGAAGACAAGAAGTGGTGCCAACCAGAGCATTTTGTGAAGACCGCTGACTAAGTTGTTCCGTGGAACGAGGCTGCGATCTGACACCGTTTGAAGTAAGTTCCTGGTACGGAATCCTCCGCAAGTGGTGTCCTGGTTCCATTTCCTCATCAGCGTAGCGCGGCACACGAGGTGCTTTGCAGTGTTGATGGCCGCGGCAACAATGTTTGCGAAAACATCCCGGCTCTTGCAAGCCGGCACCGCTATCAGAAGATAGTTGTGGGTTGGGCGGGCTAAAGGATTTTTAAAGAACTGGTTATTGTCGAACCGGCAAATGAATGCCTGCGTTTCGTTTTCCCAGGGATTTCAGGGCTTTCGTCCTTTGTCCCCATTCATGCCATGCTAACTTTTTATCTCTGGCCTGATGCGACAAATATACAGCGAGTTTCTGGTACCAGCCAAGCTTTTTCTGTGTTTTTAATTCACCGGTTATCAACCAGGTTTTTCAACAATCGTTGATAACGCCGGAAGGCTTTTCGCAGTTGATTACAGAGCAGATTTTTAGCGAAAGCGGTACTAACAAATTGTTGATAACCAAGCCCTGGGTGTAAAATGAAAACTATCATTCCTCCCAAAAATAATTTGGACGAGAGATAGCCTTGCACAATTTCTAATTTCGAAACCAAATTAAATCAAATTGGCTTTCAGTAAATGAACGGAATAAAGCTTTTGGTCTTCCTGCGATACTGGTCAAACTGAGGGGTGTATTTTTTCCAAAGGTAGCAATCCAATTTTGGAATGTTGAAAAAGACGAAGAAGCAAAACAGGAATATCGGGATGATGGCTGCATAAAGGTTTCTGGTAATTATCGCGTAAGCGGTGACCCATAGCAGATCGCCGAAATAATTGATGTGCATGGAGTAACCAAACAAACCGCTGGTAAATAATCTGCCTGTATTTTCCGGATGTTTTTTCCAAAAATGCCTTTGTAGTTCTGATCCGGTATTGAGAAATGAACCGAAGATGAAAAGAAAGATGGCAATAACGTCGATCCAATCCGGGGCAGAAGCTCTTCCATATCCCAAAAGGGCAAAGCCAACAAAATAGAGCGCAAAAGCAAATGGCACGCTTATGCTTTCTTGCCACGGTATTTTTCGCTTGAGCAGATAGGTTATCATGAAAGTCATCCTTAAAAAAACGATAATAGAAAAAGTAAAAATGACTGCCCGTACCTGGAAGTTTCCGGCGCTTTGATCTATCCCGATGAGCCTAAGCAGCGTTGTGCCTTCGTCCATAAATAAAATCCGGTACGACCACCAGAGCAGCAATATTTCTATCACTATAATGATGACTTTTTGCGGGATGCTTTTAGATTTTTTTCCGTACAAATTCATGAAGTATCAGATGTTTGACATATTAATAAATCTGAATCAACCGACTAACATCGTTCAGGTTGTTTTCAAACTTTTGCTTTTTCAAAATGTTCATATTTTTTGTGTTTTAGAACAAAGAATTTTTTTTTGAATGAATTCATTATTTTAGATAACGAAAATCAGTTCTTATGAAAACAGATGATCATCAACCGGAAACTTCAGAAGAAGAAATACACTCAAACGACGATCTGAAATCTATTCCTATGCCGCAACTTTGGGAAAAGTTAGGTTCGTCGCCTAATGGCCTTAGCCACCAGGAAGCCAAAAAACGGCTGGCGCAATACGGCGCTAACGAAATTGCGGAAAAGAAGACCAACATGCTTCTGAAGTTCCTGTCGTATTTTTGGGGGCCAATACCCTGGATGATTGAGGTAGCGGTAATACTTTCGGCCGTGGATGGGCGGTGGCCCGATTTTTTTATCATTCTAATCTTGCTTCTGGTAAATGCAGTAGTGGGATATTACGAAGAACACGAGGCGGGCAATGCCATCGCTGCCCTGAAACCCAAACTTGCCATCAAGGCCAGGGCCAAGCGCGACGGGAAATGGATCACCCCGGCATCGCGTGAGTTGGTTCCGGGAGATGTCATCCGCCTGCGGTTGGGCGACATTGTACCAGCGGATGCGCGCCTGCTTGAGGGTGACGCGGTGGACGTTGATCAATCGGCACTTACCGGCGAATCGTTGCCTGCAACCCGCGAGCCTGGCGAGGCTGTCTTTTCAGGATCGATCATGCGACGGGGCGAAACAGAAGCTTTGGTGTATGCTACGGGTGCAAATACTTATTTTGGTAAAACCACCCGGTTGGTTCAGGAGGCAAACAATACAAGCCATTTTCAGAAGGCTGTTTTAAAAATTGGCAATTATCTTATTGTTCTGGCAATTGTGTTGGTGGCAATTATCATCACAGTTGCTTTATTCAGGGGAGATGCCCTGCTCACTACTTTGCAGTTTGCACTGGTACTTACCGTGGCCGCTATTCCGGTGGCAATGCCTACGGTATTATCAATAACCATGGCGGTTGGCGCGCGCACACTCGCCAAAAAAAAGGCAATAGTAAGTAAGTTGGTGGCCATAGAAGAACTGGCAGGTGTGGACGTGCTGTGTGCCGACAAAACCGGCACGCTTACGCAAAATAAACTGACGTTGGGCGAGACTTTTACCTTAGACGATATTACTGTGGATCAGGTTATTTTGTGTGGGGCTTTGGCTTCACGTGCCGAAAATAACGATACCATCGACCTGGCCATATTAGAAAGTGTGGAGGACAAAAATACGCTGAAAGATTACGAAATTCTCCATTTTCAGCCATTCGACCCGGTACACAAACGTACCGAGGCCAAAGTTAAAGATGGCGATGGAAAAACTTTTAAAGTTACCAAAGGTGCGCCACAGGTAATATTGCAATTATCGGCCAATGCCAATAAAGTTAAAACTAAAGTTGATAAAGCAGTTAGTGATTTTGCAGCGCGCGGCTATCGTTCGTTGGGCGTGGCTCGTGATGATGGTGATGGGCAATGGCAGTTTATTGGTGTTTTGCCCTTGTTCGATCCACCGCGCGAGGATGCAGCAGCAACCATAGCTACTGCGCTAAAAATGGGCGTAAAAATTAAAATGGTTACCGGAGATGCGCTGGATATTGCCCGCGAAACTGCAAAAAAACTAAAGATGGGTTCAAACATCATGGATGCCAGCAGCCTGGGCGATGTAAAACACAACGAGACCCAAGAGGCTGGCGAAGCTATCGCCAAGGCTGACGGTTTTGCGCAGGTTTTCCCGGAGCACAAGTTTCATATTGTGGATGTATTGCAAAAACTCGGTCACATTGTAGGCATGACCGGTGATGGTGTAAATGATGCCCCCGCATTAAAAAAGGCCGATTGTGGCATTGCCGTTTCGGGGGCAACCGACGCGGCAAGGAGCGCTGCTTCTATCGTACTCACAAAAACCGGCCTCTCCATAATTATTGACGCTATCAAAGAGAGCCGGCGCATTTTCCAGCGGATGAACAGCTACGCTATCTATCGCATTTCTGAAACCTTACGCGTTTTAATATTTATGACGCTGGCCATCCTTATCTTTAATTTCTATCCTTTAACGGCTGTGATGATCGTGATGCTGGCTCTACTCAATGATGGCGCCATCCTCTCCATTGCCTACGACAATGTGCGTTACCAAAACAAACCTGAGGTCTGGGATATGCGACTTGTTTTGGGAATTGCCACAGTGTTGGGGCTTGTAGGGCCGGTGGCCGCTTTTGGATTGTTTTATCTGGGTGAGCGTGTATTTCATCTCGATCGTCCGCATATTCAAACGCTGATGTATCTGATGTTGTCGGTAGCCGGACATCTCACTATTTTTCTCGCACGAACCCGTGGATCATTCTGGTCGATACGTCCGGCAAAGGCGCTTTGGATATCAGTGCTGGGCACACAAATTTTGGCAACCTTCATAGCGGTTTACGGGCTGTTTATGACGCCGCTTGGCTGGGGCTGGGCAGGGTTTGTATGGGGCTATGCCATAGTTTGGTTTCTCATAACCGATGGCATCAAGCTGCTTGCTTATCGCTTTTTAAGCAAAGAAAAACAAAGGGCATAGCAGCAAAGCCGTTAGAGATGAGTAGGTTGGGATTTTATTAATTTTCATTTTTTCCATTACTGACCGATTAAATTGATGGTGATAGTTTTAGATTCTTCACTTCACTTCGTTTCGTTCAGAATGACAGTTGTTTAGGGGCGTAGGCGAAGGGGTGGGTGGCGGCGAAGCCGCCACCCACCCCTTCGCCCCCACAAATACACGAAAAACCTTGTCATTCTGAGTCCCGAAATTTCGGGAAAGAATCTATAATTTTTAGTCGGTCAGTATTGATTTTTTTCTTCCGCCAGCAGCGTTTCCAGATAATGATATTCGATGCCAAAGGTTTTTTTGAGCAAGGCGATTTGTTTTTCTATTCGGGCAACCGCTACTTTTTTACCGGAACGCACGGCGACGATCATTACATTTTTGGGGGTGTGTTCGCTCGAAATAAATTCGAGGGTTTTTACCTGGTAGCCGTGCCTTGTGAGCAGCAGTGCCCGCAGCGCATCGGTGAGCATCTCGGCCTGTCGTTCGGCAAAGATGCCGTGGTCGAGCATGGGGCGGAGCGCCGGAGGAGGCGTCATGGCACGGCGCACCTGTTTGTGGCAGCAGGGCGCCACGATGATGGTGGCGGCGCCGGCGCGGATGCCCGTGGCTATGGCGTCGTCGGTGGCGGTATCGCAGGCATGCAAAGCGATAAGCATTTCTATCTTTCCCGGCTGAAATTCCTGAATGGTGCCGCTGACAAATTGCAAGCCCTCAAAACCGCTTTGTTTGGCTATGGTATTGCATTTCTCCACAAGCTCTGGCCGCATTTCCACGCCTGTGATAACAGCTTTAAAATTTCGGTTATTGGTAAGATGGTCATAAAGCGCAAAGGTGAGGTAGCCTTTGCCGGAGCCCATATCGGCAACTTTAAAAAGTCCGGTGGGAGGGGAGGCGGGCAGGATGCTTTCGATGATTTCGATAAATTTATTGATCTGGCGGAACTTATCGTTCATGGCGGGCACCACTTCCGAGCGGCTGTTGGTGATGCCGAGCGCTTGCAGGTAAATGTTATTTTCGGGCGTGATGAGGCGCTGCTTGGGGCGGTTGTGGCTGAGCGGCTGCAGTAGCGGTGCTGTGTTGCCAGCGTCGGAGCGGGTAAGCCGCGAGCTTCCTTTTTTATTAATAACCCACTGTATTTCTTCCTGCGTCGTAAAAAGGTTGCCTTGGTAAAAGTCGTTGGTGAGCGACTCTTCTATTTTTGGTAACGCCAGGTCAATGGACAGGTTTTCGGTGATGTCGCGGGTTTGGTAGCGATACACGAAGCTAAGCTGCAGCAACTCTTTGATGATCACCGGACGCACCAAAGTATTGCGCAGGTCAGCCGATTTGCTGCGCACTTTGCTAAGGGTAAGTTTGACGAGGGTGTTGGTTTCAAAACTTTCAGATATGGCTTTCAGGAAATCTTGCAGATCGTCGTTCATGTGCTATTGCTTTGGTGTGGCGGCAAAATTAGTTTTTTGTTTTAGCAATGAGGTAAGGAGCCACAGAGAAAGCGTTCCGCTCCCTGCTCCCCGCTCCCCGCGCCCAGCATTTCTTTTCACCGCAGCGGCAAAAGCGAAGAGCGAAAGGATAAGCAATTTCGCCTGTCCTTTCGCTCTACTTTACTGGTTTGTTCTTTTGCCTTCACCACAGGCACCCTTTACCCGAGCAGCCCGCCGCGTTTGAAGATGTCGGCTTGTACTTCGGAGAAGGGTGTGATGGTGGCAGTTTTACCGTTTTGTGTGTTGGTGATTTTCCCGGTAGTAAAATCCAGTTTTATCACTGAGCCTGACTGCAATTCCAGCTCGCTGATAACGGCCGGATCGTAGGTAAGGATAGGGAAGGCAGCGTTGATGGCGTTGCGCTCGTAGATGGCGCCAAACGATTCGGCCAATATCGCCGAGACGCCCAGCGACTTAAAACAATCTACTGCCTGCTGACGCGAGCTTCCGGCGCCAAAGTTTTTACCGGTAACGATTATGTCGCCGGGTTTGGCTTTGCGTGCAAAATCTTCGTATCCCTGCAGGTTGTCAAAAGTGTACTGTCCCATCTCTTTCAGGTCGGTGATGGTGAGATAGCGGTTGTGGAAGATCATGTCGGTGTCGATGTCGTCTTTTTGGATGATCCAAATGCGGCCTTCGACTGTTGTGGGCTGTTTTTTGTCGGATTTTTCTTTGACAGTGCCCTGGATGGTCTTACCGGTTTTTTCGAAAGTTGCCGGCTCTTCGGGAATGTCATTTGCGGTGGTAATATATCCTGCAACAGCCGAAGCCGCCACCACTTCGGGGGAGGTAAGATACACGAATCCTTTGCCTTGCTTGCCGGCAAAGTTGCGGTTGCCGGTGCTCACGGTTATTTCATTGGGGCCGTTTTGCCCTACCTGTCCGGCGGCACAGCCTGCGCATCCTGCGTTGGAGACCAGCGCTCCGGCATCTTTAAAAGTCTTGATGTAACCCAGCTCCAGCGATTGCTGCCACACCTGGTCGGTGGAAGGGACGATTTTGAGCACCACGCCGGGAGCCACGCGGCGCCCTTTGAGAATGTTTGCGGCTGCGGCCATATCTTCAATACGCCCGTTGGTACACGAGCCGATAAATGCCGAATCGATCTTTACTTTTTTCACCTCTTCGATGTCGATGTTGTCGTGTGGATGTCCTGGCTTGGCCACCATCGTTTTGAATTTGCTGATGTTGATGCTGATCACCTTATCGTACACAGCATCATCATCGGCGTAAATGGAGGTGACTTTTTTACCATGCAACTGCTCCAGGTCGCCAATAATTTTATCGGTAGGCGGGAAAAGCAGAATGATGGCGCCCATTTCGGTTCCCATGGAGGAGATGGTGATGCGCTCGGCAAGTGTGAGTTTTTTGATGGCGTCACCATAAAACTCAACCGAATATCCCAGCAGTTTGTTGGCGCCGAAAAGGTTGAGCATGTTCAGCGCAATATCTTTGGCAGAGAGATTTTCAGGACGTTCGCCCTTGAAAACCAACTTAACGGATTTAGGCACTTTAAACCAGGCCGACCCACTGGCCCATACTGCTGCGATATCCTGGTCGCCCATGCCCTGGCCAAAAGCTCCGATAGCACCCATGATGTTGGCGTGCGAATCAGTAGAAACAAAAGTACCGCCGGGGAGAATCAATCCACGGTCGATGGCCAGGTGGGTGCCGATGCCGGCATCGACATCGTAGATTTGAATGTCGTTTTCGCGGGCATATTGCCGGCAGAAGTGCTGGTTGGCAGCGTACTTTTGATCGGAGCCGCCCGGGTTGCAGTCGAAAGTGAAAAAGGTGCGTTTAGGATCGTCAATGGTTAGCCCGTTGTCGATGAGGTTTTTCACCACGTTGGCTCCCCCAAAGTCGCGTGCCACGCGGCAGTCGATCGTTACGTCGACGATCTGGCCAGGCTCTACAGATTTTTGTCCTGAATGGCTGGCCAATATTTTCTCGATTATGTTCATTACCAAAAGTTTTTTAGTGAGTGATAACAGCGTGCAAAGCTAAGCCACTTTTCGCCTCGGCAAACACCACTGACGGGAAATATTTATATGGTGACAGGTTTTGATTGATGGCAATAAATAAAGTAGATCGCCGGGCGCTGGGCGCAAGGCGCAAAGTGCCGGGTGTGCTGCAAAGCACCGGATGCAAGTGTTAATTTTACTGCATCATCGTGGGTGAAACTTGTTAGATAGTGTTATGTTAAAAGCTCTAAACGTCCCGGTGTTTGTCTTTTCCGGGGGTAGCGGAAAGCCCACCCGGCCACCCAAATTATAACCAAAAAGAAATTTAAGATTTAGAGAAGTGACATTTTACTGATGAGCGTCTCTTTTAATTTTTTTAGAGTCAAATCTTTTTCAAGAACCATACGTGGCCATTCAGCTTCATTAACATCATCAAAATAGGTCAGGCTTTTGATTGCATGAAAATCGTTTCTGCCATTGTATTTTAGTTTGTAAAAAGAGATTATTTCCGAAAAGCTGAATTCCTTCAAGAGGAAGTAAATATCGACGAAGTCTTTAACCCTGGTTCCATTGCCGGCAATGGCATTCACTTTCATTGCTGCAATGTCGGGTCTGGAGGCCATTGTAATTTTTTCAATGTGCTCATTAGGTTTAATCATGTGGTAGTTGTGCGTGATAAAATCCACAAACACACCATTGACGATTCCTTTTAAGGTGTTAATGTGACGGTATTGCTCCCGAAACTGATACTTCTGTTCCAAATGTTGGAGAAGTTGCTGCGCGTCAAAATCGTTGCGTGTGAAAAAGTAGATATCGATGGAGATGCGATGGCCAATTTGCAGTGATAAGGCTGTTCCGCCAACCAGCACAAAGCCTTCCAAAACCGGGTCAGCCTGCAGTTGCCTGATTAGTTCCAGTGTTGCTCCATCGACTGTTTCCGTGTGTAGCATCTGAGTTGTGTTTTTTTGATCGGGAAGAAGTTTACCACAAAATTGAGTGTTTTAGGATCGAGATAGCCAATCTGTTTTATTTCGTTTACCAAAGTTTGCTCATCATAGGTTTTTAGAAGATACCGAAATTCATCCCAATTGCCCAGCGTCAAAACCCGCTCGATAATTATTCGCCGGTGTTTTGTCAGGTCGATTTTGTCGAAATCGATATCCCAGAACAGCTCTTTTCGCAGTGGCAGCATCATGGTTATCAAACAATTAATTGGGCTTATAGTTGGCGAATTGACAAGATTTTCAGCTTGTTTTAAATTTCCTTGCGCCTCACCGGCATGGTCATACAGCGTGCGCCGCCGCCGCCGCGCGAAAGCTCGGAGCCGTCGATGGTGACGACATATTTTTTGTGGTCCTTCAGGTCGATTTTCCCAGTGATCACGTCTTCGGCTGTGATTACCTTATAATTATGTTTGTTGAGTTCTTCCACGGTAGCTTCGTTGCGGTTGTATCCGATGACTTTTCCGGGAGCCATTGCAAAAAAGTTGGCACCGCTGTGCCATTGCTCACGCTCCTGTGTCCATTGGTCGGCAGTGCCGCCGCAAGAGATAGGCCGCATGTCGATGCCCAGCCGGGAGAGGCATTCGAGAATGTTTTTCTCTTCGCGGATGGTCACCTTACGTTTGTCGATCCTGATGTAAATGGTTTTATAACGATTTGGCTGCATCACCACAGGCTCATACACCATACATTCGTTTTGGCTCAGAAACGTAAATACCATGTCGAGGTGGATAAACGACTCTCCTTCGCCGGGAAGTTCCTGAACGATGATGTGATGCACGCTCTCTTTCTCTTTCATTTTCTCAATGATCACGTCCACCCCTTCGGGTGTAGTACGCGCGCCTATTCCTATCAGGGTCACGTCTTCGCGCGCTATGAGCACGTCGCCGCCTTCGATGCTTAGCGTCTTGTGTTTGCTGCCGCCTTTGGCAGCGGAAAAGGTTTTGGTATTAAAATCGGGATAGTAATCAAAAATCGCCTCCATGATTTGCGGCTCACGTTCGCGCACAGAGCTGGCCATGCTCGAGATGAGCACCTGGTTTCCTATCGATACCGAGGCGTCGCGGGTGAAGAAGAAGTTATGCAAAGGCCTTACAACAAATCGCTGGGGGCTTAGATAGCGCGAAAGACTGTCGCGGCGCACTTCAACGCCCTCGATGAGTTGCTGCGCCAGCGCCTTGGGCGAGAGCGAGTCGAGGAACGTCAACACGCGGTGATCGCTGCAGTTGGGACAAGCTTTCGACAACAAGTCACTCTTAACCTGATCGTTGCTCAGGACGGAAGCAAGCAAATCTTCCACTTCAAAAACCTTACAGATTTTGCTAAGCACCCCGCTTAGCTGGATGTATTCCTGCCGCGCCACCGACAAGTTCAGGATGTCGCTGTACAAGGCGCGTTCGGCATTTTCGGGAGTCATGTTCTCCACCTCGCGACCCACAGTGTGGATGATGACAGCCTCCAGATCGCCTACCTCGCTGTTGATATTTACATTAAAATTCTCTTTCATAACTTTTATAAAAATATCGGCAAAAATACAAAAACAGCGCAGGGAAACGATGAATAAAATCCCCGCCTCCCAACCAAGCAATTTGATTCATCGAATGATGAAAAAAACCCCAAAAAAATCTCAAAAACTCGTGATGGTTTTAGTCATCGAATTTCTAATATTGAAATTTATTTGGGATTTTACACCGACTGCCAGAAGGTTGCTTTTAATGACTTTTAAAATTTGCCAGACAGCAAACAACTATTCGTCTGTTGTTTTTTTAAGACACCCATTATTTTTCAACCGGCACTTCCTCTTCGATGAAGCAGATGCCGTGCTCCTCGAGTTCTTTGAGGATGGGTGCGTAGATATCTTTTGTTATAGGGATATGAACGCCGCTGAGTTTAAGTTTGCCGGTAAGTATCAGTTTTACGGCAATGGCCAGCGGAAGCCCGACGGTTTTTGCCATAGCGGTATGCACATGGTCGTCGCCTTCCACTATCATCGAGGAGATCATGTGTCGTTGCTCCCCTTTCAGCTTGTAGCCAAACTGGTGTTGCATCACGATCATGTCGCGATCGTTAGGAAGAAATGCCCATTTTTCGGCAAGGAGTTTTTGCAATATCTGCGCAGGGGTGGCTTTTTTCAGGCCAATTTTCTTTTTGTTGTCAAAAATGCCGAGCCACCGCAGGCGGTACATCTCCATCGAATCGATGTTCAGGCCGGTATAAAAGGCGAGGTTTTCTTCGGGTGTGCAGCAGGGGTCGGGTTCGATGAAGGCATTCAGAAAGTCCAGGTAGGTCATGTTTTCTGAATTTTCGATGGTAACGGTGTCATCGGTCAGGCCAAGTTGCACAAAGATGTCCCAGGTTTGCGAATAGCCGGGGCGGCGCAAAGTTCCACGCACCATGGTAGGAATGTCGTCGAGGCCATACACGTTGCGGTATTTCACTGAATCGCGGTTGAGGTAGGCTTCAAACTCGCCATAGTTAAGCACTTCCACGCGGCGCGTGCGGCGGAAGAGCTGGTGGTAAGGGATGTATTGATAGGTGCCGTCGACGATAGCCTGTGCCATGCCTTGTCCGGCCAGGACTACGTTGCGCGGTGCCCAGGTAAATTTGTAGTTCCACGGATTGTTGTCAAAAAGTGGCGCCACCAGTCCGCCGCAATAAGAGCGAAACTCCGTCATCTCGGCTCCCTGATCTCTCAGTTTGTCAAGTACGTGCATGGCCGACATGTGGTCGATGCCAGGATCGACACCGATTTCGTTGAGCAGCAAAACGCCCGCCTCTTTAGCTGCGGCATCGAGTGCTCTGATCTCTTCAGAGACATAGGATGCCGTGACCATGGGTTTGCCTTGCTTTACGCAATCGGTAGCCAGAAGGCTGTGCATGAAGGCCGGCAGCATCGAAACTACCAGGTCAGCACGGCTTATTTCATCCCAGCTCTGGGCGCGGTCGTTGGCATCGAAAAAGATGGCTTTGCCGCGCGGATGGTTGTTGATTTTGCGCTCGGCAGCCGCGCACTCTTTGTCGCCAAGGGTGATGTGCCAGTCGTGTTCTTCGGCATGGTCGAGCAGATACTTGATCAATGTAGACGCAGAAAGTCCGGCGCCGATCATCAAAATATTTTTCATTTCTACGGAAATTTTATGGATAAGATTTATGAATGAATTTGCCGGGATGCTGCCGGATAGCAGCCGTCCCGGCTTGTAAAATTTGCAGTGGCTAAAGGTATTCCTGAAGGTATTCGTAATCAGGAGTAAGCTTTCCGTTGTGCAGGATGAGCGCCCTTTTTATCGGAGCGGGCAGGTCGAGCTTGTCGAAGGACATGCTGTAGTCGGCGCGCACGATGGCGGGTACAAATTCGCGCAAAGCCTCACCAAAGCCGAGCGACGACTCACGCGGCAGCTCGCTGGGCAAGATGTCGACAGCCATCACCAGGATGCCGTCGCCCTCAAAGCCCATCGTTGCCTGGCGCGATAGGGGATCGTAAACGAACACAGGGTCTTCTATCTCGGTACCTTTGTGGGTAAATTCTATCGAGCCATCGGGGTCGCAGGTCACATCGCCGATCACCTTGTGTTTCATCTTGCCTTGTTTGTAAAGCGATTCGATAAAATCTTTGGTGAGCAATTGCGGGTAGCGGTCGTCCCAATACATGCAGTTCATCAGCACGGTGAGGTGCGGAGCGTATTTTTCAAACTGGTTGCGGTATTCTTCAGGATGGGCGTAATAATGCTTCAGGTCGAACTTTTTGTTTTCATCCAATGGAGCCGAGAGGTCTTCTTCTTTAAAAACAACTTTATAAACCAATCTGTCAGAATAGTCACCCGACTTTTCGAGCGTCAGCAGCTGGGCAGGAGTGATTTCCCTGATGGGCAAAAAGTTGGCGATGTGTTGCGCTCCTTTGCTCACGTTGCCATAGCCTGTGAAACCAATCACCATAGGCGCCAGTTTTTTGAGCAGTCCTTCTTTGCGTATCATCTCACCCACTTCTTTCACAGCCTTTTCGGCTTCGGCCAGCGAGTTGTAGCGGTGCGACTGCTGTATCCGCGTGAAGCGGTTGTCGGTACCCTGCACTCTGAGGCGCTCGCCCAGTGACCACAGCGAGTTGATCATCCCGGCAAGACCGGCATAATACCCGAAGAAAATCAATCGGCGGCCATTGTCATCGGTAATTTTTTCGTAATCGATCAGGTTGCACTTCTTCTCCATCATGCGCTTTAACATAGGCATGTTGTAGGCTTGCCCCTTAATGACGTGGGAGAAAAAGACGTAGGTCTTTCCTTCTTCAAAGTAATCCAGCGGCATCTCTTTTACACCAAAAATTACCGGCGCCTGCGAGAGGTTGTCGGTTACTGTGGCTCCTGCTGCTTTAAATTCCTCTTCTTTAAAAACACGCTTTGGCGAACTTTCTACAAAGACTTCCAGACCGGCCCGGGTAAGAATTTCGACCTCCGGGGGCGGGATCGCTACCCGACGTTCCATTACATATTTGTCCTCATGCCTGATGCCTACTTTTTTATTCATAGCAGCTTTTTTTATTTATGTTTTTAATATTAATAATATCTCGAAAGCTTTTAACAGCCTGCAAACTTACTACTTTTGACGGGCGAACGCTTCATCAAAACCCAAAATGTATTGTTTCAAATCTGCACCCCGGTTTTTGATGATTTTTCAAAGTAACGCCTTTTTATCTGTATTTCAATATTTGTATAGTTTACAATTTCTTAATGCTCACATCCGGCATGTCGGCATGGGGCTAAGTTTTTAGGATTAGTTATTTTTGCGGCAAATTGTAAGATGCTCATCGGTAAAGCGGATACACAAAAGCATTAGCCGGCGTTATCATGAGATGATGATAAGTTGCGGGAGGTATCTCATGGTGAGGAGGCCTGCATTTTTATTTGTAAAAAAAACTTTAGATTATTAAAATGAAAAGATGCTTGATAGTGACCGGTGGCGGCGACTGCCCTGGTTTAAATGCGGTAATCAGAGCCATTGTAAAACGCGCTTCCGTCGAAAAGCAATGGGAGATTGTAGGAAGTATCGAGGCTTTCAATGGCGTTTTGCGTGAGCCTACTGAGATAGTGATTCTCGACGAGGAGGAAGTAGCCGGTATTCATTACCGGGGAGGCACCATTCTGCAAACCACCAACAAAGGCGGCCCCTTTGCCTGGCCTATAAAAAACAACGACGGTTCGTGGACTACTGTGGATCGCTCCGAAGAGATGCTGCGAAAGCTGCAATATCTGGGTGTAGAAGCCGTGATAAATATTGGTGGCGATGGCTCGCAGCGCATTTCACAGCAACTGTTCGATATGGGTCTGAACATAATTGGAGTGCCCAAGACCATCGACAATGACCTCTCTGCCACCGATTCGACATTTGGTTTTCAAACGGCTGTGCAGGTTGCCACCGAGGCAGTGGACAAACTGGTGACTACGGCAGCCAGCCACAACCGGGTGATGATACTCGAGGTGATGGGGCGTTATGCCGGATGGATAGCGTTGAATGCTGCCGTTGCCGGCGGTGCCGAGATATGTATCCTGCCCGAGTTTCCGTACGACATCAATAAAGTGCTCAAACATGTGAACGATCGCTTTATGCGCGACCGTGGTTTTGTCAACATCGTGATCTCCGAAGGCGCCCGTGCCATAGGCAGCGACTACTCCACACTTAGTCAGGCAGAGATTGGCTACGAAAACCGTCGTCTTGGCGGCGTTGCCAACGTGCTGATGAACCAACTTAAAGAGGCCGGCTGCGAACACAGCATCCGTACCACCGTGCTCGGCCACCTGCAACGCGGGGGTATTCCTATAGCTTACGACCGTGTTCTGGCCACGCAGTTTGGCGTGAAGGCCTTTGAGATGGTTCTCGCCGGAGAGTTTGGGCGCATGGTATCTTACCGGCATCCCTACATCACCAGCGTGTCGCTGGCCGAGGCTTTGCTGCAGCCCAACCTGGTGGATAACGAAACCGCCCTGATGAAAACAGCCCGTGGTATCGGCATCAGCTTTGGCGACTAAGAAATAGTAAGATGGGTGAGGAAATTTGCTGTGCGTAATTTGCCCTTCGGGCGTTTTCAATTACAATCAATTACCACAAATTACAATCAATTACCACAAATTACAATCAATTACCACAAATTACAATCAATTACCACAAATTACAATCAATTACAATCAATTACCACAAATTACAATCAATTACCATCAATTACTATCAATTACAATCAATTACCACAAATTACAATCAATTACCATCAATTACTATCAATTACCAAAAATTACTAATTACCATCAATTTCAATTAATTACTACCATTTCCATTTCTCGTGAAGTCACAGCTACGACATCCTGTTTTTGAACTTGTATCAGATACAGCCCATCAAATGAACCTCCCTGCCTATGTGGTGGGTGGTTTTGTGCGCGATCTTTTGCTGGGCAACCCCGGCAAGGATATCGACATTGTGGTGGTGGGTCACGGTATTGAATTGGCGCAGGCCGTAGGACGCAAGATTGGAAATGAACATGTGCAGGTTTTTAAAAATTACGGCACCGCCATGCTGCGCTATCACGACTGGCAGATAGAATTTGTGGGAGCGCGGCGGGAATCGTACCAGCGCACCTCGCGCAATCCCATTGTGGAAGATGGTACCCTGGAAGACGATCAGCAGCGGCGCGATTTCACCATCAACGCCATGAGCATCAGCCTCAACAAAGAGGATTACGGCCGTCTCATCGACCCCTTCGACGGCGCCGGCGACCTCGAGAGAAAGATCATCCGCACACCGCGCAACCCCGATATCACCTATTCCGACGATCCGTTGCGCATGCTGCGCGCCATCCGGTTTGCCACACGGCTGGGTTTCACCATCGAACAGAAGAGCTTCGAGGCCATCGCACGCAACGCACATCGCATCAGCATCATTTCGCAGGAGCGCATCACCGACGAGATCAACAAAATTATTATGGCCGAAAAACCTTCGACGGGTTTCAGGCTGCTCTTCGACACGGGTTTGTTGCAACTTATTTTTCCGGAGATGGTGGCACTTCAGGGTGCCGAATACAAGGATAATATTGGTCATAAAGATAATTTCTATCACACGCTGATAGTTTTGGATAATGTGGCTGCAGCATCCGACAATCTCTGGCTGCGGTGGGCTGCCATCCTGCACGACATCGGCAAGCCGCGCACCAAACGCTGGGCGGATGGCGTTGGCTGGACTTTCCACGGGCACGACTTTGTGGGCGCCAAAATGGTGCCTGCCATTTTCAGACGCCTGAAGCTGCCTGCCGGCGAGAAGCTCAAATACGTACAAAAGCTGGTGCTGTTGCATCTGCGACCCATCGTCCTCTCCGAAGAGCTGGTGACCGATTCGGCCATACGCCGCCTGCTCTTCGATGCCGGCGACGACATCGACGACCTGATGACTTTGTGCGAGGCCGACATGTCGTCGAAGATACCGGAGAAAATCAGGCGTTACCGCAAAAATTTTGAGCTGGTGCGTCACAAACTGGTGGAGATAGAAGAGAAAGACCGCCTGCGCAACTGGCAGCCACCCATCAGCGGTGAGCTTATCATGGAAACTTTTGGCATTAAGCCCGGAAGGATTGTGGGCGAGATAAAAACAGCCATCCGCGAAGCCATTCTCGATGGCCGCATCGACAACAGCCTTGAGCAGGCCTGGCAATTGATGCTCGAGATTGGAAGTGCCCACGGATTAACGCCACTCACAAAAAATAATTCGTGATCCGATACTATTCTTGTTTTTTTCTACATTTGATTTTTTTTCCGTTCTCATCCCTTACATTTTTATGGTTGAAAAATGGATCTGAAAAAAAAGAGTTTATTAGTGCGTTTAAATTTTGATTAAAAAAAGTACACTTCATGAATATTTGCAAATTCCATTTGATTACCGATGAACAGGATGATTTCTTTAGAGAAATCGAAATCAGAGGCAACCAGACTTTCAGGCAACTGCACGACTTCTTGATTAAAAATCTGAATTTGAAAAAAGATGAGCTTGCCTCATTTTTTATCGTGGATGATTTTTGGAACAGGATGCTCGAAATTACGCTGATAGATATGGCAGTGGATGTTAGCCCTGACGATGAAAAAAGCCAGGTGATTCCTGAAGTTTTCCTGATGGATGAGGTGAAGATTGACCGTTTTGTAAAAGAAATCGGACAAAAGCTCATTTACGAATATGACTTCCTGCAGTTGCATGGTTTCCGCCTTGAGCTTACCGAATTTGTGGAACCGGTGCCTCATCGTCGCTATCCATACATTGCAGCAGCGGAAGGTACCCTTGTTTTGCGGGACAATCTGAGAATAGATATCGATACCGAGCGTCTGAAGCAGGAATTGCTCAGCGAATTTGAAGATTTGGTTCGCGACGACGCGGATGATGACGACGACGATGAGTCCGGCACCGATGATGACTATTGATCCTAAATCCATATCTCCATCGCTACTCATCACGCTTGTCGGCCCCACGGCAAGTGGCAAAACAAAAACAGCAATAGCGCTGGCGCAGCATTTCGACACGGTTATCCTCTCAGCCGATTCCCGGCAATTTTATCAAGAGCTGAAAATAGGAACTGCCGCACCGACTGCCGAGGAGCTGGCGACGGTGAAGCACTATTTTGCCGGCCATCTTTCCATCCACGATTATTATAATGTGTCGCGCTACGAGCAGGAGGTGCTGCAACTGCTCGACGAATTATTCCGCAAGTACCGCTGCGTAATCATGACGGGTGGCTCAGGGTTGTACATGGATGCCGTATGTAAGGGCATCGACCAACTGCCCGAACCAGACGTTGCTTTGCGCAAAAATGTTAATGAAATTTTTCAAAAGGAAGGCCTGGCAGGCTTGCAGCAACGCTTGCAACTGCTCGATCCGGAATATTACGAAATCGTCGATCGCAACAACCCCAACCGGCTCAAGCGTGCCATAGAGGTGTGCCTCCAAACGGGCACTACCTTTTCGTCGCTGCGGGTGAAAAAAGTACAACCACGTCCTTTTAATATTTTAAAACTCGGACTGAATCTTCCGCGTGCCGAACTGTTCGACAACATCCACCGCCGCACCGATGCCATGATTAGCGGCGGCCTGGTGGACGAAGTGCGCGGTCTGCTGCCACACCGTCACCTCAATGCTTTGAACACCGTGGGCTACAAAGAAATTTTCGCCTTTCTTGATGGAAAAATGACACTTGAAGAGGCCGTCGAAAAAATTAAAACCAACACGCGTCGCTATGCCAAGCGCCAGCTCACCTGGTTTCAGCGCGATGTGGCTATCACCTGGTTTCATCCCGAGCAGGTGGAGGAGATGATACTATTTGTGGAAGGACAAATCCGGAACATTCAGACAAGATGATCTTTTTATTGTCAGCAGAGGAATTTACCCTGCAACTTTCGATTGGAACCATTGTTATTTAAACAATACTGACCGAGTAAAAATTTTAGATTCTTCCCCGAAAAGTCGGGGCAGGCTGCTACGCTCAGAATGACAAGGTTTTTCGTGTATTTGTGGGAGTGAGGGGTGGGTGGCGGCTTCGCCGCCACCCACCCCTCACTTACGTCCCTAAACCACTGTCATTCTGAACGAAACGAAGTGAAGTGAAGAATCTAAAACTAACGCCATCAATTTAATCGGTTAGTAGTGTTATTTAAAATAAAAAAGAAACCATGGGTCTATTGATCTTTTATCTTTTTCTGGCTTTAGCCATTTCGTTTCTCTGCTCGGTATTGGAAGCCGTCATACTGTCGGTATCGGTGTCGTTTATCAGAACCAATGAAAATAAGGGTAAGAAAGGGGCAGGTTTGCTACGCGAGCTTAAGAGCAACATCGACCGACCCTTGTCGGCCATTCTATCCATCAACACCATTGCGCACACTGTGGGTGCTGCCGGGGTGGGAGCACAGGCGGTGGCAATATTTGGCCAGGCCTATTTCGGCATTATCTCGGCCATTCTTACCTTGCTCATCCTCATCCTTAGCGAAATTATCCCCAAAACTATTGGCGCGCGCTATTGGCGGCAGTTGGCGTTGCCGTCGGCGCGAATTCTGCTGGCGATGATTTATATCTCCTATCCGCTGGTAATCATTTCGCGTTGGATTACCAGCTCTTTTTCGGGTAAGAACAATCAGCTTTCGGTGAGCCGCGATGAAGTAGCCGCCATGGCGCACATTGGCACCCAGGAAGGCGTTTTCGATCAGTCGGAAGAAAAGGTGATTCAAAATCTTATCAAACTGCGCTCGATAACTATCCGCACCATTATGACGCCGCGTACCGTAGTGGTAGCTGCTTCCGAAGAGTTGTTGCTGACTGATTTTTTTAAAAATAAAGAATTCCTGCGCTATTCGCGGATTCCCGTCTATGATGGAAGCATCGACAACATCACCGGTTTTGTGTTAAAATATGATGTGCTGCAAAAACTTGCCGAGGATAAGTTTTCGCTAAAGCTAAAAGAGATCAAACGCGAGATGCTGATCACCTACGAAAATTTTAGCATACCCCGCACCCTGGAGCAGATGCTCGAAAAGCGCGAACACATTGCACTTATCGTGGATGAGTATGGCGGCGTGGAAGGCATCGTGACGCTTGAAGACATTTTTGAAACATTACTGGGACTTGAAATTACTAACGAAACCGATACCCAGGTGGACATGCAAAAGCTGGCGCGCGACCTGTGGGCAAAACGCGCCCGGCAGATGGATGTGGATACACAATCTTTTTCTGATAAGGGATAGGGAGGTTTCATACGCAGCTACGCCGAGTGAAACTTCACCAGCGCGTCGATGGGTTTGCGGATGATGGTGCTGATGTGCATGCCACGTTCGGTAGCTGTTTCGAGCAGGGGTTCGGCAAAGAGATATGCTATCGAGCCTACAAATCCCAAAGGATAGCTCCCTGCTTTTTCATATTTGGTAATGATTTCATCAAAGAAATTATCAAAAGCTTTGCGCACCAGCTTTTGCGCAAAATCTTCCTGGCGACGGGCTACCACGAAAGGAACAAAAGAGGCGATGAAACTGGCCGGATCCTGGCGCGCGTAGAGGCGCGGGATAAAATCCTGTAGCTTGGCGGCATATTCTTTTTCAAATTCTTGTTGCGCAGCAGTCGGTAGTTCGTTTTTAAAATATGCGTTCAGCAGCAGCTTGCCAATATCGGCGCCACTACCTTCGTCGGCCAGCAGATAGCCCAGCGATGGCAACGCTTCGGTAATGGCTCCATCCGTAAAAACGCAACTGCTGGAGCCGGTGCCCAGGATAGAAGCAATGCCGCTGCCACGCCCAAAAAGCGCGCGCGCCGCACCAAACAAATCGTGGTGCACTTCGGCTTGCGCTGCCGCAAACTGCTTTTTCAGAATTTCGCTTACCAGGTTTTGAGAAGCTTCCGTAGAACATCCGGAGCCATAAAAATGTATCGAGGCCACCTGCGCCGCGTCCAGTTGATGTGTGAACTCTGCCAGCGACTGCTCCAGCGCTGACGGCGGGAAGTAGTTGGGATTGTAACCGCCGGTGGTAAGCCGTATTGTTTCGGTCTGGTTCTTTACAATCACCCAGTCTGTCTTGGTGGATCCGCTTTCGGCAATGATTTTCATTTCTTATTTATTTATTAATAATCAGATTAAAGAAACCTATTTATAACGTGGGGTGCAAATAAGATCACACCCACCAAAGCTGCAATGATGGCGGTGATAAGCACTGCTGCTGCGGCCACATCTTTGGCGCGCCCGGCCAGCGGATGCTTTTGCGGCGACACCAGATCAATTAGTAATTCCAGCGCAGTGTTGATGGCTTCGGCAGCCCACACCATCCCGACGACGATCAGCAGCAAAATCCATTCGGCGGCAGCCAAACCGAAATAAAAAGCCGCTGCAATGACCAAAATCGTGGCCACCAGATGCATGCGCGCATTGTGTTGCGTTGCCAACAAATACCGTAAACCTCTAAAGGCAAAACCAAAGCTGCCAATGCGCTGCCGGATGCCAAAAGACCGTTTCTGTTCAGGATTTGCCATTGTTGCCATTTTTTTAAGTTTTCAAAAGTAGAAAATTAATGGTACTATTGGTTATTGATTTTTGGAGGATAAAGAATTTCATCCTTCGCCCGAAATCATCCACAGCAGCGGACTGTGTGCTGGCGCCCGGTTGGTGAATGAAGTCATCAAATTTGCGGATAATCAAGGGAATCCACGAATTACAACGAATTAAGCCAATTCACACGAATTTGCAGCAATTGATAAGGTAATAAGGTTGTTGCGAGATGTGCTATTTTTTCACTAAGGTTAAATGTTTGGAAATAAGGTTTTTATTCCTCAACCTTCCACCATTTTCTCCCACCCAAAATCATCCACCAGCAGCGACTTGTACGCCGGCTTTTCTTCAAGCGTCCAGGATTATCCACAGCAGCGGCCAGTGCGCCGGCGCTCCCCTTCTCCTTAAGGAGAAGGGGCTGGGGGATGAGGTCTTATTAGCGCTGGTGATGAGGTCATATTAAAGCTGAACGATGGGGTCATAGAGGCAAAGCTGAAAATCCAAATTCGAGTTAATTCGCCGAATTTGTGAGAATTAGCGGACAGTTCTTTTTCAGAACTACCACCGTGATAGAGCAGCTTCCAAAAATGTCTATTCTTGATGGTGCCAGAAAAGTATCCAGGATAGGGCGTTGGTGGCAAAAAGGTTAAAAAAACCCGCGATCTCATTGTATTGCGGGTTTTTGCTTGTAGTACCTGTCATGCGATGTTATTTCACAATAAGTTTTTGAATGATGGTTTGGGTGTTTGTTTGGATTTTGATAAAATACAAACCTGGCGGAATCGTGCTAAGGTCGATTTTTTGATTGTCGGATGAGCGGCGGCTTTGGATCATTAAGCAGCCTTCCTGGTTGCTGATTTCTACAATTTTTACATCCTTGCCCATTACGGTAAGGTGATCTCTTGCCGGGTTGGGGTAAATCTGTACAGTTGTAGCCGTTTTGCCGGAAACTCCCGTAGCCAGTTCATCGGTTGTGGGCTGCAGGTAGAAGTCGTGGTTGTACACCAACTGGCCTTCGATCACCAGGTTTTCGGTGGTCTCACTGAGGTAGCCTTGAGCGGTACAGGTAAGATTATAGGTGCCGGTGTTGAGCCAGAGCACATAGTGAGCGCCAAAGGGTGTTGCGGCGGTGATGGTTCCGTTGTCGGTATTTGTGGTGCTTACCCAGGCATCGCTGATGGAGAGGTTGGTGTAGGCGTCGCGGACAAATCCCTGAATTTTATAAATGGCTCCCTCGATGGTAATCATCACCGGGCCGGCCTTGGGTGATTCGCCATTGGTATACACCGCCGATACGCCATAAATATGCGTACCCGCCGGCACAGCTTCGTCCACGTAGGTGGTTGGCGCAAGAGCTACTTCTGCCAGAAACTCTTCGTCGCGGTAAATTTTAAACCCGGTAAGGTCGGTAGGTGGCGGAGCATCCCAGCTTAATGTAACAGTGTTGCCATCAAGCTGTGCCATAAGATTGGTGGGCGGATCAAGGACGGGCGCCGGCTCGAATGTTATTTTTTCGAGAAACTGAAAGCTACCATCGTAGATCAGCGTGCTGGTACCGGCCGTTACATCGGCAAGATGAATGCCCTGGCCGTTGGTCCACAGTATATTCCCGTTTCCCAGTTCTATGCAGCCTCTGGCGCCGCCACCGGAAGTTCCGCCAATTATCTGCAGGTAGTTGCCCTGGCTGTCGTAGAGATGAATGCCCGAAGGATAAACACCCGTGGAAAATGAAGCGGCCAGATAATTGCCATTGGCGGTTTGAGAAATTTGTTGGATAAATTTTATCTCACCGGGCACATTCCAGGATTCAACGAAGTTACCATTCAGGTCGTATTCGGCAATTTGCGACGGATTACCCTCGGCATCCGACAGGCTGACAAGGGCATGGTTGCCAGCGTAAGGCAAAAACATCCACGGGCTGCCATTCACCTGGAAGTTGCCCATGATGGTGCCGTTAAGTCCGATTTGTACTACAGCATAACCCGGCGCTCCATTGTTAGAGCCTGCATTGCCCAGCCATACCTGCCCATTGATAATGTTCATGCCCCGCAAATTGTCCAGACCGCTTTCGCCAATTACTCCCAGCGAGTCACCTGTTAAACTCATCCGATATACTTTGTCTTTGGTCTGGTCAGATACCCAAAGCTCGTCCTGTACACGTATAACGTGCTTCACAGTCCCGGGCCCAAAGTTGGTAAGTATGATGTAATCATCATACATGAGTGTACCATCCTGTGTGTTGAGAAGGATGATTTTCTTCACATTGTCGGCACTGCCAACAGTAGCGATGAATTCGCCCTGCGGCTGTGCCTGCATAAGATTGCTGATAAGAAACACAATCAAAGCAATCCAAACTGTTTTAGTTGTAAATAGATTTTTCATAAAAGCCCTTTCTTTTTTGATGAATAATAGGTTACAATAAATGCCATTCCCCTCATTTTGAGTATCAGCCATCTATTACGGAACAAATGTATCGAAATTATTTGTTCTATTATCCATCCCAAGCAAGCTTTTTTTATAAAAAAACGAAGCAGTGTCTCTCTCTATCGTAAGGGTTTATTGTGAGCATCCGTAGCCCGGCCATTTATAGCAATTTCTCTGATTCAATTTCTCTGAATCCTTAGCCCGGCCATTTATGGCCGGGAAATTTAAATGATCAGAAAACTCTCTCTCCTTGTGCTATCTCCTCCGCGGAATAGTAGGCACCCATTGGTAGGCACCCAGGTCGGGGCTTTCGGTGCGTGAAATGCCGTTGATGTCGAAAGGAACAGTAGCCGCTACTCCGGGGCTGCCGACACCGAGGGCGGGCGACAGGCTGTCGGGACGGAAGTCGTTTTGGCGATAATCCACAAAGAGCGGGTCTTTGTTTTTAAAACTATTTATAAAATTAGAATCCTGCGCAATGTTTATCTCTGTTTTGATCAGGCAATGGTCGAAAGTATATTTAAATTCGGCCACTGTGTCGTCGATCACCAGCTCGTTGCGTTGGCTGCCGTACATTATGTTGTTGCCGAAATAAGCCTCAAAGGGATAGGCTACGGGCTGGTAGTTTTTGTCGAGGAAATAGTTGTTGAGATATACCGAAGCGGTGTTGCGCACGCCATAATTCCAGTAGTTGGCTATGGGTGTTTGGCGGAAGTCGTAAGCGCCGCCCAGCGTAAGTGCCAGCGCATATTGCCCGCAGTTGGCGATAACGCAGTTTTGTGCAGCAATCACATAGTAGCGCGTGAGGATGCCCGCGCCCGACATATTCTCGATGATGGTGTTGCTGAGCGTTAGCTGGTTGCCCATGTATTGTTGAAGCGTTTCGGCTTGCAAACCGATAAACCCATTGCGAATCACAGCGTAATTAATCACATTATCTACTGCGCCTTCGTTTATCCAGATGCGGTCCCACTGTCCGGGCAGATCGGCATAAAACGATTCCAGCCTGTCGCCCTGGAAATAAACGGGTTCTTCCTGCGTGCCCATTACTTTAAGAGAGCCGCCTTTATAAATCCACAATCCGGAGCCATTATGAAAATGCACTTTTGTGCCGGCATTGATGGTGAGGCTGCCGGTAGAATCAACTACGGCATAGCCATAAACAACGATGGGAAGTTCATTAGTCCAGGTAGTATCGATGCCTTCGCCGGCCACAATTTTGTAGCGTGGCAGATTGGGGCGGTCGGTGTCCCAGAGGATGTAGCGTGCGTTTTGCCCCCAGGCCACCAAATCGACATCCTGTTGGTTGCCATTGATATCAAAAACGATGGAATCGGTGATGACAAAAGGAGCGGTGGCATCGTTGGGGTTGATGGTAACTTTGGCGAAGATGTAGATGCTGTCGTTGCCGCGGATTTCGATATTTTGAAAATCGTTGCCTGCCATGCCGTTCACGTTGATGCTGTAGCGCGATTCGGCGCCACGGGCAAGTTTTATGCGCGAAATATTGATTTTTTCATCGCTGGTATTGCGCACGCGAATCTGTTCGGTGATGGAGCCTATGGAAGTAAAAACGGTGTCGAAGATCAACGTGTCGGACGAGAACTCAAGCCGCACCGACGGGCTTTTGTTGATGGTGTCGTCTTTGCGACAGGCAGAAAGCACGAGCAGCAGTGCCAGCGAAAAGGATATCAGAATGGGAATAATACGTCGGATCATGTGAAATTTCTTAGCGGCACAAGCCTGTTTTTTCTTTGCAGATTACGCATTTTTAGGAGGTTTATTGTTGGTGCTGTGGCCTTTCTTATCGTTCGCAGCGGATGATTTTATCAACTCTTCCACAAAATACATGGCGATAAGCCCTTTGTGTTTGGCAGCAATTTTTCCGCGTGGGATACATTTAAACTGCCGTTTAATCTTTTCGTAGGTTGATTGTGAAATGTTGACTTTTCCGGGTTCGCAGCTTGTTTCCATCCGATGGGCAGTGTTCACTGTGTCGCCCCAGATGTCGTACTGGAATTTTTTGATACCCACAATGCCGGCTACCACAGAGCCGGTATGGATTCCCACCCTCAGCTCGAAAAAATGCAGATTATTTTTCTCTCTGGTAATTTTTTCAGTTCTCATAAATTCCTGAATTTCCAAAGCTGCCATCACCACATCCTGCGCGTGCGTGCTGCCTGGCACGGGCAACCCGCCGGCGCACATGTAGGCATCGCCGATGGTTTTTATTTTCTCTATTCCATATTTGGTGATGATCTCATCAAACTTTTTAAAACAGTAATGTATTTCTGCCACCAAATCCTGGGCATTCATTTTTTCGGCCACAATGGTAAAGTCTTTAAAATCGGTGAACAGCACGGTCACCTCGTCATACATGCGCGCCTGTGCCGTCCCCTTTTCTTTTAGCTCTTCGGCAACGGCAGCAGGCAGGATGTTGAGCAGCAGCTTTTCGGAGCGCTCTTTTTCTTTTTCAATAGCAGCCTTGGCTTTTTTAATAAATCGTATCCGATGGCGCAAGCCCAGCGCAATTCCGGTGAGTAACAATAATACCAGTACCATCAGCCCTCCGATATACCAGCTTAAGCGTTGCATTTTTTCTTGCTGTGCCAGTTGTTCACGCTGTGTGGCGATCTCCTTTTCCTGCTCCCGGCTTTCGTAGCGCGCTGCCATCTCGGCCATGATCTGTTCTTTTTCTATCGAGAAGAGGCTGTCATTTATTGCCATTGCCTTTTGTTGATAACGATAAGCCTGACCATTGCGCCCCAGCGCAGCATAAATGGCGGCCAGATGGGTGTAATTCTCTACCAGGTTTCCCTCCATGCCGGCCTCTTCCATCATTTGTACGGCGTTCAGGGTGTAGGGCAGGGCTTTGGAATAGTTGCCCTGAAGCAGTTTAACATGGCCGATGTTGGCAAACAGCGCCGACCTGATGGTCTTAAACTTACTTTCGGTAGCCAGCTTCAGACTGTGTTTGTAAGACTCAATAGCTTCGTCGTATCGCCCGGCAAGCTTGAACATGTTGCCACGATTGTTGTACTCAACCGCCAGACTCACCTGCTGATTTAGTTGGTTGTAAATGTCGATGGCTTTTTGGTTGTAAAACAATGCGGTGTCGAACTGATGCTGATACATGTGGTTTTGCGCCAGCATCGACAATCCATATGCAAGCTCGCCCTGGTTTGGTTCGGTTTGCTGCTGTATTAATGCAATAGCTTTTTGCAACATTTCATTGGAAGCATCATAACGTTTTTGCACCTGAAAAATTCCGGCCAGGTCGTTGTATGCCGCTGCCAGGCCGCTTGTATTGCCGGTTTTTTCCCAGATGTCAAGACTTTGATAACCATATTCCATGGCACGCTCGTAATTGCTGCGCAAGAAACTTTCGACAAACACAAGTTTGCTGATAGCCCGCGCGATGCCGATGCTATCATTTTGATTTTTAAAAAATAAAAGGGCTTTATTAAAATATTTCTCTGCCGAATCGGCAACGGTGTGGTTGGCCCAGGTGCGTCCGAGGGTTAAGTAGCTGTTGCCTTGCAAAAAGTGATTTGCTGCTTCCGCAATTTTTACGGCCTGATTGGAGTAGTAAAGCGCCGAGTCGAGGTTGGTATTGTTGCTGTTGTTGCCGTGCAGGATGAGCCACTCTATTTGTTGCGTAGTGCCTGCAGTGTCGGTCTTCGGATCAGTCGGGTTGGCTGATGCGGAAAGTGAAAATCCAATCAGCACGAAAATAAGAATGATGCGAAGAAAACTCATAAAGTAGGATGATGTTGTTAAAAACAGTGCGTTTTGAAAAGATGATTTTTTGAAAATGAATGTATCGATAAAAAACATTACGCACAGAAAATCAATCACTTTTGCAACAAAAAAGACAAATACATTGTTCAGTTTTCTTTCAATCTCCAACAAAACACCATTTTTGTCTCTTTGGGTTGTAACCGGATTTTGTGTCGATAGTCTATCCAATCGAAACCACCTAAACCTTACGAATTCATTTATGAAAATGTATCTTAAAATAATTATCCTGCTGCTTGCGACGCTTCTTTCGACACTGTGCAGCAGGGCAGCAGAGCCGGATGGTGAAGTAAAGAAGCCCAACATCAGCGGTTACATCTCCGACGCCCGCACCGGCGAAATGCTTATCGGCGCCACCGTTTACATCACCGAAAACCAAAGTGGTGCGAGCAGCAATGTTTACGGGTTTTATGCTTTGAGTTTGCCGGCGGGACATTACACGCTCAACTTTTCTTTTATTGGTTACAAATCGCAGCAGCATAAAGTGGTGCTCGATATAGATCGCACGCTCGATGTGCGGCTTGTGCCCGTCGATCAGCAGCTCGACGAAGTGGTGATCAGCGGCGAGCGCATCGACCGCAACGTGCGCGCTGCCGAGATGAGCGTGATGCGCATGGAGACCAAAACCATCGACCAGATTCCGGCTTTGTTTGGCGAAACGGATGTGATCCGCGCCATACAATTGCTGCCCGGCGTAAAAACCGTGTCGGAAGGCAGCACCGGCTTTAGCGTGCGGGGTGGTAGCATCGACCAGAACCTGGTGCTGCTCGACGAAGCCACCGTTTACAACTCAGGCCACCTGCTGGGATTTTTCTCGGTTTTTAATAATGATGCCATCAAAGATGTGAAACTCTACAAAGGCGACATTCCGCCTGCCTATGGCGGCCGCCTGTCGTCGCTGCTCGATGTGCGGATGAAGGATGGGAATAATCAAAAGTTTGCAGCCACCGGCGGCATCGGACTTATCTCGAGCCGTCTCACTCTGGAAGGGCCGATAGCAGATGAGAATACCTCCTTTATTGTTTCCGGCCGCCGCACCTATGCCGACTTGTTTATCCCGCTTTTTGGCAACGACGACCTGCAGGGAAGCAAGCTCTTCTTTTGGGATCTGAACGCTAAGATTAGTCACACCTTCAACGAAAACAACCGTGTGTTTTTCTCTGCCTATCTGGGGCGCGATGTTTTTAAAAATGAATTTGCAAGTATGAATATGGGCAACGGCACCTTCACCCTGCGTTGGAATCATCTTTTTAGCAAAAAACTCTTTTCCAATTTTACCCTGCTGCGCTCGCGCTATGACTATAGCCTGGGCACTCCCGAAGGCGAGGCCAACTCCTTTGAATGGAAATCGGAGCTTATCGACTACAGCGGCAAAGCCGACTTCACCTGGTTTCTCAATACCGACAACACCATCCGTTTTGGCGCAAGCCTCATCCATCACACTTTTAGCCCCGGCGAAGCGCGCGGCATCGGCGACGAAACTTTCCTGAACAGTTACGACATCCTATCCAAGTTTGCGTACGAATCGGGAATTTATGCAAGTAATGAGCAAAAGATAGGGGCTTTGCTTAGGCTAAAATATGGGTTGCGGTTTTCGATGTTTCAAAATGTGGGCGCCGACACACTCTATCATTTCGACGAAAATTATAACATCGTCGAGCGGGAGCCAATTCGCGCCGGCGAAGTTTACAACACTTATACGCATCTGGAGCCGCGCATAGGTTTTGTGTATTTGCTAAGCGAGCGGGCGTCGGTAAAGGGAAGCTATTCGCGAACGATACAATATTTGCAACTCGGACAAAACTCTACCGCCGGCACGCCGCTCGACATCTGGTTTTCGGCAAGCCCCAATGTGAAACCGCAAGTGAGCGACCAGGGAGCGCTGGGCTATTTCCGTAATTTTGATAACAACATGTTTGAAGCTTCCGCTGAAGTATATTATAAAAACATGCAAAACACCATCGACTTTAAAGACCACGCGCAGTTGCTCCTCAACCGGGAGCTGGAAGCAGAGCTGCGTTTTGGCCGTTCACGGGCCTATGGCCTGGAGCTGATGGTGCAGAAAAGGCAGGGAAATCTCACCGGCTGGATTAGTTATACGTTATCAAAAGCCGAACGTAAAATTGAAGCTATCAACGACGGGAAGAAATATGTGGCTCCTTACGACAAGCCCAACGATATCACTGTGGTAATCAATTACGATATAAGCCAACGCTGGAGCGCCGGGCTTAACTGGGTTTATTCTACCGGGTTGCCCGTTACTTTTCCAACAGGTCGCGCGGTGTGGGGTGGGGTGGTAGCGCCCATCTATTCCGACCGCAACGACTACCGCATGCCCGACTACCACCGGCTCGACCTGTCGGTGACCTTGCGCCCGCGCCGGAACCCCGACCGCAAATGGTACGGCGAGTGGAACCTCTCGGTATATAATGCCTACGGACGCAAAAACCCCTGGGCCATCAATTTTGTGCAGGAAAGCGGCGACGGCGGCTACCAGACCTACGCCGAGATGACCTATCTCTTCTCGGTGATACCAAGTATATCTTATAATTTTAAATTTTAAAAATGAAGCGCCTAAACCGAAAGAAAATAATGAACCATGCATCCTGCTGCTCACTAACCCCGGCCTTCAGGCCGGGGACAGAAGGCTGTATAATCATAAGCGGGCTTTAGCCCAAATAAAAAGGATAATGGTATGAATATGATGCGAACAGAAATTACAAAAGATAAAAACAATGACAAATAAATCTCAAATGACAAATTTTCAAATGCAAAAAAGCAATATAAGAAGTTGCGTTTGGCAAAATACGAGCGCATCGAAAACGAGAATTTTTAAATATATCGCTTTCGCAATACTTGTTGCTGCTTTGGCGGGATGCACCGAAAAGATAGATGTTAACCTGGACCAGCAGCAATATACGCGACTGGTGGTGGACGCCCGTTTTTCGTCGGATACCGCGGCGCATCTTGTAAAGCTCAGCACCACCGCCGACTATTTCGATAACCAGCCTCCCAAAAGGGTGTCGGGTGCTGAAGTAACCATCAGCAACGCAGAAGAGAAATATATCCTCACAGAAACGCCTGCAGGCTCCGGCAATTATTTCACCGACCCGAACGTAGCCGGGCGCATCGGAAGCGATTACCAGCTCGACATCCTTTTGCCCGAAGCCATCGGCGGCACCGACACCTACTCTGCTGCGTCGCATATATATCCCATCAGTCAGATGGACAGCATTGCCCTTGCGTTTCACGACGACTGGGGGCCGGACGGAATATGGGAGGTAAAATGTTACGTATGGGATCCGCCCACAGAGGATTATTATATGTTTAACCTCTACCGCAACGGCGTGTTGGTGACCGACACCATCACCGAAGTATTCGTGGTTGACGACCTGCTGTACAACGGCAATTATACCAATGGCATCGGTGTGGGCTATCTCAATCAATCAGATATAAACGAGCAGCTTTTCCCGGGCGACGAAGTTACGCTAAGCGTGTCGCGCATTACAAAAGATTATGCAGAGTTTCTTTGGCAGTTGCAGGAGGAAGTGAGCTATCAGTCGCCACTCTTTAGCGGCGCACCAGCCAACGTAAACGGAAATATAAGCAACGGTGCTTTTGGTGCTTTCGGTGCCTGGAGCACAAGCAGCGCCAGCCGTGTGGTCATTTCATCTGAACAATAGCCCGGCAGGGATTGTTACGATCAAAAAAAATGGGTTTAGCTATTTCAAATTTTCTATCTGCCACTGTCGGCCTGGGCGACAGTGGGCCGTGGTACTTCGAGACCGACCTGAGCCGCACCATCGTTGAGCCGTGGAATGCCTTCTCGTCGCTCACCTTTCTTATCCCTGTGTTTTATCTTTTGTGGCAGCTGCGTGGCCGGTACCGCGAATATGCCTTCCTGATATTTTGGGCCGCACCACTCATGGCTTTGGGCGGCATCGGCAGCACCATTTATCATGCTTTTCGTGCATCCAACTTTTTTCTTTTTATGGATTTTGTCCCCATCGCATTACTTACCCTGTCGGTGAGCATTTATCTTTGGCTCAAAATATTACCACATAAGGCCTGGCTCATTTTGGTAATAACGCTTTTTGCGTTGATGCGGTGGCTTTCATTTATGCTTTTCGAGGGCAGCGGGCGCATCAACAGCGGCTACTTCGTAACAGGCCTGATGATTTTTTTGCCGGCTATCATCTTTCTTATCAAAACCAATTTTTACAAAATATATCTTCCGGTTATCAGCGTGCTATTTCTGGTACTGGCTTTGTTTTTCCGTTATGCCGACGACTACAGCCAGCCGCTGCTGCCCAACGGAACACATTGGCTGTGGCATGTATGTACTTCTGCCGGCGCCTTTGCTTTGGCCATATGGCTTGTGCATATACGGCATGCAGCAGGGCGCAGGACGCGTGGCGCGGGGCGTGGGGCGAAGTGCGTGGGGGGCTATACCAACGGTTTCTGATTTCTTTACTGTAGCTTCCGGAGAATTCAGATTCATCGAACATTGAGGCACTTCTACATTCGAGATTCGATGTTCGATATTCGAAATTCCCTTTTTCTAATTTCCGTCGCTTTCGGAGAATTCAGATTCATAGAAAATAAAGCCACTTCTACATTCAATATTCGGTGTTCGAAATTCGAAATTCGATTTTTTTTCTTTTCGTTGCTTTCGGAGAATTGGCGCAGGGCGCTAAGAGCCTGGCGCTGGACGCAAAGGTTATGATCGCGATTTCTGATATTTTTTCGTCGATTTAGGAGAATTAAGATTCATTGGTCATCAATCTACTTCTACATTCAAGATTCGGTGTTCGGTATTCGAGATTCGTTTTATTTTTTGAATATCGAACCGCAGAATAAAGCCTGCCCTGGCTTCGACTGATTTCGACAGGCTCAACACCCAACTCAGCCACCATTGGTTTCGACAAGCTCAACCACCGCTGTCAAAGGGAAGTGAAGAAAGAAAGCGCGGGGCGCAAAGAGCAAGTTTTGGAGCCTTTTTCGGAGAATTAAGATTCATCGAACATCGCACCACTTCTACATTCTATATTCGGTCCCGTACGTACGGGATTCGATATTCTTTTTGAATATCGAACCGCAGAATATCGAACTGCAGAATAATGAAGTAAAGTCCAACTCCAAGACGCGACATTTGGCGCTCCTATTTCTCAATCTTTTTAACAATTCCCTTTTGCTTCTTCCAAAACCACTAATTTTGGAGCCTAAAATATTTTATTGTGAAAAACCTGCTTGACGACCTTAACGAAGTACAAAAAGAGAGTGTGATCAACTACAGCGGCCCTGCCATGGTGATTGCCGGCGCCGGCTCCGGCAAGACGCGCGTGCTGACCTACCGCGTGGCCTACATGCTGCAGCAGGGCATCGATCCGTTCAACATTCTGGCGCTCACCTTTACCAACAAAGCCGCCCGTGAAATGAAAGAACGCATCTACAACCTGGTAGGCTCTACCGAGGCCAAAAGTGTGTGGATGGGAACGTTTCATGCCATCTTCGCTCGTGTGCTCCGCGCGGAGGGCCACCATCTGGGCTATCCTTCCAACTTCACCATCTACGACACCGACGATTCCAAAAGCCTGGTGCGCTCCATACTGAAAGACCTTGGCCTTGATCCAAAGATTTATCCGGCAGGCTATGTCTTGGGACGCATCTCGTCGGCAAAATCCAACCTCATCTCTGCCCAGGATTACAACGCCAACCACGAATTGATGAGCCAGGATAAGATGGCTGCCAAGCCTTTTATCGGCAACATCTACTCGATGTACACAGCCCGCTGCCGCCGCGCCCTGGCAATGGACTTTGATGATTTGCTTTTTAATATGAACCTGCTGCTGCGCGACTTCCCCGATGTGCTGCTGAAATATCAGAAGAAATTCCAGTACATTCTTGTGGATGAATATCAGGATACCAACTACGCCCAGTATCTGATTGTAAAAAAACTGGCTGCCCGCTACGAAAATATCTGCGTGGTTGGCGACGACGCCCAGAGTATTTACGCTTTCCGGGGCGCCAACATTCAGAACATCCTCAACTTTGAAAAAGATTATCCTGATCTTAAAACCTATAAACTCGAACAGAATTATCGCTCTACCCAACACATCGTCAACGCGGCCAACAGCGTGATAGCTTATAATAAGGAGCAGATTTTTAAAAAGATATGGACGCAAAACGAAGAAGGTGTCAAGCTAAAATTGCTGCGCACTTCCTCCGACACCGAAGAGGGGCAGTTGGTGGCGCAAAATGTATTTGAGATAAAGATGAACAACCAGTTGCCCAACAGCGAGTTTGCCGTTCTTTATCGCACCAATGCGCAGAGCCGTT
>JAAYIU010000102.1 GCA_012523265.1 Bacteroidales bacterium | reverse complement strand
TTTTGATGCCAAAACCTACGAGGACACTTATTTTCTTGAAGATGATTTCACTTTCTTAAGATATTCATTTGGGCTTGGAAAAGGAATACGCTTAGCAAGAATTGTTGAATTAACACCTTATGCAGCCTATGGAGTTGAATCAACAAGCACTGACGATTACAAAGACATCAGCACAAGTTACATCAAAGGCGGAGGCATTTTAGGTATCAATATCACCCACAACTTTTCGATAATGGGGCATCTTAATTTTTATGCTCCCTTTGGCAATGTGGATACCGAAACAGAAGATGGCGACAAAGTAACAGAAGATTTTACCTGGACGGATCAATTTACCGACCGCTCAGGGATGAGCATGATGTTTGGCTTACGACTTGAATTTTAATTTTTTAAAAATCTAAATTATGAAGAAAACACTATTCATCGCATTTCTGGCAATTTTTGCCTTTACAAGTGTACATGCACAATCGCGCAAAGAGCGCAAAGCCATGTACGACAGCAAATACAATTACGAAATACAATCTCTTGGCGTAGGCCAGGATGGAACCAAGCTGGTGAAAATCTGGGGTTATGGAAAAAAGGCCGACGACGCCGTTTATGAAGCCAAAAGAAACGCCGTAGCCGCTGTTATTTTCAGAGGCGTTCCGGCAGGCAATGGCGCAGCAGCCACACCTCCCATACTCACGATTGACGGCTATGAAAAAAATGCAGATTTTTTTGATGATTTCTTTAAAGCCGGCGGGATGTACCTGAGTTTCGTAAACAGCACCACCGACGGCATGCCGGGCGGAGCCGACCGCATAAAAATGAAGAAAGGTTACAAAGTAGCCCTAAGCGCTTCCGTTGCCTACGATCAGTTGCGCAAGTATCTCGAAGAAAAAGGAATTGCTAAGAAATTAGATTCCGGTTTTTAATCAAAAACCAAACACAACTCATTACGTTTCAATAAAATATTTATAAATATGAAAAAGAGTTTATTTACAGCAGCACTTTTGCTGATGACAATTTTGATGTTTGGCCAGGCTAAAAAACCCATCCTCATGGTTGTTCCCAGCGATAATTTCTGCATTCAAAAAGGATACTCCATGACCGTGAATGCCAACGGGAACGAGCAGGTTTTGCCCGATTACAAAACGGCCTTGCAGTCGAGTGATGAGCTGCGGCTGGTAATCACCAAAATGGGGTCAATCATGGCCGATAGAGGATTCCCGTTAAAAGATCTGGAGCAATCCCTTAAAAGTATCGAGAGCGAAAGTGCTGAAATTTCGATGCTGCAATCCAAAAGTTCAGGAGCTGCCATCAACGAAACTCCTATTGATATTTTGAAAAGAACCGCAAAGGCGGACATTATTCTCGACCTCGATTTTGTGGTAAAACGGCAGGGGCCAAACAATTTTATCTCCTTTAATTTGCGCGGACTCGATGCTTACACCAACAAGCAGGTTGCAGGCGTTGCCGGCGCCGGCGCACCATCGTCATCCGCCTCGGTCGACCTTCTGTTGGAAGAGGCCGTGCTTAGCCACATGGATGATTTCAATGGCCAGCTTATGACCTTCTTTGACGATATGTTCAAAAATGGCCGTGAAGTTAAACTTGTAATAAGGGTTTGGGACAACGCCGACGTGGACCTTGAGCAGGATTTTGATGCTGACGGCACCTACGACATGCTGAGTTTTCACATCGAAAACTGGATGGCCGAAAATACCGTTTCCGGAAGATTTTCGACCGTGGACGCCACCGGAACCATGATGCGCTTTGAGCAGGTTCGCATCCCAACCACTTTTACACACAATGGCCGTGAAATGGCTATGGACACCCGCAGATTTGCCGCCAACCTCAACAGATACCTGGCTGGCGAACCTTTCAATATCGAGTCGAAAATTTATCAGCGTGGGCTTGGCGAGGCCTGGCTGATTATTGGTGAAAGATAATTTTTAAAAAAAACAGAGGTATGAAATTTTTAAGAAATACAATAGCCGCAACCTTGATGGCAATGATGCTTTTCAACTTTGCAAACGCACAAAACTATTCCGGGAAAAGCGACGACCATGCCAGAATAGCCATTGCACCGGTAATCCCCGAAGCGTTGATGAAAATGCCACAGGGTGCTCAGGAGATGTTGCTTGGCAAAATGCGGCAAATGATTGGCCTGAACGGATTGAGTGCCCTGGACGACGCCCCGCTTTTCGTAATGAATCCCGAACTGATGATTATCAGCAGCGACGTAACGCCCACCACGCCTGCCATGTACACCTACAACATGGAATTGGTTTTAAATGTAGCCGACCGCTACTCCGGAAATGTGTATGCCACAGCAACGCAAGCCCTCAAAGGTGCCGGAAACACCGAAACGGCTGCCTACAATTCGGCCTTTAAGCAAATCGACCCACGCAGCGGGAAGTACAAAGTGATGCTCGAAAAGGGCAAGGAAGCCATCATCGAATATTACAACACACAATGCGACCTTGTGATTTCGAGGGCCAACAGCCTGGCTGCTCAAAAAAAATATGCCAATGCGCTGGCATTGCTGAACTCCGTTCCGCCGGTTTGCCGCGAATGTTTCGATAATGCCAACGAAGCTGCTGCAATCATTGGCGCCAACACGCCCGAAACCACCGTCGCGGTTACTTCCGAAAACAATACACCCGATGGTGATGGCCCGGTTTACTCGTCGCTTGACGCGGTTGATCTGGGTGATAATTTGTATTTGAGATATAAACACGGCAAAAATGTAGGTGTAAAAACCATGCTTTATTTCGAACTCATCAATAAAAATGAAGAAGATGTCGATTTGAAAATTTACCGGATTTATCAAACCATGCTCATCAACGAAAAGGGCGACGAGGTGAAAATTGATCAGATGATGATTGCCTCAAAAAAAGGCTCCAACTGGATAGAAGCCACCCTGATTCCCGATGTAAATACAGAGCTTATCTGTGAATTTCCAAAAGTTAAGGAGGTGAAGTTTATCAAGTTCTTTATCAAAGAAAACATCTTCAAATTCAAAAACCTTCCAATAACCAATTAATTCCGCACCATGAAAAAAATATCACTTGCCACCTTGTTTCTACTTTGCCTTTCGACGGTAGCTGTGGCGCAATTTAAAGTTGTGGAAGATAGCGGGAAAAAACCCGGCTGGACAATGAGCATGGAGCGCGGTTCGATTATTGGCATCGGCGGCGGGCTATCCATTGAAGACGCAAAAGCCAACGCTCTGGTAAATGTTAAATCCCAGATTGTAACTTCGGTTGCTGATTATATTTCTGCCTCTTCGGTTTCGAAAAGTGAGGAAATTACTGCCGACAAGTTTTCTCAGCTTTATCAAAGTTATTCTGAAGTAATTACCACGCAGTCAGGCAAACGTGATTATCTTCAGGGAATTTCGGCTGCAAAAGTTGATGATTTTTATTGGGAAAAATCTGCCAACAAAAAAACCAATGAAGTTAAATACCAATATTTTGTAAAATACCCGTTCACTACTTTTGATCTTGAAGAATTGGTAGCTGATTTCCGCGAAAAAAATGAGCAATTAACTGCCGAAATGAACAAAGCCCTCGATTTGCTGGATGATTTTACTTCCGTCGAAGAGATCTTCCAGGCGCAAAGCCAGCTTGCAAAACTGAATGAGATTTTTATTGATGAGCGAAAAATCAAATGTCAGACCGGAATTGAGAAAGGCAACGCTTTGCTGGCTTCGGCTTATGTGGCCAATGCCGGAAGCGAATTGGGGTTGGTGCGTTACAGCCTTAAAATTGGCGAAAGGGCAGTGCGCTATGCCAAAAAGCCGGTTATCAGCTCCAACTGCGCCAGGATTGAAGATAGAAAGTTGGGCGAAATTGTTTGCCAGGTGAGCTATCTTTATGACGAATGCTACGCCGAACCCGGAAATAATATCAAGGTTTCTTACACCATCGCCAACAACAAAGCCGAGAAGGAATTTTATTTTGATGTTGCCGAAAACAAAGCCGAACTCGTCATCAGCGGCAACATCCGCATTGAGGGCGGGAACGTAAATGGCGATCTGGTTTCATCAGCAGTTTGTGTAATTCCGCTGCTTTCAAAATTTGATAGTCCGGTGGCTGTTACCAAAGTAAATCTGGAATGGAAAGAGAGCGGTATTGTGGTGGAGGTGCCGCTAAATGCGGTTTACAACGGCAAAGGCCAGCATGAACTTAGGTTTGAAATTCCAAAGGAGCTGCCCGTCTCAAAAATTTCGACAGCCACCAACCCACTTCTAAAGCTCAATGGCAGCATCATCTACAACTCTGTCAACACCGGCAAGAGCGCTGCAATCCGCATCTACAGATATGACTATACGACGGGTTGGTAAAATTTGTTGATTTATTCGTGAAAAGGCAGGGAAATCCGTAGCCCATTTATTAAATCCGTAGCCCGGGCATTTATGCTCCGTAGATTGAAAGAATCAATTATTCCTACGCCACCTTGCGATAGCGCCACACGGCCAGCGAGAGCGTAATTACCCCGAAGATGGCCAGCGCCGCCACCGGCTGAAGGATGTCGGCAAGTCCTGAGCCTTTGAGCGTCACCATGCGGATGATGCGGATGAAATACGCCAGCGGGTTGATGACGTTGATGGCTTGCGCCCACTCGGGCATGCTTTCGATGGCCGTAAAGAAGCCGCTCATCAAAATAAAGACTACCATAAAAAACCAGGTGAGAAACATCGACTGCTGCATGGTGTCGGAGAGGGTGGAAATAATAAGTCCCAGGCCGAGGATTGCCAGCATAAAAACCGAGGCCACGCCAAAGATAAGCCAGAGGCTCCCCACGATGGGCAGGTCGAAAATCAGCCGCGCAAACAACAGCCCGAAAGCCAGCTCAAACATGGCGATGATCCAAAAAGGCAGCAGCTTGCCGGCAATGAACTGGTACTTTCGGATGGGCGTTACGTTGAGCTGCTCGATGGTGCCGGTCTCTTTTTCGCGCACCACGTTCATCCCCGAAAGGAAAAACCCGACGATGGTCACCAGCAGCACCAGTATGCCCGGCACCATGTAGGTTTTGTAGTCGAGGCCGGGGTTGTACCAATACGAATAGGTAACGTCGATGGGCATCACCGGGCGCCGCCCCATGTGTGAGGTCACCAGCGCCAGGTTGTAATCTTTGAGGATGGCGCTGGTGTAGGCATTTATCAATCCCGCCGAACTGCTGTTGATGGCGTTGATCACCAGCCCCACCTCCGCCCGTTTTTCGTTGTTCAGCTCTTTTTCAAAGTTGGGCGGTATTTCTATAATCAGGTCGGCCAGGCCTTTTTCTACCATTTGTTCCGCTTGCTGGTAGCTGTCGGCGTAACTGCGGAGGGTGTAAAACGAGGAGCCTTCAAACTTGCGGATCATCTCGCGCGAGCTAACCGAGCGGTCGTGGTCCACCACCACCGTGTTGATGTTTTTGAGATCGAAAGTGGTAGCGTAGGCCAGGATGAGCAGTTGCACCAGCGGCATCACAAAGATGATGGGCAGCATCGTGCGGTTGCGGAAAATCTGGATAAACTCCTTTTGCAGCAAAAAAATGATCGTCCTCATCCTACTTTTAATAATTCAAAATTCAAGATTCGAGATTTATTTTTTAATTCAAAATTCCTTTCTACTTCCGAGCTTCTTCTCTTCATCACATGCCGGAATAGAACACAGATGACACGGATTAAACAGCCTGCCCCGCCTTAAGCGGGGGATTTGCACTGTTTTTTCTTTATCCGCGTAAATCAGCAAAATCCGTGTCATCCGTGTTCCTGGTTTATGCGTTTTCAATAATTTCAATTTCTTCTTCGGTCAATTCGTAAAGCTGGTAAACCAATTGGTCTATCTGGGCTTCGAGGGCGGTGGTGTCAGCAGAAGGATTATGTTTTTTTGTTTCTAAAATCATGTCCACTAAAACCTCGACTTTCTTCTTTATTTCTCCATTTTCAATTGCTATCGGGATTTGACTAAAATACTTCCAAATGAGTTGATAGCCATTTTGAATGGCTGTGCAATACTTTGAAATAAGCCACCAGCCCATCTTTGAGTTCAAAATCCCCAAGAGAACTTTGTCGTCAGAAGGAATAAACCACATGGAGTTATTGCAATACAAACCTTCTTCATCATAAATAAAACACGGCTTTACCTGAAGCACCTGATACATTATCTTTGGGTTTTCAAATTTGTCATAATAATCGCAGGATCTCAATTCCCACCAAAAGTCTCCTTTGTCTGTTCGTTTCTCAGCTTTACTCCTATGATTTAATAAATATCTTGCAATTGAAGGATAGTTTGAATAAAACCATCCCCAGGCATCATCATATTCCATAGTGCCGTATCTTGGAGTAGGCTCGCTTAAATAGTATTTATTATCTACTTCAAGATTCCTCCTGATAGTAAAGCCTTTAGGAACTAAAATCAACCAATAACTTATTTCCACACCTGAATATGGCTTTATATTTCTACCTAAAACAAATGGCTTGATCAAACTTTCAGCTTTATAATCTTCTTTTATTAGCCGGTCTTTAGTTGCTTCATCAATTACAAATGCTTCGGTTAGACCTGTTAGAACGCCTCTTTTCGCACCTTCCTCAACATAATCCTCCAGCTTTTTACCTTTTAAAATTGCTTTTTGCAAAAGGCCTTGATCTTGAGCGTTGGAAACCACCCAAGTTTCATCGCTAAGCGAGTTATGTTTTATTGTATTGGCCACATTTGACACGTAGGCAGGGAAATTAGTGATAAAATTAGGTGTGTTGATTTTCGCTGTTCTAAAAGCTCCTTTAGCAGATTCTTTACTCGCCATTAAAATACATGGGTAGGTTGTTGCTTCATCAAAAACCTGAAAATCGCCAAAGTCAATAATTTCAATGAGGTTTTGTTTCAATAAAAAATTTCGGGCAGGTTTCCCGTATCCTGATTGCATAAATTTATTGGGCATAATGAATGTGAATACTCCTTTATCTTTCAATAAAGCAAATCCTTTTTCAATAAAAAAAATATAGACATCCGCTGTGCCGGTATAGAGTTTGAATTGAGCTTTAAAATACGGTTTTTGTTCCTTAATTTCCTCCTGTCTGATGTACGGCGGATTCCCAATCACCACATCAAAACCAATAAAGTCCCCGCCCTCATTGAGTACTTCGGGAAATTCAAAGCGCCACTCAAAAGCGTTTTCATAAATCTTGTTGGCTTTTATCGCTTCTATTTCGGCTTCCAGCTTTTTGATTTGTTGGGTAAGCGTCTCTACTTTTAGGTTCCAGTCGGCTTTCTCTTTGTCGCTCATTTCAAAAAGCTGGTGCTGTGTTGACATTTGAAAAAGTTCACCCGAAAGTTTGTTCAGCTTTTTTATCTTCGGATCGTTTCTCGAAATCTCACTTCTGAAATCCGATTTGATGTCGGCAATCAGGCGTTCCATGGCCCTTTTTTGCGTTTTGTTTTGGGCGTTCCGGTAGGTGGCCACGGCTATCCGGTAGCTGTCGATGGACCACCTGCTGCTTTTGAGCGCTTGTTTCAGGTCGGCATCCAGCGCAAAACGGCTCACCAATGAGTTGCCGCATTTTATATTGATGTCGATATTGGGGAGGGTTTCCAGCTCGGTGGCATTTTTATAATAGGCGCTTTTCAATAGCTCAATCCACAACCGCAGGCGGCAAATCTTTACCGAATTGGAATTGATGTCAACCCCAAAAAGGCAGTTTTCGATGATGGTTTGCTTTTCGTGAAAAAGCGCCTCCTGTATGCGCTGGCTCTCTTTGCTCTTTGGGTTGTACCCGAACAGTTCGCCGTCGTCATCGGTCACGATCAGTTCGTCATTCACCACCTCTACCTGATACTCTTTCAGGCGTTTGCCGTCGCGGTCCTGCAGGATTCTCAGGTCGTTTTTTACGGCGATGATTTCGTTGAGCGCCGACACCAAAAAGTGTCCCGAGCCTACGGCCGGGTCGCAAATTTTGATGCTGTTTACTATTTCGTTGGCTTCCCGGCGGTCGTCGATCTTATCGTAGAGATCGTCGAGATTTTTGCAGTTCCAATGTTTTGTTTCATTAAATTTCTGCACCACCGCTTTGCGAATGGTTTCGCGGCACATGTACATGGTGATGAAGCCCGGCGTGAAAAACGAACCGTCTTTGTAGCCGTTTATCTTTTCGAAGATCAATCCCAGCACCGAGGCGTTGATGAGGGTTTTGTTCTCTTCCTGAATTTTTTCCGAGCCTTCGCTGCTGAAATCGTACGCACTCAAAAACGCAAACAGATACTCCAGCGTGTTGAGGCTCCCCGTCCGCTTTTTGCCGTGTTCGTCTTTCAAAACGGTGGACGGCAGGATAGGAATTGTTTTGTCGTCCCTCAGGTTGCTGATAAATAAAGTGACCTGCTCGATTTCCATTGGCTCAAAAAGCGATGAGTTGAGGTAAGGGACTTTCTCAAAAACCTTTTTTACATCGGGGTTTCGTTCATCAGATTTCCTGGCCAAAACCTGAAAAAACAAGCTGTTCAGATCGTCATAGCTTTTTACTTTTTTAATGTTGAGGAAGGCATAGGATTCATCGCCTTTCCCGCTGCTGCGCGGCGAGTCGTGATAGGTGATGAGCTGGGCTTCGAGCAGCTTCAAAAACAGAATCCGGTTCAGCCATGTGATGGAGAGTTCCAGCGCGACATTAAAAAGCCGTTCCTGGTGGGTCTCCCCAAATTGACGCGGCTTTTCCAGGCGGCCTATTTTGTCGAGGCTGTCCAGCTGAATCATAGCATCCTCCAGAATGCTTCCGCTGTTTCGCAGGTCCTCCTTGTTGCGGCCAATAAGTTTTTTGCTGCCCTCTTTGGTTTCATTCAAACCGATGATGTGCAGCATTTCGCTGTAAAAGCGCTTGTCGAGCGTATTGCTGTCGTTGGCAAAAGGAAGTTTTAAAAGATGCTCCGGCGAGAGCAATTTAAAAAGTGAAATCAGCTCGTTATCATCCTGTTTGTTCTCATTGCGCAGCGGCTTCTGATAATCCAGCAAGTTGAAGTAGGTAAACTCAATTTCGGTTTTGATGTCGGCAATAAATGGTTCGGCGATCTCTTTATAGAAAAAATCGGTTTTAATGCCTGCCAGTCGCCCGCCTTCAAAATCCCGGAATTGCTTTACCAGGTTTTTGTTTTGAGCAAAAAGCCGGTCGAAAGTGTTGGCGTCGAAAATGAACCACTCGTTGATATTGGTAATCACCAAATGTTTTACCTCCGGATTTTTCTCTGTTATCCTTTCCCGCAGGTAGTAGAGCACCAATTCGTGAAACGCCTTTACATTCAGCTTCACCATTCTTTGCTCCGGCGTGTCGCCCGCTGCCGGTGGCCGCACCATCTCCCATTTGTTGGTCGGCTTTTTTGCTTCCAGGATTACGCCCACCGAGCTTTTTGCCTTGTCGCCATTATGGATTACCAGGTCGTTGCGGCCTTTGGTATTAATAAAATGGTTGGGGTCGTAATAGGTTTTTTTTAGAAAATCGCTGACGAGGTTTTTATGAAACTCCTCCGATTCCGTGTCGTTGGTGCGGTCGAGCAACTGGATGAGGTTCGCCTTGAAATGCTCAATTTCGATCCTGTTGGGTTTTACTTTCAAAAAGGCTTTGTTCAGCGCCTTTTTGGGTTTCAATTTCTCTATCTTCATTTACGCTGTATCTCTTTTTTTTCAATTGGCTAATTTACCCTTTTCTTTCTTCTCTACGGATGTACGTTGCCTGCATGGGATTTAAATTCAAGATTCAAGATTCGATATTCAGGATTGGATATTCATTTTACATTTCCAGGCGCACGGCCCCCGCTGTGGCGTGGCAGGCTGTGCGTCTCTACGTTCCAATATTTTGCAAATTACTAAAATCGTCAATCGTAAATCGTCAATCCAGTCGTATTTTAAATTTTTTAATACTCAAACCAATAAACAGGGCGATCATCGCTACCATAATCAGTGTTTCTTTCCACAGGATACCGATGCCTACAGCCTTTAGCATCACGCCACGGATGATGTTGATAAACCACTTGGCCGGAATTATATTGGCGAACCACTGCAGCGGCCAGGGCATGTTTTCGAGCGGAAAGATAAATCCTGACAGCATAATGGTGGGTAGCAGCAGCGCCACCATCGAGAACATCATAGCCACTTGCTGACTGCTCACCAGAGATGAGATGAGGATGCCCAGCGACAAAGCCAAAATGATGTAAAGGATGCTGTAAAACATCAGCAGTACCAGGCTGCCGCGAATGGGCACATCAAAAACGAAATATCCCAAAAACAGAACAACGATGGCAATGGCCAGGGCGATGAGCACATACGGTACCACTTTGCCCAGGATGATCTGCACCGGGCGCAACGGCGACACCAGCAGCACTTCCATGGTGCCCATTTCCTTTTCGCGTGCCAGGCTGATGGAGGTCATCATGGCGCCGATGAGCAGCAGCAGCACGGTGATAATGCCGGGGACAAACATCATCACGCTTTCCATCCGGCCATTATAAAGCATTTTTACCTGCGGCGTAATCTCTATGGGCAGTTGCCGGTCGGCCAGAAGTTCTTGCTGAAAGCTGGCGACGATGCCGCTGAGGTAGCTGGTGAGGATGCGCGCTGCGTTGGGGTCGGAAGCATCGGCAAGCACCTGAATCTGCGCGTTGCCTTCGGTTTCTGCCTTTCGGGCAAAGTCGTTCTCGAAGATGATGACCTGCCGTACCTTCCCGCTTTTGAAAGCCTGCTCTATTTCCGATTCGCTGCGCAGGTCGAGCGCCAGACGAAAATATCCCGACGAGGTGATTTTGTGGGTGAGCTGCCGGGTGAGTTCGTTGTGCGACTTGTCGAGGATGGCGATGTCGGCGTTGCGGATGTCGTTGGTAAGGGCATAGCCAAAAAGCAAAAGCTGGATTATCGGCATACCAAAAAGGATCAGCACCGTGCGGTAGTCGCGGAAGATGTGATAAAACTCTTTGCGGATAAATCCTCTGAACTGTTTCATAATAATGCCTTTTGGTTTCTTTTTCGGACCTCAGGATTTATTGTCGAAAAAAAGATTTTCAAAAGTAGGCAAATTCCATCCAGCTTCGTTGAATTCCAGATCATCATGACCTCATCCCCGGCCTCCCGATAATCGGGACAGGCATTCTTCTGCATGAGAAAGGGAGAGCCGGCGAACTGGCCGCTGCTCTGGGTGATCGGGCGAAGATAACAACCTTATTTCTAATTATTTAACCTTAATAGAAAAAATCAACATCTCGCAACAACCTTATTACCTTATTAAATTCGGACAATAAGGTAATAAGGCTGGGAAATCGTTTTTAAATAAAGAGCATGTTATGATGAGATGATGGTAAGGCGCTGGTGTAAAAGTTGGTGGTCTAAAGCCCGCGGATTCCTTGCATCACCATCTGACCCCGCCCAAAAGGGCAGGGTTATTGAAATGCTGCAAATGAGCTACACACAATAAATAATATCAGAGCCATCAAAAATCCAACCGTCGGTAGCCGGTGTAAACAATCACAAATAAATCCCAAATCCCAAATCGCAAATTCCAACCGTCGGTAGCCGGTGTAAACAATTCCAAATCCTCAATCGTAACTCAAAAATCGTAACTCGTAAATTCTAAAGTGCTCCTTCCAGGCTTTTTTCCAGCTTGCGTGCATAGCCGTCGAATTCGTCGAAAGTCATCTCTTTGTAAAAAATAGTGCCGTGGGTTGCCCTTACTTTCGGGTTGCTGTTTTCGTAAAAATAGCCCTTGCCCAGCATCATCTGAACTCTCTTGAATTGCTCTGTCCATATTTTTTGGGACACCTCGTTGAAAGGTCCGTTGTGTTCGTAGCTTGGAAACGAAGCATTTACCTGGCTGATGTAACAATTCTTGAAGGAATGCTCCAGCACCGCCATGGAGTTGAGTGAGACCAGCGAAGAGACGTTGGCTTCGGCAGGATGAAATTTATACCAAACATTGCGATAGCCGATAATCCTTAGCTCCGAAATATCTTTCTCCTTTTTCCACAGCCGCAGGGCTTCGGCAATGGCTTGCAATACTTTGTAGTGGGTGTCGGGGCCGGAGCCTTCGGGGTCGAAAGCCAGGCTCACCCTGGTTGGATTTATTCTTCTAAGCACTTCCAAAATGGGTTCTACATCACGCTTTTGCTCAGGTTGTTCGGTGAATAAATCGCCCGAATAAAAACCCAGGCGCATGTGCTCGATGTCTTTCACCTGAACACCATAATGCGCCCACACCAGCTCCTCCTCGAATTCGCGGAGCATCCCTTTTAACCTTTGGATGTCGGGTGGGTTTTTCTCGCCATCGTAGCTTTTTTGTATCAGCTCGATGTTTGTTACAATGGTGTCTTTCAGTTGATCTATCGAATTAATATCATAAATCTCCACCAGCGAGCGTACAAGGCGGTGGCAAAGCCCGCGCAACTTTCCGTCAGTGTTATTTCGCGCTACCTTGTTCAGATAGTGGCTTACATCCTTGTCCCATTTGTATTTATATCCCGAATCAAAAAAGTCAGGATATTCGATCATCTGAATTTCCCCGTTGTTGATAAAATGCAGCGCGTGGCTGAGCAACTCCTCCATCATGCTATTGGTAACGGCGGTAAATCCGCTGGTAAGAATGGCGAAGTGAAAAGTGTTGCTGATGTCGCGCAAATGTCGGGTGATGACCGGGAATATCCCCAGCATGATGTCGTCGTGATGCGGGCCGGTGTGCAAATATCTTTGATTCCGCTCCGGTTCAAGCCCTTTGTCAATTTTCTTTTTTATCGATTTTATCACCTCAGCTACAACGTCAATCGATAAGTTGGGGATGAGCGCGCAATAGCTGTCGTTTTTCAGGTCGTCGAGGGTGAGGTTTCGGGCGTATTTGTCAATGCGCTGGCAAAGGTCGAAGATGGCTCTTTCGGTTTTCTCGAAAGTCCACGCTCCTGTTTTGTAATAGATATTCCTGCTGTCGGTGAGCTGCGATGCGGCACCTTGGGTAATATAAAACCGTGCGTTTTTTTGTCGCTGCAGCACGGTGGCAGGATAGAGGTTGTCGGGTTTGTTTTCGATGGCGTTTTTCACAATCTCTGCTTTGGCTTCGCCGGCGGCAAAAATGATGGAGACGCCATCGGGGTTGTAAGTAATGGTATTCAGCCCGATGGTGATCACCAGGCGGTTGCGCGACACTTCAATTCCGCCGAGGTCGCCGGCGGCGGCAGCCTGTGTCTCAAAATTTGTTTCGGTAAGCCGGGTGCTCGAATTATGGTCGCTGCCCCGCGTATTAAATGCGATGTGGCCGTCGGGGCCTATGCCGCCCAAAAAGAAACCGATGCCGCCCAGCGCTTTTATCTTTTCTTCGTAGCGGGTGCACCAGGTGTCGATTTTGTAGATGGATGCCCGCTGCAACTCCTCAAGCCGCGACTGGGGCGCCCTGTTGCGGAGGCTCAGGTCGATTTTGTTGTCGGGGAAAACCTGCTTCACATGTTTGCCATCGGCCAGCTCGATCTCATCGGCATTGATCAGGAGTGCTTTTTTGGGGTCAAGCCCAAAACCTTCCATGTAATAGTGCTGCACATAATTGTAAAAGCTGTTGTGCTGCCGCGGGTCGATGGGATAAAATTCGTCAATCTGGACAAAGTGCAGATTTTTCATTTCAGGCTTTTCCTTCAGAGACAAACCATTTTCGGTCATGAGCTTTTGCGTTTCGGGCTGATGGAAAGTGTTTAGCAGATGCTTTGTCCACTTCATGAAGTGCTCGGGAGTTTTGCCCGTTGGCAGACTGATCACGCCCCGTGGGTTTTCGTTCACCCACTCCAGAAAACGCAACGCCGTTAAAAATCCCAGTGAAGGGAAATTTGGAACCACGATGTAGGGCACATAGCCCGAGCAAACTTCCCTTTTTGATTTTAGAAAAAAACTTTTTTCTACGCTGAAGGCATTCACACGAAACTGTTCTGACTTCTCTTTTTGCATTTAGCCTATGTTTATTATTTATTTGGAATCTCTACCCGCAAAAGTAGATGTTTTAAAAATCATTAGGTGTTTGTGTGCTTTTGTAGGCGTAGTTAGATTATTTTTGCCGCTCTTATCTGGTCTTTTTTTTTATTAAAAAAGAAATAATGACTGCTCAGATACTTCTCATACTGTTTTACGTTTTGTCGCCGGCGCTTATCCTTCATCTTAGTCAAAGGTATCGTTTTGTGAATCGGCTGGGTGCGGTGGTGGTAGCTTATGTTGTTGGCATCGTGGTGGGCAACATTGGTCTGATTGCCGAAAGCAGCCGCCCGGTGCAGGAAATGCTTACCACCCTCACCATTCCATTGGCCATCCCGTTGCTGCTTTTCTCTTCCAACATTCGTCAGTGGTTTTCGTTGGCGGCCACCACAGCGCTTTCGATGATTGTCGGGCTGGTAAGCATGCTGGTGATGGTGTTTCTCGGATTTTTTATTTTTAGTGGCCACGGCATGGCCGACCTGTGGAAAATCGGCGGGATGCTCGTGGGAGTTTATTCGGGCGGAACGCCCAACCTGGCCGCCCTCAAAATTATGCTACAAATCCCCGACGACATTTATTTGCTTACCCACACCTACGACATGATCCTGTCGGGCGTCTATTTTCTTTTTCTCATTAGCATCGGACAGCGTTTTTTCAGGCTTTTTCTGCCGCCATTTCATTTCGCCAGCCCACAAGGCCGGTTGCAACTGCGCGATCTGGATGGTGAAAACCCTTACACGCAACTGCTAAGCCGAAGCCACCGCTGGCCACTGCTCATGGCGCTGGGGCTTTCGGTGCTGATATTTGGTGTGAGCGGCGGCATCTCGTTGCTGGTGCCGGCCAACAGCCAGATGGTGGTGGTGATATTGCTCATCACTACGCTGGGCATTGGCGCCTCACTTGTGCCGGCGGTAAACACTACGCCCAAGACTTTTGAGCTGGGTATGTATTTTATTTTGATCTTCAGTGTGGTGGTGGCCTCGCTGGTGGATGTAACCTCACTTGGCGGCAAAACGCCTACCTTGTTTGCTTACATTACGCTGGTTATTTTCGGCTCGCTGGCATTGCACATCTTTCTGGCGCGCCTGCTGCACATCGATGCCGATACCGTAATTGTTACCTCCACAGCCCTGATCTGCAGCCCGCCGTTTGTGCCGGTGGTAGCCGGTGCGTTGCGCAACCGCGAAATAGTGGTGTCGGGACTTACCGTGGGCATCGTTGGTTATGCCGTCGGCAACTATCTCGGCTATCTGGTGGCAGTTCTGTTAAGGAGTTTTTGAACACAGTTGACGAAAGCCTGCTAATTAGTGTCTGTCCATAAAGTCGGTGGAAACTTGACATTATCTTGGTCTGTATAGCCATGCTGGTATGATTTCAGGTTGAAATTTTTAAAACATATGCATCTTACATGTATATGTCGATATTTT
>JAAYIU010000263.1 GCA_012523265.1 Bacteroidales bacterium | reverse complement strand
GTTCCTAACAATCCTGAGTTTATGCAATGGGCCGATTCCATCAGGGATTTCCGCCAGAAGCAAGGCATCCTCACAGGTATCGTCACGCTTGACGAAATAGGTACCAGCAGCGCCACGGGGCTGGAGAATTATTTTAATAATATCTACAACACCTGGACGATTCCGCCGGCGGCCATCCTGCTGCTTGCCGACTACGGCACCAACGCTGCCAACACCATAATTTCACCCATTTACGACAACTACTGCGCGTCCGACAATATTTACGCCGACGTGAACAACAACAGCATGCCCGACATTATCTTCGCCCGCATCACGGCCAACAATGCGCAGCAGCTCCAGGTGATGGTTACCAAGTTTATCCATTACGAAAAAAATCCGCCTGTCAATCCTGATTTTTATCATAAACCCATCACAGCTTTGGGCTGGCAAACCGAACGCTGGTTTCAGCTTTGCTCGGAGGTGGTAGGTGGTTTTTGGCGCAAACAGGGCAAAGAGCCGGTGCGCATCAACGCCATTTATCAGGGCACTCCCGGCAGCATCTGGTCATCCACCACCTATGGCAACACCACCGCAGTAGTAAATTATTTTGGCCCCAACGGCCAGGAATATATTCCGCAAACTCCTGCCGAGCTGGGCGGATGGTCGGGTGGTACTGCCGCTATGGTTACCAATGCCATCAACAACGGCGCCTTCATGCTGCAACACCGCGACCACGGTTATGAACAGGGATGGGGTGAACCTGACTTTATCTCTTCCAACATTCCAAGCCTCACCAACACCGACCTCTGTTTCGTTTTTTCGATCAACTGCCTTACCGGCAAATACAATATGGGTGGCGAGTGTTTCACAGAGAAATTCCATCGCTACACTTACAATGGCCAGAACTCAGGTGCTTTGGGACTGATAGCCGCTTCGGAGGTTTCTTATTCGTTTGTCAACGACGCCTACGTTTGGGGAATGTTTGATAACATGTACCCGGAGTTTATGCCCGATCAGGGCGGCCCGGTGGAAGAGCGCGATCTGCTGCCTTCGTTTGCCAATGCCGCCGGAAAGTATTTCCTGAAACAAAGCGCATGGCCCTACAATACCAACAACAAAGAGGTAACCTACAACCTTTTTCATCATCATGGTGGCGCTTTCCTGCAGGTCTATTCCGAAGTTCCACAAGACCTCACCGTAACGCACAACCCAATACTGATCAGCGGTGAATCTTCTTTTTCGGTTACTGCCCAGGCAGGTGCTTTTATTGCCCTTACGGTAAATGGTGAAATCATCGGCACTGCCGAAGCTACCGGCGCACCTGTGTCGATTGAAATTGAGCCTCAAATGCCGGCAAACACAATGTTGGTAACCATTACCAAACAAAACTACTACCGCTACGAGCAAGGTGTGGAGATCATCCCGCCGGCTGGCCCATACATCATTTATAACGAAATGCAGATCGACGACGCTTCAGGCAATGGCGACGGGATGCTCGATTACAGCGAAAACGTTTTTATTGATCTTACTTTAAAAAATGTTGGTATCGAAAATGCCAACAACGTAATTGCTACCCTTGCCACCGAAGACGAGTTTATCACCATCATCGACGGCGAAGCTGACTTTGGCACCATTGGCGCCAACGCCATAAAACTTCTCGCTGGCGCTTTCCGGATCGAAGCCGCCGGAAATATTCCGGATAACCACACTGTGGTATTTACCGTTTCAGCTTCTAATGGTACCAACAACTGGGTGAGTACCTTTAGCATCAAGGCGCATGCTCCGGTACTCGAATTGCTTAGCATTACCGTTGTGGATGCAAGCGGAAACAACAATGGCTACCTCGATCCGGGCGAAAATGTCGATATTGTATTCGAAACCGCCAACAACGGAAGCAGCGCTGCCTTTGATGTAACCGCAGCACTCTCTTCACTCAGTCCGTTTATCACACTCAACAGCACCACTTATAATCTCAACACATTAGAAGCCGGCGGCAGCAGTATGGTTACTTTTAATGTCAGCGTGCTTCCCGCCACGCCTGTTGGAACGGTGGTGAGCGTGGTTTATACCGTCGAAAGTGGTATGTATGAAATCCAAGAAGTGATTGGCCTAAAAGTAGGTTTGATCATCGAAGATTTCGAAACCGGCGATTTTAGCAAAAACGAATGGCAGCATAGTGGCAATTCTTATTGGACAATTACTGCCATAAACCCTTACGAAGGAAGTTATAGTGCCAAATCAGGTGCCATTAGTAATTATCAATCCAGCTCTTTGAAAGTGACAATGGATGTGATAAGTGATGACGAAATTTCATTTTATCACAAAGTATCTTCGGAAGCTAATTACGACTTCCTGCGTTTCCTCATCGACGGCACTGAAAAGGGTAAGTGGTCGGGAAGCACACAATGGGCAAAGGCTACTTTTGACGTCACTGCCGGCGAACATACTTTTGAATGGCGATACCAAAAAGACGCGGCGGTAAACAATGGTTCCGACTGCGGCTGGATCGACTTCATCAACTTCCCGGCAGCCGTGAGCGATGCCCTGGCTGTATTTGCCGGTCAGGATGATCAGATTTGTGAAGGCGAAATCTATACCCTCAATGCCTCCGGTTTAAACTATGAAACAGTAATGTGGGTAACCAGCGGGAGTGGCACTTTTAGCAACAATGCCATTATTAATCCTACCTACACGCCCAGCGACGCCGACATCGCCTCAGGCCAGGTTACCCTTACAGTAACCATATTTGGCAACAGCCAAACGATGAGCGACAGCATGATCCTGGGTTTTATGGCAATACCCGGTGCATGTGCGATGCCCGAAGGCGAAACCGAATTATGTCAGAATCCGGGAGCTACCATTTATCAGACAGAGATAATGAGCGGCGCTGACGATTACATCTGGACGATATTGCCCCAAAGTGCCGGAACAATAACCAGCACAGGAGCTACTGCTACCATCGATTGGGATGTTGCCTTTATCGGTACTGCGCAGATAATGGTTGCAGGTACGAATGATTGTGGTGCCGGCACCATGTCGGAACCATTGAACGTAATGGTACAGTCGGTGCCTGAGGCAGCCTCACAACCTGCTGGTGAAACCGATCTTTGCCAGGGCAATGCCCCTACAGTTTACACTGCCGATGCTATCGCTTACGCTGATACTTATCTGTGGGAACTCGCTCCCGCCGATGCGGGTACCATTGCCGGCGAAGGGATGGAGATAGAAATTACGTGGGATAACAACTGGACAGGTGAGGTGTTGCTTACCGTAAAAGGAGCGAACGACTGTGGCCAGGGTGAGTTTTCTGCTCCGCTGGCTATTGTTATCAAATCGCTTCCGGGCATCCCGGCTGCGCCTGAAGGTGCTACCAATTTGTGCCAGGGCACTGAAAGCTCCACTTATACCACCGCTGGCGCTGCAGCCGCCACCGAATATGTGTGGGAGCTATTACCACCAGAAGCAGGTACTATTACTGCCGACGGCACGAACGCTGAAGTAGCCTGGGCAACTGATTTTAATGGTGATGCAATGGTACATCTGAAAGCACTGAACGAGTGCGGTGAAAGCGCTTTCTCACAGGCGCTAAGCGTCGTGTTGATAGCGCTGCCCGGACAGCCGCAAAATATTACCGGTATTGCTGAAGTTTGCAAAGGCACCACGAAAGAATACAGCGTGGCAGCCATTGCGCAAAGCAGCAGCAGCACATGGATGATAGAACCATCCGAAGCAGCTACCCTCAACGTCAGCGGCGAGAGTTGCGAAGTTTCCTTTAGCGATGACTACATGGGAACAGCAAACCTGATGGTGAGAGGCGTAAACGACTGTGGCGAAGGTGCCTGGTCGGAGGCCTTTGTCATCACCATCAACGACTGCACCGGTATCGACGAAACCGACCAGAGCCAGATGAGCATCTATCCCAATCCCGCTAACGACAACTTTACTATTCGCCTTAACGGCAACGACAATGTAACACTTACTTTGGTGAATGCCATTGGCAAAACTGTTTATTCGCGTTCGGAGGTGCAGGTAAATGGCACTTCTACCACGCAGATAGATGCTTCGCAACTGGCGCCCGGCATGTACTTCCTCAAAGTGGAAGGCTCCCGGATAAATACCGCTCAAAAAGTGATTATCCGCAAATAGCGCGTTGATGTGTTTGCAACAGCATATTAATAAAGGGAATCCCTGTAAAGGGGGTTCCCTTTTTGTTTTTAAATTTGTATGAGTATTTTTCTTCTTACAAAAACAAAATACTTTGGATTAAAAACAGAAAGATTTTTTTTAGAAAATGAAGCATAAACGTATTTTATATTATTTTAGCAAACTAATTTATTTACGAGTGAACTTTTAACAAATGATATTTTTTTACCTGAAAAATTATTTAGTATTATTAACTCAAAACACTAATTTCATGCATGTATTTACATTTTTACGGAAACGCCTGAGCTACATGCTTGTGGCGTTTATGCTTTTCACCTTTGCAGGCCTTCAGGCACAGACGTATCAGTACGAAGGCTCCTGGGGCAGCCCGGGACTCTCGCTCGTGAGCGAAAGTACCACTGGTGTAGAAGCTAACTTTACCATCAACGAATTCGAACTTACCCAGTTGGATGTAGATGGCGAGATGATGCAGATGATTTTTGCGCCAGGCAATTTCCTGCCCAACAACGAAGGGGCACCCAACGTACCTGGTTATAGCCGCTTTGTAGCTGTTCCGCAAGGTGCACAAGCACGTTTGCGCGTGTTGAACTACCGGATACAATCTATCCAGAACGTAGAGCTGGCTCCCGCGCCGCCTATCCCTCTGGATACCGACGACAGCCCCTTGAAGTACGCGAAAAACGAGAGAATCTACACACAGAATGCCTTTTACCCGGCCAACCCATTCCAACTTTCGGAGCCTACGCAGATACGTGGCGTTGATGTGGTGATTCTTGGTGTTACCCCTTTTCAGTACAATCCTGTAACTAAAGAGCTGCTGGTGTATCACGATGTTTCGTTGGACGTTACTTTTGAAGGTGGTAACGGACATTTTGGCGAAGACCGTCTGCGCAGCCGCTGGTTCGACCCGATTTTGCAGGACGTGCTGATGAACCGTGAGTCGCTCCCGGAAATTGATTACAGCCAGCGCATCAGAAATGCCAACGGACGCGATGATGCAGGTTTTGAATACCTGATTGTAATCCCCAACAATGATGAATGGTTACCGTATGCCGAGCAGATAAAAGAATGGCGTACCAAACAGGGCATCCTTACCGAAATTTTAAAACTCCAGGACATCGGCGGAACTACGCCCACCATCCTTGAGAATTATTTTAATAATGCTTACAACACCTGGGATATTCCCCCTGTAGCTGTGTTGCTCATGGCCGATTATGGCAGTAGTGCCACCAACAGCATCACTTCACCGATGTATAATAACTACTGTGTGTCGGACAACATCTTTGCCGACGTGAACAACAACCACATGCCCGACATCATCTTTGCCCGTATGACCGCACAAAACACTACGCATCTGCAAACGATGGTATCCAAAATGCTCGACTACGAGGACAATCCACCCACCGATTTCAACTTCTACAACAAGCCCATCACTGCTCTTGGATGGCAAACCGAGCGCTGGTTCCAGATATGCTCCGAAACGGTAGGCGGTTTCTGGCGCGAAGTCAGTGGCAAGCAGCCGGTACGTATCAACCAGATATACAGTGGTACGCCCGGAAACTCATGGTCTTCAAACCAAAACACCTCTATTGTGGTGAATTATTTTGGCCCTAATGGCACGGGCTACATTCCACAATCTCCTTCAGAGTTGGGAGGATGGAACAATGGCTCACCACAAATGGTAGTAAATGCTATCAACGATGGAGCCTTTGCACTGCAACACCGCGACCATGGCGGCGAAGACGGATGGGGCGAGCCTGGTTTCGTAAACAGCCACATCAACTCGCTTACCAATAATCAGGGCAACGAGCTGGTATTCGTTTTCTCCATCAACTGCCTCACCGGAAAATACAACTGGTCGAGCGAGTGTTTTACCGAGAAATTCCATCGCCACACACACGCCGGGCAAAATGCAGGAGCTTTGGGTTTGATAGCAGCCTCTGAGGTTTCTTATTCTTTTGTTAACGATGCCTATGTATGGGGGATGTTTGACAACTTCTATCCTAACTTCCTGCCCGACTACGGCGCTCCGGTAGAAGAGCGTGGCTTCCTGCCTGCCTTCGGTAATGCCGCCGGAAAATATTTCCTGTTGCAGAGCAACTGGCCTTACAACACCAACAACAAAGAGGTGACCTATCATTTGTTCCACCACCACGGCGGAGCTTTTATGCAGGTTTATTCAGAGGTACCACAAACTCAGGCGGTAACCCACAACCCGATATTGTACAGCGGCGAAGGCATCTTTACCGTTACAGCCGGAGCAGGTGCTTTTATTGCCCTTACGGTAAATGGTGAAATCATTGGAACGGCTACCAGCACCGGTGGCGCTACCAACATCACCATCGAGCCGCAGTTGCCTCCCAACCAGATGATCGTTACTGTGACACGTCAGAATTATTTGCGTTACGAATCCAACGTCGAAATTATTCCGCCCAGCGGACCTTATGTAGTAGGTCATGAGTATGTGATCCATGATGCTTCCGGCAATAACAACGGCCTGCTCGACTATGGCGAAAGCGTTACGCTCGACATGACCATGAAAAATGTGGGCGTGGCCGCTGCTAACAACGTTAACGTTACCATGACCACCACCGATGCTTACATCACCATCATCGACGGAGCTGCTACCTTTGGAAACATCGGCCCCGGCGCCACCAAAACTGTCAGCAACGCATTTGCTTTTGAGGCTGCCAACGACATCCCCGACGGACATAGCGTAAGTCTGAAGCTTAGCGCCACCAACGGAACCGATGTGTGGGAAAGTTATGTTTCGATACAGGCACATGCTCCCAAACTAAAATATGCCGGGTACACCATCAACGATCCCAATGGCAACAACAATGGTATGCTCGATCCGGGCGAAACAGTTACGATGGTACTTACCATCGAGAACAGCGGTTCGTCGGATGCTTTTAGCGTAAAGGCCCAACTCCAAAGCACCGACTCATACGTATCTGTGCTTACCACCACGCCCCAGCAAATTGGTGATTTAACTTCCGGCAGCACCGGCACAGCAAGCTTCATGGTTCATGCTGCTGCCAACACACCCTTTGGTCATACGGCAGTACTTAATATCAATATGACTGCAAATATGGGCATTAGCCAGCAGGACAATCTGTCGATAGTTTTCACTGATTACTGCGAGGCTTCAACCGTTTACCAGGATGAATTTATCTCAAAAGTTGTTTGTGGCGATATCAACAACAGCAGCGGATGGCAAAATGCCGTTGCTAATTACACCGACATCACCACTACGCTGGAGCCTGGCGTACCTGTTCCTATTACCGTCACCAACGGAAATGCCTGGAGCAGCGATAAAGTAACTGTGTGGATCGACTGGAACCTCGACAAAGAGCTGGGCAGCAATAGCAATGAAACCTTCGTTCTTACCAGCAACGGTGGCGGCGCAACATTTACCGGAAATATTGTAGCTCCCGCAGGGCAGCAATCCGGCCAGTATCGCATGCGCGTGCGCATGACTTATAGCTCCAGCCCGCAGCCATGTGGCAGCTCAAATTATGGAGAAGTGGAGGATTACACCATAGTAATCGGTTCACAGATGTTCCTGGAGCCTCCTCAAAATGTTTCTTGTTCGGTAACCGGAACCAATGTTTCACTCTCGTGGGAAGCTCCGTTGCCCATGGCTTCATCTGTGAGTGGCTACAACATCTACATGGATAGCCAGGTGGTAGCCACCATGCAAACCGGCATGTCCTATATCTACAACAACTGCCCCGCCGGCAGCCATTGGTTCTCCGTAGCAGCCGTGTATCCCGAAGGCGAATCGGGAGTTGCACAACCCGTACATGTTGAGATTGGAAGTATCCAGGGCAAAATACAGGGCTTTATCCGCGATGCCGCCACCAACCTGGTGATAGCTGATGCATGGGTTACGGCACTCAATGGCGACTACGGCGCAGTGTCGTACAGTACGCCATTCGGAAGCCACTATACCTTGCACCTGATGGGCGGAACCTACAACATTATCTGCAATGCTCAGGGATACCAGTCGGCAACCCAGAATGGCATTACCATCGAAAATGGCGGAACCACAACGGTGAATTTCTACCTCATGTCAGCCGATAGTTTTGGCGAAGGCACTACTACCGGCTTAAGCAACAGCAGCATCGCAGATCTGAGTATTTATCCTAACCCGGCACGCGAAGAGGTCAACATCAGCGCATCAGAAGTGTTGCTGCAGGTGAAGATCCTCAACAACATGGGTCAGGTGGTTTATGATAAGATGATCAATGAAAACAACATCCGCATCAACACCGACAACTTTACCAACGGTGTCTATTTTGTCGAAATCTACACCCAAAACGGACGGGGCATCGAGAAGCTTATCATCAAATAGCTTTTTTTAAAGTTTTAATTTTTTTAATAGAAAAAGCCTCCGCAATGTGCGGGGGCTTTTTTGTTTGTAAATGATCAAAGTAGCGATATGACAAGAAGCATTTTCGTTGGCTTATCCAAGGATATGAACTTAGCCAAGAGCAAAGCTCATTGGCAAAACCATCAATCCCTTTCACCTTTTCCGACATCCTTTTTTAAATGTAAATTTGTCCGCTTTATTAAAAATCATAAAACCCGCTGCACAAAATGGAGAAAATATCAGAAGAGCAACTCAGCCAACTCAACCAACGCTTTGCTGGTGCCACGGCGCAGGAAATATTATCGCATTTTCAGCAAACCTATCAGCATCGAATCGCTTTTGCTACGAGCATGGGTGCCGAAGATCAGGTGATAACGCACATGATGGCCGGCATCGACCGCAGCTCACGGATATTTACCCTCGACACCGGACGCATTTTTCCGGAGACTTACGATGTAATAGAGCGCACCAATGCCCGCTACGGCATCAACATCGAAATATTTTTCCCCGAGCACAAGCAGGTGGAAGAGATGGTGAATCAGAAAGGTGTCAATCTATTTTACGAAAGTATCGAAAACCGAAAGTTGTGTTGCCACATTCGCAAAATCGTTCCGTTGCGCAGAGCGCTGCAAGGCATGGACGCCTGGATCAGTGGCTTGCGTCGTTCGCAGGCCGTAACGCGCAAAAATCTACAGCCCGTAGAATGGGACAGCACATTTGGTTTGTTAAAAATCAATCCGCTGATCGATTGGACGGAAGAACAGGTATGGGATTTTATTAATAAAAATAACATCCCCTACAACCGCCTGCACGACCAGGGCTTCCGCAGCATTGGCTGCCAACCCTGCACCCGCGCCATAGCTCCCGGCGATGATGTGCGCGCCGGCCGCTGGTGGTGGGAAACGCCCGAACAGAAAGAGTGCGGGCTTCATTTGAAAAAATAATCCGGGGATTTGGTTATTCATTTCTTTTTTTCCGCATTTTTACGGAAATTTAGAAATAGAAATGTTGTTTCAGGAATTTCATAGCGCCATGTCGGCACCGGCAATTTTTACTTCCAACCAGGTTTATGCCTGGCGCCCCGGATTCGACAAAAACAATTTTACCAGGTGGACTAAAAAAGGGCTTTTGATAAAACTACGCAATGGCTATTATACTTTCCCCGAGTTTTTGCATGAACCAAATTTTGCCTTTTTTGTAGCTAATAAAATTTACAAACCCTCCTATATCAGTTTGCATTCTGCGCTTGCTTTTTATGGCCTGATCCCCGAAACGATTGTTCAGCTTACAAGTGTCTCAACACGCAAAACCAATACTTTTGAAAACCCATTCGGAACATTTTCTTACAAAACAATAAAGCCTCAGGTATTTTTTGGATACGATCCGCTACCGTTTTCAGGTGAAAAAAAACTGCTCATGGCTAAACCCGAAAAAGCTTTGCTCGACTTGCTTTATTTGTACCCTTTTTATAAAACGAAGAATGATTTTTTAAACCTGCGTCTGGATGAATCTTTTATCGAAGAGAGCTTTAATATCGAGTTGTTGCAATCCCTTGCCGACGGATTTAAAAGTGCTACACTTGCGAACCGGGTTAAAAATTTATTAAAAGTAATAGTATAAATCATGATTGACCTGGAAATTATAAAAAACTATTTTCCTCCGTACCTGAGCGAAAACCCTAATTATCAAAAGTATTTGCTAAAGGAGTATCTCCAATTAATGATGCTCGACTATTTGTCAACAACTCCCTATGTACGAAAACTTGTTTTTATTTAAGGAACAAATCTTCGTCTGACGAAAGGTATCGATCGTTTTTCTGAAGATTTGGATTTTGACTGTAAAGACCTTTCTGAGGATGAGTTTACCGCAATGACCGATGGAGTTGTTAATTTTCTTAAAATGAATGGCTTGAGTGTTGAAACCAGAGATAAAAAAAACGTCAGGCTCAAAGCCTTTAGGCGGAGTTTTTATTTTCCTGAGATGCTATTCGACTTAAAATTTATCGGCCTATAAAAACGAGCGCTTTTTGATCAAGATAGAAAGTGAAGATCAGAAAATTGAATACCAGCAGAAGATGGCAATCATTAAAGGATGTGGTTTCTTTTTTACTTTCCCAGTGCCCAGCGACCAAGTACTTTGTGCAATGAAAATCTCAGCATTATTATCACGGCAAAAAGGCCGTGACTTTTATGACACCATGTTCTTGATGGGGCAAAATCCTGCATATTGTTCACACCGCATTTTGTCGAAAGAAACTCAAAATCAGGTATTGTATTATTGTTTAATGAATTTATTAAAGGATTGTGAGGCCGCCTTATTTTCTGACCGATACCGTTTTGCAATCACAGCTTGATGCCGCTGCACATCCATGGTGGGAGGTCAGTCATCGTGCAACCGTTTCAGTAATAAGCTCTTTCTTTCGTTTTCCCTTCCTTTGTTTGATATTATTTGCTGTGCTTCTATTTGCTAATGTCTACTTTTGCAGCCAATTATTTTAAAAACAAAAAAAATATGGATATAGGTTTCCTGATGAGCGATTCGCCCTGGTTTACCTGGGTCGTCATACCGTTTTTGATATTTTTATCACGTATTGCCGACCAGAGCATTGGCACCGTGCGACTGATCTTTGTATCGAAGGGCTTTAGGTATCTGGCTCCATTCTTAGGTTTTTTTGAGGTCATCATCTGGCTGCTTGCAGTGGGGCAGATTATCCAACAGCTCGACAACGTGCTTTACTACCTCGCTTATGGTGCCGGTTTTGCCGCCGGTAACTACATCGGTATCATCCTCGAGGAACGCCTTTCTTTGGGAACTGTGGTGGTGCGCATCATTCCGTCGAAGGACACTTCCAAACTAGTTGAGTTTCTTAAACAGGAAAATTATGGACTTACTATGATGGACGCCATGGGCAGCCGTGGAAGCGTAAAGGTAATCCTCACCGTTATCCCGCGCAAAACACTCAAGTCGCTGATAGAAATCATCGATCGGTTTAACCCCAATGCCTTTTATTCGGTTGAGGAGGTGAAATCAGTTAGCTACGGCGGCCTGGTGCCGGGCAGCCAGGTGCTGGGCAAATCGCGGATGCCGCAACTGTGGCGCAAATCCAAATAATTTATCCTGGAAAATCCACAAAGTAAAAACGAGACGAATTCTTATTCCCACCGGATGGCTTTTACGGGAGTGATGCGGCTTACCACCAGCGAAGGCACCACCAAAAACAACAGACAAATTGCCAGCGTGCCTGCATTGAGCAGCACAACGGGCAGCACGTCCAGGCTGATGGGGACATACGGCACATAATACGATTCCTGGTCGAGACGGAAAATATGAAAATGCTGTTGTGCCAGCGCCAGCCCGATGCCCAGCAGGTTGCCAAAAAGCAGCCCCCGCCCGATGATGAACGAGGCGTGGTACATGAATATCCGGCGCACCGAAACGTTTTTTGTCCCAAGGGCTTTCAGCACCCCGATCATGTTGGTTTTTTCGAGTATTAATATTAATAAAGTAGAAATCATGTTGATGGCTGCCACGGCAATCATCAGCACCAGGATGATGATCACGTTCATATCCTGCAGGTTGAGCCAGTCGAAAATCTGTGGATAGAGTGTTGTTATAGAGGTGGCGTTGAGTTCAAAGCCGATGGCGTTGTACACCTTTTCCCACATCTTGTCGAGTTTGCTAAAATCGTCCACAAACACGTCGAAGCCGCTGATCTGGTCGTCGGCCCAGTTGTTGAGCCGCTGGATGTGGTGAATGTCGCCGATGATGTAGAGGTCGTCGAACTCTTCGAGGCCGGTTTCGTAAATGCCGGCCACCACAAACTTGCGCCCGCGCGGCGTCACTTCGTCGGGATTGATAAAGTAAACACGCACAGCGTCGCCGGGACTAAAATCCAGCTTGTCGGCAATCTTTGATGAGATAAGGATGCTGTCGTTGCGTGTGCTGTCGGTAATAGTAAATTTCGTGCCTGCAATAATTTTATCATCGAAAAACGACCAGTCGTAATCTTTATAAATTCCTTTCATCACGATGCCCTGAATTTGATCGTCGGTTTTGATAAGGCCGGATTTGGTGGCAAAGGCCTGAATGTGGCGGATGCCTGCCGTGTCGGCCAGGGAAGGATAGAAAGGCTGGTGGATGCTGATGGGCGTGGTCTCGAAGGAGTTGTTAAGGTCGAAGCTGGTGATTTGAATGTGCGCACCAAAACCTACCACCTTTTCGGAGATAGCCTGTTTGAAACCGCTGGTGATGGACACCGCCAATATCATGACGGCAAGACCCAGGGCAATGCTCACCACCGAAATGCGCACGATTGGCTGCGAAAAATTATCTTTGTCGCCCGAGAGGATTCCTTTTGCTATGAAGAGTTCGAAATTCAAATGCTCAATTGTTGAGGCGCAAAAGTAACTAATTTCATTGCTGTAATTTTAACTTAATAATTATGACCTTCGCACGACGGCTTTCTTTTTCTTTATTGACAATAATGCTGATTGCAGCGGGTGCAAATGCGCAAACTGCCAAGACTCAGCTTCTCACCGGTGCCCGACAAACGCAGGAGTATCTTTCGTTGCTTGACGCAAAACGCGTGGCGGTGGTGGCCAACCATACATCGCTCATCGGTCAGGAGCATCTGGTGGACCACCTGCTGCATCTCGATCTAGACGTAGTAAAAGTCTTCAGCCCCGAGCATGGTTTCCGTGGCCAGGCCGACGCCGGCGAAAAAGTGGACGACAAAATAGACCTGGTGACAGGCTTGCCAATTTTATCCCTTTACGGGAAACAACGCAAACCCGACAGTACCACGCTCAGCGATGTGGATGTGGTGGTGTTCGACATTCAGGATGTGGGCGCGCGTTTTTATACCTACATCAGCACTATGTCGTTGGTGATGGAGGCCTGCGCCGAAGAAAACATTCCGGTTATCGTACTCGATCGCCCTAATCCCAACGGATTTTATGTGGATGGTCCTGTGCTCGACACGGCTTTTAAATCTTTTGTAGGGATGCACCCGGTGCCGGTGGTGCACGGCATGACCGTAGGCGAATATGCGCTGATGATAAACGGGGAGCGATGGCTGCCCAACGGCCGGCAATGCCCGCTCACAGTGGTTCCCATGATTGGTTACAGCCATAGCGACTATTACGAACTGCCCGTAAAACCATCGCCCAATTTGCCCAACGAATTTGCGGTTTATCTCTATCCGTCGCTCTGTTTTTTCGAAGGCACCGACGTAAGCATCGGTCGCGGCACCGATTATCCTTTTCAGGTGGCGGGGCATCCGGAGTATCTTGCGGGCAACTACATCTTTGTGCCGCGCTCCATCCCTGGAGTAGCCACAAATCCCAAGCACGAAGGCGTGTATTGCAATGGCATCAATCTCATCAGCTTTGCGCAAAGCAGAGAACAACAACCCGCGCAGTTGCATTTGCAATGGCTTATCAATTTCTATCAGAGCCTGCACGACAGCGTTACCTTTTTTAATAATTATTTCGACAAGCTGGCCGGCACTGACATTTTGCGAAAGCAAATAGAAGCCGGTAGCACTGAAGCCCAAATCCGCCAGAGCTGGCAGCCTGCATTGAATGATTTTAAAATCATCCGCAAGAAATACCTACTCTATCCGGATTTTGAATAAATGGCTTAATGACTTCTGTAATTTGAAGAAACAGGTTTATTAGAATACATTCTTAATAAAGTTATATGACTAAAGAAACCGCAATAAAATTATTCAACGAAAGAAAAATACGTACTCACTGGAATGATGATCAGGAAAAATGGTATTTTTCAATTGTTGATGTGGTAGGCGTGTTAACCGATCAGCCCACGCATCAGGGAGCCAGAAACTATTGGAAAGTTTTAAAAAGCCGGCTAAATAAGGAAGGTAATGAAACGGTTACAAATTGTAACCGGTTGAAGTTACTTGCAGCGGATGGTAAAATGAGGTTAACAGATGTTGCTGATACAGAGCAGTTATTCAGATTAATCCAAAGCATACCTTCCTCCAAAGCCGAACCCTTCAAAATGTGGCTGGCTCAAGTGGGGCGGGAGCGAATCGATGAAATTGAAGATCCCGAGGTGGGCATTGATCGCATTATGGAAACTTACCTGCGAAAAGGGTACAGTAAAGAATGGATAAATCAGCGTTTGAAAAGTATCGAAGTTCGTAAAGAACTAACTGATGAATGGGAAAAATGTAAGGTACAAAAAGGACAAGAATTTGCAATTCTAACTGATGAAATTACTAAAGCATGGAGTGGATATACAACCAAGCAGTACAAAAGTCTTAAAGATTTGAAAAAAGAAAATCTACGTGACCACATGACAAATCTTGAGCTGGTGCTTAATATGCTTGCCGAAGCCACAACCACCGAAATTTCAAAGGAAAAGAAGCCAAAAACCTTTGTAGGCAATAGGAAGATTGCCCGCCAGGGTGGCACTATTGCGGGGAATACGAGACGGCAAATTGAAGCTAAAACAGGTAAAGGCGTTGTTACAAAACAGAATGCAAAACAACTTGACGAGAACAAGAAAAAGGAAATTGATGACAATTGATTGCAAACCAATCCATCAATTACCACGATTTATCAAAACTATTTCGACATTACCTACCATAAACTCAAAACTTCTGCGAGCTTTGATTGGCTGGCAAGCGGCCGCTCAAAATATCCGTCTTCACGGATGTTGTGATAAGGCGTTTCGGTACTGTCGCACCAGGCTGTCCAGTCCCTCAAACGGTACCAACTGTTGGACGCATCGAAAATGATGGCTTCGAAATCGTATTGAGTAGCCAGATCCGGAAGATCAATTTTGGGATTTTGCTGCACCACCACATAATCCACCCGAAGCGGAACTGACGAATGCAATGGAATATAGGAAGGATCGATAAAAGCAAACCGCAAAACGCCTACGGATAAAAAATTGGGTTTATAAAAATGAATGGCTTCACCCAGATCAGCTCTTGGGAGCGTATCATGCGTAAAAATATCGAGATGCCGAATCCCCGAATAGGTATGATTCATGGCCAGCGAAAACTCCATCGCCTGATCGTCGGCCAGTAAAGCACTGTCGGCAATAAGGATGGCGCGGCGCCCCTGCACCACTTCCAGTGCCGAGTGGCCGTTTATCTGATAAATGATGACCTTTTGCTGATGCAACTTAGCAGCATTTCCCACGACAAAACTCGCCAACAACACTGCCACCAGCCCAAGTCCCGACATCAGCATCCGGAAATTTTTGTCGATGGCAAAGCGGGTGGTAACGATTATTAATAAATAAATCAACACCACCTGCGGAAGGTGCAGCACCAGCCCATGCAGCACCGCACCGGGGAGGCTTTGTATGAATTCTACTGCGCCGTTCATCACCATCAACATCACCGACAACAGCATCCCAAAAATCGCCGACAGCGACACCGAAATCCACGACACCAGCAGCAAGAGCACGCCGGTATTGATGATGAGCCAGGCCAGCGGTATTACCACCAGATTAGTAATAAAAAAGTAAACCGGAAATTGATGGAAATAATAGATGGCCAAAGGAAAGGTGCCGATTTGGGCAGTCAGCGAAACCACCATAAGTTTCCACACCTGATCGGCCAGAAAATTGCGAAAAGCAAGCAGGCGATAGATAGGATCGAACAGCGCAACGATGGCCAGCACTGCTGCATACGAAAGCTGAAAGCCGATGAGCATGATGATGTAAGGATTGTAAACCAACAGGATAAAAGCCGAGGCCGCCAAAATGTTGTAGGGGTTGGATCGGGCACGCCGCGATTCGCGCCACGAAAACAAGCTGAACATCACAGCGGCGCGCAACACCGAAGGGGAGAGGCCGGTGATAAAAGCATACGACCAGATGGCCAGCAACAGCAGCAGCACTTTGAGCCAGCGCGTGCGTTTGCTGCGGTCGAGCGGCGAAAATAAAAAATTAAAGATGAAAAAGATGATGCCCACATGCAGCCCCGAAACACACAGAATATGTAAAGCGCCGGCGCCGGCATAGCGCTGGCGTAGTTCGCGATCCATCTCGGCGTCGTAGCCCAGCAGGATGGCCGAAATTACCGCATATTCGTCGCCGCCAAAACCTTTGCTGCGCAGGATGTCGAGCAGCCGGTGCCGTGCTGCATAAGCCAGAGTAAACAAAGGATTGGCAGAGGTGCGTTCTGTTTTTCTCCAGCCGGAGCTTTTCAGAAACATTTGGTGATAGATGCCGCTATTGGCCAGAAACCGGCGGTAGTCGAATTGGTGCGGATTTCCGGGTGGTGGCACTTTTGTCAATAATCCTGAAACTATCAGCACATCGCCATAGTTTAAGCCGGCTGCGGCGCTGTCGGCAGCAAAGTACACCAGCACTTTGCCCGAAACAGGCTGCAAAACTCCCGAATCGACGGCATACATCAGCGCCGCTGTGGTTCGGTAACTCCTGGCGGTGGCGCGCACTGGCTCCGCTATACGCAAAATGTACTGATCGGCAGAGCCTTTGTAATTGGAAATATTTAAAGGCTCCAGAGCCGGCGTGCGAACAAGCACCAGCGTGAATCCTGCAACCAGAAAGAAAAGATAGTAAAAAAGTCCCGGAAGATAGCGATGCCGGTAGGAAGGTGTGTAAATCGTGAAAACAACAGGCAGCATAGCTGCAAAGGTTACCAAAATCCATATTCCGGGTGTTGTTCCGGGGGGCAGGCCAATGGCGATGGCAAGTAAGATGCCTGCTGCAAAAGGAACAATTACGCGAAAAAACGGGTATGGATGCCAATTGATCACAGCCTGGGATAATGAAATTGACGTTAAAAATAATTGAATTTTCGTCAAGACATTAAAAATACCCTGGTTTTTGATGGCAAGTCTTTATGTTTTCATAATGAATTCCTCAAAATTTTCCTGGTTGATCACTTTGAATTGGTTGTCCGGATAAGCATTTGAAAATGTTTTTGGTAACCGGGCCTTTTGTTTGGAGCTCCATTTGAATTCATAAGCAAACAGTTTCCCGTCTCTTTCTTCCAGGTAATCAATTTCCTGCTGGTCGTAAGTGCGCCAAAAATAACTGTTTGCCCATATGTCGTTGTATTTCAAAAATTTGAACCTTTCGCTAACTAAATAATTCTCCCACAATGCACCGATATCCTGCCGGAGTTCGGGGAGCTTAAAATTTGCGATCACAGCATTTCTTATTCCGTTATCCACAAAGTAGATTTTTCTTCCCTTTACAATTTCCTTTCTTGCGTTGCGCGAAAATGCGGTTAACCTGAAAATAATGTAGGCCTTCTCCAGAATGTCAATGTATTTTTCGACGGTTTGGTTATCGATGCCTACAGTTTTTGAAAGCTCATGGTACGACACTTCATTGCCAATCTGAAAGGCAAGAGCCTGCAGAAGTTTGGTCACTTTTTCGGGTTTTTTTATCTGATCAAATTTTAAAATATCCTTGTACAAATAGCTGTTGTAAATTTCCCTCAAAACTCGTTTTTCATTCCCGGTATTGGTAACTACTTAGGGATAATACCCATACACCATGCGATGCGGAACCATGCGCATTTCTTCAAGCAATCCATGATGGCTCACCATTTCGCTGTATGAAATCGGATAAAGTTGGTATTCCCATTTCCGGCCAGTGAGGGGTTCATTAATTTGGTTAGCAAGTTCAAACGAACAAGAACCGGTTGCAACCAACTGAACATCTTTAATTTGATCGCTTATCAATTTCAGTTTAATGCCGATGTCTTTTATCCGCTGTGCTTCATCAACTACCAAAATCTTATGACTGCCAATTATGGTTCTTAATCTTGTAGATGTTGGATTTTCAAATAATAATTGTGTGTCAGGGTCGTCGGCATCAAGCCACAACACCTCATCCTTGTTTTTGCAAATCTCTTTCATTAATGTGGTTTTCCCAACCTAGCGGGCGCCAAGAAGAATAATAGCCTTTCCTTTGAAAAAGTCCTTTTCGATTTCTGATTCCAAATGCCGTTTAATCATAACTAAAGCTATTAGTAAGAAACTCAAAAACGTTAAAATTGCGATTACGATCGCAATATTACCGTTAATTTTGCGATTACGATCGCAATATTACCTTTTAATTTTTGAATGGCAAAATTCAATGAGCGTATTTACGGGTGGCCTTAACCGGGATTTCTTTTAATTTGTAAATTCAAAATTTCAGAATTATTGATTAGCAACATGAAAAAACGACAGATCCCGCACACCTACGTCATCGTCTTTGCCATCATCGTGGTGGCCGCCATGCTCACCTGGTTTATTCCCGGCGGGCAGTTTCAGCGTACGGTGGTGACGGTGGGCGAAACGCAACGCGAAATTATCCAAAGCAATTCCTTTACCTACACCGAAAATAGCCCGCAGACCTGGGAGATATTCTCAGCCATTTTTGATGGATTTGTCGACAAAGCCGACATCATCGTTTTTATTCTGCTCATCGGCGGCGCCTTCTGGATTATGAATAACAGCCACGCCATCGACGTGGGCATATTCTCGTTTCTCAAATTTACACGCCGCCTCGAGCACAACAAGTTAATCAAAGCTGTGGGCGTCGATAACATGGTCATCACGCTGATCATGCTGATGTTTAGCGCTTTTGGAGCCATCTTCGGCATGAGCGAAGAAACCATCGCCTTTGTCATCATCTTCGTGCCGCTGGCCATCACCATGGGCTACGATTCTATCACAGGTGTTTCGATGTGTTTTGTGGCAGCCGGGTTGGGTTTTGCCGGCGCATTGCTCAATCCCTTTACCATTGGCATTGCGCAGGGATTGTCGGATTTGCCGCTCTTTTCGGGCATCGAATACCGGTTCTTTTGTTGGGCGGTAATTAATGTGGTGGGCATTGCCTGGATTTTACGCTACGCGCGACGCATCAAAAATAATCCCGAAGCCTCTCCGGTTTATAACGACGACGCCTACTGGCGTGAACGCGAAAGTAGTTCCAACCTCGAGAACATCAGATTCCAAACGCCAAAAACAGCCTGGATCACCTTTATTTTTATTCTGGTGGTAATGACAATCTATTCGTTCCTGATGCCCTACACTACGCTCACCGTAGGAAAATCTTCCACAACCTTACCGGTTATTCCTTTCCTCACGGTTTTGTTTCTCATCACCGGAATTGCCTCACTGCGCAAGTCGGCGCATTTTTTTGTTTTAAATCTCCTGATGTTTACCATCATCTATCTCATCGTTGGCGTAATGGGTTATGGCTGGTATGTGATGGAGATTGCTACGCTGTTTTTTGCCATGGGTATTGCCGCGGGGGTAGCTATGAACAACTCCGCCAACAAAATTACCAGCCTTTTCCTTGAAGGCGTTCGCGACATCATGTCGGCGGCTATGGTGGTGGGTCTGGCGGGTGGCATCATCATCATTCTGCAAAACGGCCACATCATCGACACCTTATTATATTACATCTCCGAGTCGATGGGAGAGATGGGGCGTGTTGCCTCTGTGGGGATGATGTACGTTTTTCAGACAATTATTAATGTAGTAATTCCTTCCGGGTCGGCCAAGGCAGCACTCACCATGCCCATCATGTCGCAGTTTAGCGATTTGATAGGTGTTTCGCGCCAGGCCAATGTTATGGCATTTCAGTTTGGAGATGGATTTACCAACATGATCACGCCTACCTCCGGCGTGCTGATCGGCGTGCTGGGCGTGGCCAAAATCCCTTACGACAAATGGGTGCGCTGGATTACACCTTTTATGATCGTGTTGATAATTCTTGGGTTTCTATTGCTGATTCCTACCGTTACTATGAATTTGAGCGGATTTTAGCCAACGTCAACAAATTGGGTTGGCTTTTGTTACCTAAAAAAATGAAGCCCATGAATAAAAAGCTTAGCCACTTCCTGGATTACATAAAAACAACTTTCAAAGAGTTTGGCAGCAGCGACCCCATCATTTACGCTGGTGCCATTGCATTCTTTACCATTTTTGCCTTGCCGGCAATATTGGTATTAATCATTATGACCTCCGGCAATCTTTTTGGCGAGGAGGCCATCACCGGCGAGCTAAGTGCGCAGGTTCGGTCGCTCATAGGCCCCGACGGGGCCACAGCCATCGAGAAGATCGTAAAAAATGCAAGCCAGGCCAGCGGTGGTTTCCTGGCTACCATTATCTCACTGGTAACTTTATTCATTGCAGCTACTACAGTTTTTACCATTCTTCAAACCGCCCTCAACAAAATTTGGCACGTCAAACCCCAGCCAAAGCGCGGGTGGCTTAAATTTTTGAAAGACCGCGCCATATCGTTTGCCATTGTAATTAGTATGGGGTTTTTGCTGGCTGTGTCGCTTGCGCTCGATACGTTTATCTCGGCATTCACGGGCTTTATCGAACAAAATATTTTTGATTCGTCCATTTCCATTTTGTGGCTCATGAATTTCATCATCTCGTTTGCGCTGGTCACACTGGTGTTTGGCCTTATCTTTAAAGTATTGCCTGATGCCAAAATCCGGTGGCGCGATGTATGGATTGGCGCTATGATAACAGCGGCGCTATTTGTAGCCGGTAAGTTCGTTATTGGCGCAATCATTGGCAACAGCACGCTTACCTCTACCTATGGCGCTGCCGGCTCGGTGGTAGTTATTTTGCTTTGGGTTTATTTCTCCACCATCATCCTGCTACTGGGAGCCGAAATTACCCAGGTGTATGCCCGCGAAGTGGGCCAGCACATCCGTCCCGCAAACCATGCAGTGCGCATCAAAGAAAACGAGCAGGTGATTGATGAGAATAAAAAGGATTAAGTTTCACGGTGGTGTTTTCTGTTGATCGCCAATACAAATTTAATTTGCAGATTGTATTTTAAGCTGATAAGGATTTTTATGAGATTCCTCTCCGCCGGTTGGCGGATCGGAATGACTGCGCGCTGGCACTAATGGGAGGGGAGGCGGGATGGGGCGCACAGCGCCCCATCCCGCCTCCCCTCTTCTCGCACCATTTCATGTCATTCCTTCCTTCAGATTTGCGGAGCAAATCTGAAGGAAGGAATCTAAAAATACGCCAATTACTTATGCTGAGCCAGGTAGCACATCAAAATAGCACGCATTATTATGATTCGAAATGAAAATCAATTACCGGCTCCCAATGGCTCCTTCCCTTTATTTTTCTACTTTTGTGTTTTCTAAAAAATTTTAATACATATTATAATGAGTACTAAAATTACAGACCTCGAACCTAAAGAGGTATGGAAGTATTTCCTGGAGATTACCAAGATTCCGCGACCATCCAAAAAAGAAGAGAAGATCGCTCAGTATCTTATCGATTTTGCCAAAAAGCACAAGCTGGAACATGTTAAAGATGAAACCGGCAATGTGCTCATCCGCAAGCCGGCCACCAAAGGCTACGAAAACCTAAAGATCGTTGCCCTGCAAAGCCACATGGACATGGTGTGCGAGAAAAACGCCGACAAACAGTTCGATTTTGATAAAGATGCCATACAGGCTTACGTGGATGGCGACTGGGTTACAGCCGACGGTACAACCCTCGGTGCCGACGACGGCATTGGAATGGCTACACAACTGGCAATTCTCGCCGCCAATGACATTGAACATGGCGAATTAGAATGCCTCTTCACTGTGGACGAAGAAACCGGCCTTACGGGAGCTTTTGGCTTAAAGCCCGATTTACTTAAGGCAACTATCCTGCTCAATCTCGATTCGGAAGACGACGGCCAGATTTTTATCGGTTGTGCTGGTGGTCGCGATACCATTGCCAAGATGTGGTTCAAAAAGGAATTGGTTCCCGATTATGCCATCCCGTTCAAGATAGCTGTGAAAGGCCTTAAAGGCGGCCACTCCGGCGACGATATTAATAAAGGCCTGGGCAATGCCAACAAAATTCTCAACCGGCTGCTTCATTTGGCAACACAAACCTACGGCGCCCGCCTCAATAGTTTTAATGGCGGCAACCTGCGCAATGCCATTGCCCGAGAAGCCGAAGCTATTATTCTGGTGAATCGGGCTGCTAAAGAAAAGTTTATCAAAATGGTGGATGATTTTGATAAAACAATAAAAAACGAGCTGCACACCACCGAACCGGATGTACTTGTCCAAACCTTCGAGGTGGATCAGCCCTATTACGTTATCGACGAAAAGGCGCAGCGCTTGCTTATCCTGACGCTTTATGCCATGCCGCACGGCGTTACGGAGATGTCGCGCGACATTCCCAACTTTGTGCAGACCTCTACCAATCTGGCCTCGGTAAAAACTTACGACGACTATTTCTTTATCACCACCAGCCAGCGCAGCTCCGTTGCCAGCGCTTTGGACGATGTGGTAAATATGGTGGCCGCTGTGTTGAAACTTGCCGGCGCCGAAGTAGAGCATACCGATGGCTATCCGGGCTGGAGCCCCAATCCCAAAAGCGATATTTTGCAGGTATCAAAAAAATCGTACGAAAAGCTTTTCAACGAAGCGCCAAAAGTGCTGGCCGTACATGCCGGACTGGAGTGCGGCCTCATTGGCGAAACCTACCCAAAGATGGATATGATCTCCTACGGCCCCGAGCTGAAAGGCGTTCATTCGCCCGACGAAAAGATTCACATCCAGTCGGTAGAGAAATTCTGGATTTGGACCCTCGACATTCTCAAAAATATTCCTGAGAAAACTCTACAGAAGTAGTGAAGGTGGAAGTTTCTGCGTAAAGCAATTTACAAATACAGGGGTTCCGTTGAACTTTTGCACAACTGCGGTAACAATTCATCGGATGACTGTTGATAGAATGTTGACTTTACAGCGCCCGGAGTACATGGCATGAAAAGCCACAAAATTTGCCCTATTTCTTTATGAGTTTTGTTGATACAACTGTTAACTCAGTTTGCAAAGTAATTATGTACATTCCGGGGTTAAGGTTAAAAACATCCATTGTTAGCTTCCCTGTTTCTTTTTGTAATAATTGTTGTTGAAGTATTTGACCGTTTAGATTGTAAAGAGTAACCAGGGCATCCCTGTTGTAAATTACGTTAACCAGGTGATATGCAGGATTCGGAAATATCTTTATGGTTTCTGGAGCAGGCAATTCTTGTGTTCCGGTGTGCTTATATTCAATCCTTGTGATGAAAACATCTCCGCCAAAAGGTGTTGCTAATATTAATGTATCACCAAACAACTCAGGCGTATTGCCTCCTCCTATCTCACCGGTAGCGTACAAAGCACTTGAATTATCCAGCGAAACTTTGTTGCGGTAGTATTTGCCGACCTGAATTAAATCGAGGAGTTGCCCGGATTTTGAAAACTGCATAATCTGTGCTGACCGGTCAGCGAGCGTAGTATCCTTCAATACGGTTTCACCAGCAAAACAACACGAGAGAAAAACGAAATAATTATCAACAATTAGATCTGACGAAAGGTCGTTTTCAAGACTACCATAAGTTTCTATCCATTGCAATTTCCCATCGAGGTCATAATTGGCAAGAAATACATCGAACGAGCCGTTCGAAACAATTGTATCGTTTCCAAAAAATGCATCTCCTCCAAAAATACCGGTTAAAAACAGTTTATCATCATTGTCAATAGTAATGGCCGATGCCCTTGCACCCCATTCGCCTCCTGCTTTTTGCAGCCACTGTTGTTCGCCTGAACTGTTGTATTTTACCAGGAAAATGTCCTGGTATCCCAATGAGGAAATGCTGGTTCCGGCAAAGTTTGCAGTGTCTTCAAATGACCCTGTAACATAAACATTATTATATTTATCCGCTGCAATGGCCAGGGCTAGATCTTCTCCCGGGCCACCGGCCGGCTTAACCCACAGCACCTCACCTTCCTTATCCAATTTTGCCGTAAACAAATCGTAGTCGCCCTGCGAAATAATTTCCGTACCATTCATTACCATCGTATCCTGAAAAATTCCCGACAGATATAGGTTGTTTTTGCTGTCGGTGCAGAGGGTGTAGCCCTGATCTCGTCCCGAACCACCAAATTGCTTGATCAGGTTAATGCTACCGTTTACATTCATATCTATTAGAAATATGTCATATGAACCTGCCGAGGTAAGCATGGTATCAGCTAAATAGAGTGTGCCAGCAAAAAAACCTGTAGCATAAAGGTGGCCATTATGGTAAATGATATCAGTACACCCGTCGTAACCACTACCGCCAAACTGCTTTATCCACATAAGCTTACCCTCATTATCGAATTTTGAAACGTAAAAATCTGATGAGCCTTTTGAAATTAATACGGTGTCTCCAAAAGAGCAGGTATCCGAAAATATCCCGGTAGCATATACAAAGCTTTCATCGGTAGTGATGGATGTTCCTGTAACGGAACTTGTGCTTTCGCTTTGCCATAGCCAGTTGATGGATGAGGTTTGCGCAAAAATTAAGTTACTTGCAAACAAGAGCATAAAGATCAGCATGTTTTTTTTCATGTTTTTTAATTTTTTGATAAATTTATTAATTATTATTCGATGATGATTTTCCCTGAATGATTTTCGTAGTCCGACCCGAAAGTATAAAAATACACACCGGCATTAACATCGCGGGTATCCCAGACAACCTTATCCTCCGAATAGTAGAGTACTGGATTACTGATTTGTACACCCATGTTGTTAAAAATTTTAATATCCGCTGTTGATCCTTTTTCACTCTTAAATTCGAAGCATACATAATCACGGGCGGGGTTGGGGTAGGCACTAATGCCTGTTGTGGCCGGGAGTTGTTCCTGCACACTTACCGTGGTGTCTTTGACTTCGAATACCCAGAAATCCCGGTCGCCGTTTCCACCATGCGGTGTGCAGCCCACATCGAAGGAAGGGCCGTTATCGGTCTGGCCGGCAATTACAAAGTTGTTTTCGCTGATGTAGTGGAAGCCGAAATATAACTCTTCATTTGCGATACCTCCAAAGCATTGCTGCCATAATAAGTTACCATCGCTGTCAAGATTTACAATCCAGATATCTCTGTAATCTTCACTAATTGAATTATTTCCTGTTACATCTCCGTTATAAGACCTGGTTGTGCCTGTAACTAGGGTCTGCTGAAAAACTCGACCTCCTCAAAATTTGTTTAGGCAGCAATACATAGGCTTCCGGTTAATTCCGTATTGTTTTCATTTTTCCAATTTTCAGGCAGCATGAAAAAGCTAAGCTGCCTTG
>JAAYIU010000123.1 GCA_012523265.1 Bacteroidales bacterium | reverse complement strand
CCCGTAAACCAACTCAGCGAATAGGGATGGTAACCGAGACTGTTGGAGGTATTTACCGGTGTAAGCGAATATTTGAAGGAGGGCGCCAGGTTGACGGATATTTTCCTGCTGATGGCATATTCCACCCCGATGCCCAGCACACTGTTGTAGATCATGGGCTGAATATTTTCGGTGGTTCCGGCTTGCAGCTTTTGCCCTTCAAACTCAAAGTAAGAGCGGTTGTTCACAAGTATTCCGGGGCTGATGCCTCCCATAAGATTTATTCCAAATCGTTTGTCCAGCAGCCGGTATTTCAATACGAGCGGCACCTCCAGATAGTCGAGGTTTTGCACAAAGCTGCTGTTGGCAACATAGTCGCCGGGAATTTCATCTTTGGCGCTGGCTGCCTGGTCGGCAAGCACCTGCGTAAACTGCATAGGATTAACCGATACAGAGCCTGTGGAGGAAGCTAGTTTATACATTCCACGATTGTCGGGGTCGTTGTAGGCAAGCACCGATTCGTTTTGCTGGCCGATGCGCGAAAGGTACAGTCCGGAAGCGATGGTCAGCCGTTCGCCCAGTTGGTAATCCAGACTGATGCCGCCACCAACGGTCATGATGCCCGATTCCATTTCGTTAAAATATTCGGTGCCTACTTTCTCTTCGGGAGTAGCATACGAATCCCCACTGAGCGAGCGGTAAGAGTAGGAAGGCGACAGTTGTCCGCCAATGCTCCACCCTTTTGGCGTCGTGTTTTCTTCGGCAGTTTGATCCTGATAGGCGAATGCATCTTCGCCAAGGAGCAGGCGCTGCAGCATCTCATCATCCATCATCATCACCGAATCGTCGATGGGTATCTGATGATTATTAAACAAAAAAGCATAATGCTCCGCAGCACTTGCGGGCAGCATGGTGGGCTGCTGCAACTGCATGTGTGGCTGTGTGATGATTATTTTTTTTATGGACAATTCCACTTTCAACGGGATAAGCTGTGGCAAAGCAGCTTTTGCAAACGAATGTCCTTCTGGTACTTCTTTACGAAAATCCGTTGCAGCATGGCCAGGGACGACGTCGTTATGAGCAAGATTGTGCCTTTCGGCAGATGTTGCTAAAGAATTATTATCGGTCGGGATTCGGGCGGCTATTGCACCATTATCATCAATAGTCTTGGATTTTGGGTTTTCGGCGTCGGGTTGCAGAATAGTAGTGGGTACTTCTGCCTGTGTGCGCAGGTCTTTATCGCGATAATAATCTGACCAGAAGAAGCCGGCGCCAAAGGCCAGCATCACCAATACGACAGCGGCAGCAGCGCGCGGAATCCAGAACATACGACGCGCCGCCGGCTTGTGTAGCGCCTCGTTGAGGCGCAACCAGCCGTGGGCAGGTGCCGTTACTTTGTGTCCCTGCAGCTTCTCGCGGAAGAGCTTGTCGATATTATGACTGTGATCAGACATTAATTTGTGATGATGATAAATAAAAATATTCCTTCACCCTTTTTTGAAGTATTAACCTTGCCCGCGACAAATTGGATTTGGAGGTACCTTCGGTAATGCCCAGTTTTTCAGCAATTTCCTTGTGCGAAAAACCTTCCAAAGCGTACAGGTTGAAAACCATGCGGTATTGTGGCGTCAGCTCCTGGATAAGTTGCATCAGGTCGTCGGCAGTGATGTTGCTGATGATGTCTTCGCGGCCGCTGTCTTCATAGCGGCTGATGTCGTCGCCATCGGTGACATACATCAGGTTTTTGCGCCGGTATTTCTCCAGCGCGGTGTTGATAAGTATGCGGCGTATCCAGCCTTTGAGCGATCCTGAGCCTTTAAATCCTGCGATATTTTGAAACACTTTCAAAAAACCTTCGTGCAGCGTATCTTCGGCTTCGTCGCGCGTAGGCGAATAGTATATGCACACAGCAAACATCTCGTCGGCAAACATGTCGTAAAGCGCTTGCTGCGAGCGGCTGTTACCGCGGATACATCCATCGATGGTGTTTTGTAAGTCCAAAATTGTCAGTTGACAGATAGTTTGTTACACGCTGTTTGGCGCCAAACAAAGTTATTCAAATACTTCAAAGAACGGTTTTAAAAGTCAATTATTAGACGTTCATCCTCAAAAATTGGTTGCGTGGAGGGGGTTATTTGTTCGTTGTTTGGTGTTCGTTGTCCAGTGTTCGTTGTTCGTTGTTCGTTGTTCGTTGTTCCCTTCGGCAGGCTCAGGGCGCGTGTTGTTTGTTGTTAGCCAATGGAATCCATTAGGAATTCTTACATTATTAATAATCTGCGGCTGGTTTCGTTTGCTGCAAAAAGATTTTAAAACCCCAGCCATCTTTTTTCCGTGTCAACGCAACCATTTTTTGAGTGTTGCCGTCTTAGCGTTATAACCTGAAATTTATCTTAATATGAAAAGTATTCGCACCTTCATCTTGTCATTCGGAAAATTCAACCTGATCGACTCCAAGTCCATTATCTATTTCTTACTGCTTGCCTTTATCATTTTGCTCATCGCCACCGAAAGTGTGATTAAAAATACTTCTGTCCCGCTCTAATAATAGGATTGATTGGTTTTTTCATATGAATAGGTTTTTGAGTTAGTTAAATTAATTTGATTTAGTGAAGAAAAGCCGCCCGGCACAGACCAGGGCGGTTTTTTTTATGGCTACGCGTCACAGGGTTTCGAAAGCTCCAAATAAATTACAATAGATGAAGGCAGCGGTTTTATCGGCCTGCATCAACTAATGCGGCTCCAATCGTAGCGATGCTTTTGTAACTGAAAAAGCTGTGTGGCCAGGAGGGTGTTTTCGGCTTTTTGCAGTTGCGGGTCGTGGGTGAGGATTTCGGTGGCCAAGTCGCGGGCGTAGCGCAATATTTTTTCATCTTTGATAATATCAGCAATCTTAAGGTCGAGCACGCCGCTTTGCCTGGTGCCGTGCATATCGCCGGGGCCGCGCAGGCGCATGTCGACTTCGGCAATCTCAAACCCGTTGTTGGTATCCACCATGGTTTGCAGGCGCAACTTTCCTTCTTTGGAGAGTTTGTAGCCACTCATCAATATGCAATACGACTGGTCGGCGCCACGCCCCACCCTGCCGCGCAACTGGTGAAGCTGTGAAAGCCCAAATCGTTCGGCATTTTCTATCACCATTACCGAAGCGTTGGCTACGTCCACGCCTACTTCTATCACGGTAGTAGCCACCATTATCTGCGTTTCGCCGCGCACAAAGCGTTGCATTTCATACTCTTTATCGGCGGGCTTCATCTGTCCATGCACAATGCTGACTGCATATTCCGGCAACGGAAAAGAGCGGGTAATGCTGTGGTAGCCGTCCATCAAATCCTTCAGGTCGAGGGTTTCCGATTCGTGTATCAATGGATAAACCACATAAATCTGACGCCCTTCAGCAATCTGGGCACGCATAAAGTTGAAAAGTTGCGCACGTTTATTATCAAAATAATGCACCGTTTTAACGGTCTTGCGTCCCGGGGGCAGCTCGTCGATTACCGATGTGTCGAGGTCGCCATACACGGTCATGGCCAGCGTGCGGGGGATGGGTGTGGCCGTCATCACCAGCACATGCGGAGCAACGGCATTTTTTTTCCACAGCCTTGCGCGCTGCTCCACGCCAAAGCGGTGCTGCTCGTCGATGACCACCAGCCCCAGGTTGTGAAACAATACGTTATCTTCTATCAAAGCATGCGTCCCGACAAGGATATTCAGTTTACCGGATTCGAGATTTTCGTGAATCACGCGTCGGACAGCAGCTTTCACAGAGCCGGTAAGCAATTTTACTTCCAGGGGTAGATCTTTAAGAAAGCGTTGCAACGTAGCAAAATGCTGCTGCGCCAATATCTCAGTAGGAGCCATCAGCGCACATTGAAAACCATTGTCGATGGCGATCAACATGCACATCAGCGCCACCAGCGTTTTGCCGCTACCCACATCGCCCTGCAGCAGACGGTTCATCTGGCGACCTGTTCCCATGTCGGCACGTATCTCGCGAATCACGCGTTTTTGCGCATCGGTGAGTTCGAAAGGAAGGCTGTGGTGGAAAAAGTTATTAAAATGCTCGCCGACCACCTGGAAGGTATGCCCGCGTGTGAAGGTGGAGCGCAGAAATTTCTGCCGCAACAAAAGCAACTGGATATAAAACAGCTCCTCAAACTTCAGCCGTGCGATGGCTCTGTCGAGAATTTTTTGATCAGCCGGATGATGAATGTTTATCATTGCCTCATGGCGCGAAATTAAGTGCAGGCGCTCGATGATGGCTTGTGGCAATGTTTCGGGCAGCGGCGCTGGGATCAGCGACACCAATGCGCGGGTAAGTCGTGCCAGCCCGCGGCTGTCGAGGCCACGCTGCCGCAGCTTTTCGCCCGAGTTATACACAGGCTGCAATGCGCCGCCCGGGCCGGTTTCCAAATCGATGGCGGCTTCTATTTCGGGATGCGCCAACTGCCACTGCCCGTTAAAGAGCGTCGGCTTGCCAAAGGCAACATATTCCAGATTGGGTTTTATCTTTTCCTTTACCCACCTGATTCCCTGAAACCATACCAGGGCGATGCTTCCGCTGCTATCGGTGAATACTCCCGTGAGGCGTCGGGCGCGCCCGGCACCCGTTTCGCGAAGCAAGCTGATGCGTCCTTTTATCTGAATCCATACCTCCTCGCTGTCGATGTCGGCAACGGACAAGAACTGGCTGCGGTCGATGTATCGAAACGGGAAATAACCGAGCAGATCTCCAAAGGTGTTTATGCCAAGCTCTTTGCGGAGCATTTCGGCACGCGCAGGCCCGACGCCTTTGAGATATTCGATGGGTGTAGATAAGATATCGCCTGCCATGCTGCTTTATAATAAGGTGCAAATTTAAACCAAAAACTCCTCACCGCAAAGGGCAAGGAGTTTTTGATTATTTAGCGAAAGCTAATTAGCGTCTGTCTTGTAAAGTCAACTACAACACTTTACCATTAATACACCCACAGTTCGCTTTCAAAGTCGCGGATGTCTTCTTTGATGCGTTCAGCTTCGAGGAGTGCATCTACGCCTCTGGCGTATTCCTGAATTTCACGATTGTAAACGTTGTCTTCTTTAACGATGTAACTACCAAAGCGGCGTGAGAGCAACAGCTCGTCGTAGGTGAGGCGGCTGGCGCTGTTTTGGCGGTTGAACACCTCGAAGCGTGCCAGCAGGGGCCGGATGTCGGGATAGTAAAGCCAGAAGAGGTTTTCGTAACCCGCAAAGGTTCCATCTTCCAGTTGTGCCGGGCGCATGGGGCAGATGCCCAGAATGCGGACTTGCATTTCGGAGCGCTGCTTATCAAAAATCCAGTCTTCTTTCAGCAGAAAGCGTGTCACCGATTTTGGCTCGAAATCCCGTGCCACGCGCTCGTTGATAAAATTGTTAGGGTCGTTAGGGTCGGGCACAGGAACGGTAATGGTGTCGGCAAGTGCGGCCTCCATCTGGCTGGCTGTCATTGGTATTAGTTCCTCGAAGTTGTCGGTAGCCAGTGTGTATTCGTAAGCTGTAATTTCGCCACCGAGCAGGGCATCATACAATATTTGCATCAAGCTGCGCCACCGACCCTGTGGTATTTCAGGAAAATAGAGCGGCTGGTTAATTTTTTCTTTCAGATCGATTACACGCCAGACACGTTTTTCCCAAAACACATCTGCTTCGCGCAGATAGGGATAAGCGATGGGTTGATGGTCGTCGATATGTACACGGCCGTATGCCTTGTCGCGCAGCTCGCTGACCAATTGCACCTGGTTGGCAGGTTGCGCTTTGGCCAGGCTCATGGCTGCCAAAAACAGTATCAGGAGTGAAATTTTCAAAACGCTGTTGTTCATATCTTTGAGTTTTAAATTTTTAATTTATAGTTAAGTTGATCGGGTTCAAATGTCGGTCGGTACCGTCGGGGCCGCGGGCAATAATTTTCTCAAAAGTAATTCGCTGGCCGGTTCGGGTGTTGTCGATGTATTGAATCATTTTATCAGTAAAATTACCTCCGGCAGCGCTTTCACGCATTACTGTTTCACCACGTGTATATACCATATCAAAGGAGATAACACGGAAGGAGAGGTCGAAGTCGAAATCGTCGGGCATGTTGGCAACGATGGTCGGCGAATACTTTAGTGCTGTTTTGCTAATGTTGCCTTCGGTTTGGTTGGCAATTTTAGCAATGGGATCCGGCACTTTTTTAAGCCGGAACATCGTTTCGCCCATTTTTTTGGTCTTTCCGTTTTCCTGCATAAATACAGTGATGGTAACCTGGTTCTTACCTTGTGTTGGCGCTTTGGCAACCTGCACTACCCAGTTGTCGCCCTGGGGGCTACGCTTCAAGGTTCCATAGCTGATCTCGGCACGGGTTTGATCCATAGGAACGCCTGGCACGGAGATGTCGACAGGATTGTCGACTCCAATATAAAATACATTCATTTTGGTAGCCGAAATGGTGGTGGCAGGACGGCCCACTGTGAACTCATTATTAAAATGATAATTCTGAACTTCGCCGGTACCACTTTTCAATCTGATGACGCCGGCATATTTTTGCAGCCCCTCGTTGGTAGCCGGCAACGAAATGTTTACTGTGCCGCCTTTTCCTTCAATTACGCGTGCCGAAGCCAATTGGCTGAGAGGCAGTGAATCGACGCCAAGTCTTAAAAAAACTTCGGGATCCTGGGTGGTGCTGTAGGCAGCTACAATTACTTCGGCTTTGTAATCATCGCCAATAAAGACATAATCTTTTTGCGGCAACACTTTAGCATCCACTCTGTCGTATTTAAAATCTTTGGCATCAACGGCGTCGAGCAGAAACTTCACAATATCAAATTCGGCATTGTAAATCTCGGAGATGATCTTGTTGAGAATAGCCACATCAGCAGCAAGAATGGTGTGGTAGAAATTGTATTGCACCCAATTGAGCGGTTTACCATTAGCATCTTCATATTCACCGTCAGTTTTCAGCCCCAGCTTTACCATTGTCTGCTCTTCGGGGGTAAGCAGCCCAAGCATGCTTTGACGGTAATTATCGATTTTAGTTTTCAGCTCGCTGCCATATCCTCTGCTGCCATCCTCGCTGCCACCCATAAAAAAGTTGGTGGGTGTGTCGTAATCATCTTTGTTTTGCACTTTTGATAGTTTCACCACTTTAGCAGAATCTAACGGTATTTTCTCAGTTCGGGAGATGAGTTCGTATTTCAAATTTTCGACATACGCTATCATTTCGTTCGACAACTGTTTAGCTTGCTGAGCCTTGTCCAAAAAGGGCTTCACCTTCACCGGGTCATTCGAGTGTTTTTTGTTGAAAGCTATGTAGGTATCCTCAATCTTACTGGTAAAATTCTCGTTGGTAAGCTCTACGCTTTCGTTTACTACCAGGAAGGCATCCAGCATTTCTTTCGACACATTCAAGGCGAGTAGCGCCGTGAGTACCAGGTACATCATGGCGATCATCTTTTGCCTCGGTGTTTCTTTGTATTCAGCCATTTGTATAAT
>JAAYIU010000312.1 GCA_012523265.1 Bacteroidales bacterium | reverse complement strand
GTCCTGAGGCGGCAAAGCCCGCAATTCTGTGTGTGTGTGTGTGCAGGAGAGAGCGCCTCCGCAGCCCTCTCGTAACCTCCAATCCTTTTAAAGTGGACATCCCACGGATGTTCCCATTTTTATTAATACAAAAAAAATTTAAAACAAAATTTCTATGAAAAAAATAATAGTTTCAATCATCATTTTGGCAGCTCTGTTTACAGGCTGCAAGAAAGAGGTCAATAGTCCTGTATCGGAAAATGAAAATTCCAGTAATATTGAAAAGCTGATTCTTGATTTTAGGCAGAAACTTACGGTTAGTCAAAAGGAGGGTAGCATCTACTCCGCCGACAGCGCCGTATGGTATGTGGAAGCTTTGCTGAATTATTCCTTTTGTGAAGCCTGAAATCTTTTCCACAGCATTGTTGTTGACACATTGGAAACAACCTTAAATGATGCTGGTGCAAACGGCTACACCATCGAGCAACTACAAATGGTTTACGATAGCCTGTATCAAATCATCTTAAGCCATCAGCCGGATAACAAGATCGTTTTTGCTATCGATCTCTATATCTATCCGGATGGTAATGCTACTGTGTTTGCAACACGCACGGCTTTTGCATCCCTAAGCGAGCCACTCTACAAATCCATTGCCGACACCTCAGGCTATTGGTTTTGGGGTGCTGATAAAGGAATGTGTGGTCCAGACTTTGGACTTCATGAAGGCATAGATGCTTCGGATGTATTGGAAAACAGAATAAGTAATACGGTTTCAGACATTTGGTCAAGCCTGGAAGTTCGTGGTGCTTTCCCCTCGACCTATATTGACCCAAATTTTCCTTTTGATATCACTTATTTGTTACCGACCAGGATGTTTTCAGCTTTGGGTCCTTTTATCGATGTTTTAGAATTTTGCATCCCACCTGCAGTTATGGACTATTATCTGAGTAAAGAAGGGATTTGGTTTATTATCAATGATCTGCAACCACATGGAAAAACATTTGCCTACTGCGATTTATTTGCAGGCGTTTTAGATAACCTCCATGTAGTTCATGCAGGTGAGTTTACCTATGGGATTCCTGTAAATTAGTTATTAAAAGAATCAGGCGTGATGCGATAACTCGCCTGATTCTTTTCAAATTTATTTTAAAAACAATCACCTATGAAAAAAATACTGATACTAATCTTTGCGCTGGGTATTTTGCCTCTATTATGTAGTGCACAGGATGGATTTGTGGTGAAGTCAGCAGGACCTGAAATATTTAATATTCCGGAGGATATGCTGATAAAGCCTGATAACAATATGTTGTTTATGTTCACCTCCGTGCCTGAAGACGGCTCAGAGCTATATACTGCCATCATTCGGGAGCTGAACCCGGCAGGAGAAATTGTGAATAGTTACATCTACGCCGACTCCTTAAACGATTATGGAGAATTCACCCATCTACTACTGGTGGATGACACCTTGTATCTCTTTGGCTGGGGTTACAAAGTGCCGGAACCAAACATTTATAATACCATTTTTAGAATGCAAAAGCTGGATTTGCAGCTCAACCTCATCGACGACTACCAAATATTGTTAGATGAGCTATACCCTTATGGCGTAGTTCATGGCCGCGCAATTTTCAACAATGGAAGTTTTTACTATATGAATAGTTATGGCACTTCGAATTCGCTTATGCCTTTCTATATAGAAGTATCAAAACTAGGCGAACTCATTAACTTTAAAGCTGAAGAGCTTGACGGCAGCATAATCACTCCTTACGATTTTGATGTGAAAGCAGACGGCTCTTTTCAAGCCTTTATAGGTGTTGTTAAATTGATGGGGTTCCCCGACTTTTCAGGTATTATTGGGAATTATTATGCCGATTTTGGACTGCAAAGCTACCTGGCGTTGCCTTATAACTTCTTCAATTTTTTCAAGCATGAACCGATCAATGATTCGGTATATTATCTGGGCGGGCAGTGGATTAAATGGGGTGCCGATACGGGCTGGAGAGCAGGACTTTTAAAAATGAAAAATGATACCACCGTTTTGAAATCATTCATATATTCTACCTACCCTGATTCGGCGGCTTGCCCGGCTTACCGTCAATCCATCGAAATCTTACCGGATGGCAATTTGATTTTTTGTTTTAATGGTGATTTGACAATCCAAATGTTTCCGCAAATGCAACCGGCCAAAATAAACCTCATGAAGCTTACGCCAGATTTGGAGGTAATATGGCACCGATACATCGGAGAACCCAATGCCACGTATGACGCGTACAAAATGAACGTAAATGCTGATGGCGAAATAGCAATACTTGCAGCCTTCAGCCCGGCACCATGGACAAACTTTTATGATATGTCGGCCATGTTCATCAAAACCGACAAGGATGGCCTAATCACCGGCACCAATGATCTGGAACATAAGATAAGCTCTACCGAGGCCATTGTTTTTCCTAATCCCGCCTCGCAAATGGTGTATGTCGAATACAGCATGGCCTACACTTCGGCTACCTTTAGCCTGAATGATATGAGTGGAAAAACCATGCTGAAAAAAACACTGGCTGATAATAAATCAAATGTCAACATTTCCGGCATTCCTGCAGGAACCTACATCTATCGCATCACCAACCCCGCCGGCCTTAACGAAACCGGGAAGATAGTGGTGAGGTAAAGGCGTTGTTACTAAACAATTCATCGGGTGACGCTGGGAGAAACTTCCTTGTTGTCGCCCGATGGTTTTTTTGGAAAGTAATTGCTGCCATTGTTTGCCAGCAAAACACACTGAAGCCTGCCGCTTGCCGACTTCTCTACGGAACTTCATGCCCCGCAGAGGCTGTCCACAACCGAAACCACAGCTCGTGGCTAAGGTTTAGTTTTAGTGCGTCGGCGACTCCCCGCAGCCTGTCGATGTTGCCGGTGCCCACCACCGGAACGATGCGCGCCGGGTGCCGCAGCAGCCAGGCCAGCGCCACCTGATCGGGAGCCGCTTTCATCTCCGCAGCCACGTCGTTGAGGGTTTTTTGCAAACGCACAGTTTGTGGGGTGGCGGCCTTACCGAATAATTCTCCGCCGGCCAGCGGCGACCAGGCCATAGGGCGAATCCCCCGTTGCTGGCATTGATCCAAAGTGCCATCGTGCATGGCATCCATCTTTAGCAACGAAACCTCTACCTGATTGGTAACCAGCGGAAAATCCAACTGCGATTGCAATAAGTCGAATTGCCAGGGTTTAAAATTTGAAACACCAAAATGAAACACTTTTCCCGAATTACGCAAATCGGAAAAGGCTTTGGCCACCTCAGTGGCGTCCAAAAGCGGGTCGGGGCGGTGGATCAGCAACAAGTCCAGATAATCGGTGCGAAGATTTTTTAATGATGTTTCCACAGAACGTATGATATGGCTGGCGGAAGTGTCGTAGGTATGAAACCTGTTTTCCGGTCGGTTCACGGAAACGAGCCGGATGCCACACTTTGTCACCAGTTGCATCTGCTG
>JAAYIU010000204.1 GCA_012523265.1 Bacteroidales bacterium | reverse complement strand
AGCAGCTTGCAGTAAAGTTATCCAACCTTGTCCGGCTAGATTTATCATGTTTACTTTTCGATTGATGGCAGTACCTGCGTCGCAGCCAGCCGGATGTCCGGTGGTGGTGTCGCTGCGGAAGTCAATCCATAGTTCGCGGGAAGCATCCACAAATACGGGAATATCCAGGAACACCTCGTTCCATTCGCCAATAACAGGATTTTGAACCACCTGATCGACAATCATCATTTCGGGAGCTGCAATATTTCCACCCACCCAGGCGCGCACGGAATAGGTGCACGATGCTTCACGCGGGAGGAAAAGGATCCGGGTAAGGAATTTACCATCGTGTGCCAACAGGTCGGCAGGCTCAAAACGCTGTGCCACATCAAAATCAACCGGGCCGCCGGTTCCTACGCTATTGCCGGTATTTTGGCCATCCCAGTGCAGCCATGTTCCGGTGGTTACAGGGCTTTCGGGTTCCTGCCAGCTCAACTGAATTTTGTTGTGGTCGTCCAGGTAGGTCAAATCTGTCGGAGCCTCACAGCTTAGGTCGTTCATCACAACGGTTAGCGATTGATCATCGGTAAGCGTCAGTACGTTCAGGACGCGCTGATAATTGAGATGCGTAACGGCATACGGATAGGTGCCGGGTTCCGAAACAAAAGTAGCCAGGCCATCGACATCAGTAAGTAAACTCTGATTATCAAAAGTAACCATTGCGCCTTCGATAGCGTTCGATTCGCTATCGATTACTTCAAAGGTAAGGGTGTAATAATGATTTAAAACCACTTCAATATTCATACTTTCACCAGCTACTACTATCTCATCAGAAACCGAAACCAGATCGTCGTAAGAAACAACGTACTGATAGGTTCCCGGCGTAAGACCGAAATCGAGCAGGCCATTTACGGTTTGTCCTGTGAAAACTTCATTGCCACCAAACAAAACACTTACCTGTGCACCATCAAGCAGCACACCTTTATCATCCAGAACCGTAAAGTAAAGCGCAACACCTTCGGGCATTACAAAATCAACTTCCGAAATGCCGGATTCGCCGGTGTAGAAATGTGCATTTACGCCCGCCGTATGTGGGCCAGGCGTTACGCCGGCAAAATCATATTCAGCAGCCATCAGTCCAGTTGCTACTTCTGCATCATCCAGATAAACGGTAAATCCGTTGGCCGGAATGGCATTGTCGGCTTCTACACCCAGCAACAGGTCGTCCACCAGCATTGCAAAGCCGGTGTGCGTATGACGGATGGCTACGTAATTGGCTTCCGCCGGAATGGTGTAGGTAAATTTAGTCCAGTAGGTTGCGGTAGAAACATCACCGGTGATGTAAACAAAATTAGATAGATTGCTGGTTCCTGTCGAATAAGCAATTCTGAAAGTTTCCAGACCGTAAGCATCATTCACCGACTTAGCGTAGAACGAGAAGGTATAAGGCAGGCTGTGATTTTGCTCCGGGCTGATGAGCCAGTTGCTGGTATTTCCCTGAGCCGAAGCAAAAGCTGCAAAATACTGACCTCCCGAATGAGCGCCCCAATATGCCTCTGTTAGCGGTGGCGTGGTGAGTGTGCGGTTTAAAGTAATAAACCCAAACGGGTCACCCATGTGTGGGAACGAAACACCGCTAATGGTTACGGTGGGCTGGTTGTCCTGATCCACCACAGTCCATTCGCCGATATTGTCGATAAGGAATGGAGCATAGCCATCCACGTTGTCGAATACCGGTTCCTGATTCCACTTGAAGTTTGCCACACCGGAAAGTTGTCCATCCGTAGTTACTTCGAGGTCGTAAGGATCGAAAATGTGCTCGATCAGTTCAACCGTTTTTTCCAGGGCGACTTCCTCAATCATCAGATCGATGTCCTGCTCCAGATAGTCGTCGAAGCCGGCAAGGTTTATTTCCAGATCATAGGTTCCTTTTTTAACATCCTCTATTGTCACGCTTCCATCAGGGCCTACCACGGCGTTGTAAATATCATTTACATTGCCATTTTGGTTGATGAGTTTTACCAAGGCGCCTTCCGAAACTCCGGCCACGCCGGTGTTGGTATTAACGATCAGCGTTAAGTCGAGCCGCATATTTTTTTCTATCACATTCGATTCCGCCAGTGCCGATTTTACGCCATTGGTGTATTCGGCTTCCACTCCGTACTGATACAACCCGAAGGTTTTTTCGCTCCATTGAGCATCCAGATAGGAAGTGTCAAAAACCGGGGCGCTGTTTATTTGTATCCAATCGGGGCTGTCGAGTGCTTTGGTGAATACATTATAATGCATAAACGACTTGCCGGGTGACGATGGCATGTAAGGCAGCATTGCTTTGGGATCGCCGGCCTCAAAAGGTTCTGTTGCCTGGCAAATCGAAAGCAAGCCTTCGCCAGTGGCAGGCATAGTTATGCTGGTGGCAATGGGAGCAAACGAATCAACAGATTCGCCATAAACCAGGCCACCGGCTCTTACCATAAGGCTCGCGTGTAGTGGTGGTGATGTTCCGTTTTCCAAAGGATTGTACGAACCAAGACCATTGCCCCATTGGGTGCGTGGTATCCATTCGTAAGGTTCGCCAACGCCATCGTCGTAGCCCAGCACCGTGTAATTGCTGTAACCGGCAATCCCCACAAAGAATCCGTCACGGGCATCTACCGGAGCGCTCAACTGATAAGTATTCCAGCCATAAACCTGTGGCACTTCCTCGATGAGCGCCAGTTGGTTGGTTTCGTCAGGGACGCCATTTTCGGTAATTCCAAGAATAAGAATGCGTACCATTGGTGAGGCCGGATAGTTTTCGGAAGGAAAATTAAACCAGGTAACACTGTTTACAATTGCGTTGTACGGCCAGGCAGCACCACCAAATATCGTTGGTGTTCCAGGAGTAATAAGTCGTCCATTAACTACGCCATCGTCGTACCGGAACTCCATCGGGTAGGGCTGTCCGGCAGCATACCAGGTAATCAGGGCATCGTCGCCCTGCACTACGGCATTTACAAGATTGGGAGCGGGAGCGTTTTCGAGAATGGTAATGGGATCGAGCACATAATCAACATCCGGTACAGCAATCGTAGCGATGTAGGTCTGGTAGCCTTCGTAGGAAACTTCGATCTGGTAAGATGTCGAGCCCCAGATTTCCTCGAAATAGAATTCGCCCGTAACCTCTGTCATCGTTTCATAATCTTCCATTCCAAGCAGTTTTACTGTGGCAAAGCGAACCGGTTCCTGGGTATCGCTGGTGTAAACACTGCCCGAGAGGGCGATTTTTGTTCTGATACCAAGATAAGCGTTGCCTAAATTTACATTCCCGCCGGCGGGTAGATTTACATTTTCATAAACCTGATCAACATAGCCAAACTTGGAAACCGTTACCGTTAGGTTTGTCCCGGCCATGGCATACGGAGCATTGTATTGGCCCTGTGCGTTGGAGTATATTTCAGCCGTGGCATCAGGAAAATCAGGATTGAAAATTTCGATTTTTGCACCTTGCACCGGAGCATTATCGGCCAGATAATAAACATTCCCGCTCAATGCACCGATCCCATTGCCCGTTTCAAACATAAGGGTGGTGTTGGGAAAATTAGTTACTGTTTGAAAATTGGCGGGAGTCTCAGGATTAACGGGTTGAGTTCCTCCTACATAGAAGGTTCTTTGCAAACCGTAGGCTTCTGTATGGGCAAAATTCGTAGCATCGTTGAAACCACTTCCCATATAATAGTAAACGTTAACAACGAGGTTGCCGCTACCCGTATAAACATAGGGTTCGCTAAGTTCAAAATTTACTTTGCCTATTCCCGCATCAAAGTCCATCTTTCCATCATAAACCAATTTGAGCTGTGATGGCGGAATGTAGGTTTCATCGAGGCTGTACTGAGCGGTTTCTCCCATATAGATTTTAATACTCCGCTGGTTCATATCGGTTGCAAAATTGGTATAATAGGTAAGCCGTTCGATTACACCACCGGTATTGAGTTCATTTTTATAATATAAACACTCGGATAAACTGGAACTTCTCCAGCTACTGCTAAAATTGACAGGATAATTAACTGTGTATTTTGTTTTTGAAGTTATCGGGAAATCGCCGATATTTTTCACCACCACCGAAGCCGGGATAATTTCCAGTGAGATTATATCGCTGAAGTTGTTGGAGGTGTACACATCTTCCTCCATCAGTATTTTTGCATAAATTTCATACACCCCTATATCAGCCAACGATAGCGGGATGGTAACAGTAGCAATCTCGTTTACATCCAAGGCCTGACCCGGGAGCGATGCAAGTACCGTTTCGGTTCCGTTGATGTATGCACAAATTTGTGTTTGGTAAGCGTCCTGGGCAACAGCGCCTAAGCCATAGTTGGCAATTTTCGCTTCATAATTGCCTGTTTCATTTTGGTAAAGCAAATCCGGCCCTGAAAAATCCAGTACCATCAGGTCGTTTTCGTAGCGATCGGGTACCGAGCCCAGCACATCATCGATAACACCCGGCCAGCAATATTTCGAATAAAATTGAATTCCTATGTAAAATTTATCGCCATCGTACAATCCGTAATCGCTCAGGTCATACGATTTTTCACCGTAAGCCAGGGGAGGGTCAACAATTTCATCGATCACTACGAAATCAGATACATCAGTACCTGTGGTGGAGAGGCATACGCGCCATTTCTGCCCGTCCTGATTGGCCAATCGTTTGATATAGAACTTAAACAAATCGCCATCCTGCCAAATCATCCGTGGTGTAATGAGCCAGTCATCATAACTTATTTGGTAAGGAGAGCCGGCGTAAGTGTCGAGGCTTGCTGCTGCAATACCAGTATGGGGAATGGTTTGACCAGTTGGAGCATTACCGTCATTCCTCAGCCAGCCTTTGCTATCGTTATTATTATCTATTACTGTCCAGCCCAGCGGCGGGAAAGTTTCTCCCTCAAATCCTTCGCGCAATACGCCATTGCGTAAGACTCTGCCCGAAAGCTCAACCGTTTTTCTTCCGGGAATGCTTTCGTCCATCTCAAAGGTAAGCAAGCCTTCTATCATACCGGGCTCATCAGAAATGAATTGTATTTCAAAAGTTTCTTTTTGCTTAATAGGCAATGAAAGCGGAAAGCTTGCATTGATAATCGTAAAGGCCGGATTGGTAATTGT
>JAAYIU010000028.1 GCA_012523265.1 Bacteroidales bacterium | reverse complement strand
GGCGCAGTTATAAAATCGTCGCCGCTGCCGCCGAATACACGGTTCCAACTGTCGCCGCAGTCGTCGGAAACATAAATGACCAGCGAGTCATATAGCGCCATACGATAGGTGTAGGCATAATCAACCATCAGATAGGGATCGTTTATATCAGTCAGGTTGAGCGGCGGGCTGATCAACTGGTCGCGTTGGTTCATTTGGTTGTAACCAAAAAAGTTCATAAACGCTGCCGGCGCATCACCCGGCGACCACGCAGGCTGCACAATTTCCCAGGTTTTTCGATTGTCGGGGTTAACGACACTCCAGCTCTGCTTGTCGAAGCCAAGGCTAAAATCAGCGGTAAAAGGTGCAACATAGCCGCCCGACTGAATGTAATTTTCTTTGGTAATAATGTCGACACCTACTGTATTGGTAGCTTCGAGTGTAACGCTGTAAGGCACCGAGGCGAGAAACTGCACCACCGGATCGGAGCTGTTGGCAGAAGTATTTTCTAAAAACGCCACGTCATCGGGCACAAAAGTCCATTCCCAGGCAATGGGGGCATTTTGCGAAAGGTCGGTAAAATATACCGTTTCGCTTTCGCAGATGACTGTGCGTGAGGCAGAAAAGCCGGCTATGGGCAGCATCAAGGCATCCACCGCTATGTAATCTTCAAAAGTAACGCTGTGTGTGCCAAATTCATTGGTAACTAACAGAGAGACATCATAAGTGCCGGGAATTTCGTAGGTCACCGCCGGATTTCTATCCGAAGAAGTGGCCGGGGTGCCGCCTTCGAAGAGCCATTCCCATTGTGTGGGAACGCCCGATGAGAGATCCTGAAAATGCACTGTGCTTTGTGGTGGCACTGTGGTTTGGTCGGCAGTGAAATCGGCAGCCGGAACAGCATGATACATATCGGAGCTCCACAGTCCACGGCCATAGGTGCCGGCGCGGATAACATCCTCTGCCGGGTCGACTGTGTCGTAATAAATCTCCAGCTCAGTCACACGTGCGCTGGCCGGGAAGCCTCTGCTGAAAAGAATCCAGTCGTCCATAAAAGCATCGCGGTAATAGATGCCGGCATCGGTACCCAGATAAAGTCCTTCCTGGCTGTTGCGATAGAAGGCTATGTCGTTTTTGGATATGCCCGGCAAACTCCCGGTAATGTCTTGCCAGGTTACTCCTTTGTCGGCGGACTTATAAACCCCTGTGCCCTGGCACATGTACACTGTTTCCGGATCAAAAGGATCGGCTTCCAGGTCGTTGATGGTGGTGTTGGTGGGTAAAGTGCTAGTGAGATTTTCCCATCGCGGGGAAGCAGCGTTCGCATTATCAGTCCTGAACAAGGTTTTATCTTCGCGTGAAGCGTATAAAATATCGATATCGGCAGGCGAATGTTCCAGCACACGCATCAACACGCTGTTGGTTCCTCCCAGGTTGTCGGATATTTTCGTCCATTCTGGGGTTCCTGTTTTGATTTTGTGCGCTCTCCACACATTTTTAAATCCTGCAAACATGGTGGTGGGAATTTCTTCGTGCAGCAGGAAAGGTGTCACCCAGGCGCCAGTTTCAGTAATTCCACCCACACCGTTGCCTGCAATTTTCGCCTGCTGGTTGTTGTTGACGATACGAAAAATATCACCATAATAGAGCGATCCATAGCTGTAAAGTGCGTCTTGATGATCCACTACGCACTCCATGCCGTCGCCACCCACATTGGTTTTCCAATTGTCGGTGCCCAGGTAGGTGGAGGTACCATTGTCCTGATAGCCATTGATAACTTTGTCGCGGACGGTAGCGCTCTGGCCTATTTTATACACCTGACTGATGGCCAGTCCGTCGCTGATCTCGTGCCAGGAGGTGCCTTGGTCGGCAGTCCAATAGATGCCGCCATCGTTGCCGGCATAGAGGCGTCCGTCGGCGGGATTGTATTCGAGCACGTGCAGGTCGGCATGCACAGAAGGCACGTTGCAATCTCCCCACCAGTGCGAGCTGATTTCCCAGGAGGCACCCCCATCAGGCGATTTGAAACAGTTAACGCCGCCGGCGAATAATACTTCCGGATATTTCGGGTCGGCAGCGATGTCGAGGTCGTACCAGGCTTGCCCGCCGTCGCCGCCATAGCAGCCCCAGCTCATGATATTAGGCGTTGTTGACCTTACGGTAAAGTTCAATCCTGCGTCTGTAGATCTGTACAAACCCTTAAATGAACTGCTATTGGTCAGCAATAAATAGACAAGCTGCGGGTTGGCAGGCGTCACAGCTATCACGCCGCGGCTTCCGCCGGGAAGACCGGAGTTAATCTGCACCCAACTTTCGCCACCATCGGCCGAACGGTAAAAACTACCGCCGGTGCAGGCATAGAACACATCGACGTCGTCGGGTTTCATAACAAGTTCTTTAAAGTTGCCACCTCTTTTGTTTTCCCAGTTTTGGCCGCCATTTATGGTTTTAAAAATACCATTGCTGGTGGCAGCCCACAGCACCAGCGGATCGGTGGGGTGTATGATCAGCCGTCCCACAATGGCATTGCCCATGCCATTGTTGTACAACTCCCAGCTTTGGCCGCCGTCGAAAGATTTGAGCACGCCTATGCCGGCGGCATCACCTGCGTCGCGGTCGCCGGTGCCGATGTAGATAATCGTCGGGTCATCATAATCGACGGCAATGGACGAAACGCCCAACGAAGGAAGCTGATCGGTGGTGGTACGCCAGGTAGCGCCATAGTCGTTGCTGATCCAGAAACCACCAGAGGGCGCTCCGATATAGATCTTTTTTGGATCGGTGGGATGAAACCCCAGCGCATTGATACGTCCGAGTCCTTCGTAGCCCTTGCTTGGTATTAAATATGGTCCCAGATTTTCCCAGTTGCCGGTAGCAGATTTCGAATCAGGATACTTGTCGAGATAGCTGTGATATTCCTGCCAAACAAGGTCAGCAGGCGGACGGCTGCCGTCGGGATTCACACGGCTGCTCATCATGTACTCCCACCGTTTGAAGGGTTTCCAGCCACAGCCTTTGGTTATTTTACGATCTGTCCAATAGGTCTCGAAAGCATGTTGTACATTGTAAAAATTCACCGATTCGTCCTGCATCATTTCAATCCAATATGGATGTTCGGCAAACTGCTTGTCGGTGAGCTGGTCGTAATCCTGTGCATCCACCAAAGTCAGCGATGTGAGGATGAGTAGTAAGACAAGAGAGAAAATAGTTTTTTGCATTGTAGAATTTTTTATGAATGATTCTTTAATAATCGATTTTTACAAAATTAACATTTTGATCAAAATGGGAGTTATTAACACCCAACCTGCTCGGTGCGGCGGATGATTTCGTTTTGTAAATCTTCACCCAGATCGTTGAAGTAGTCGCTGTAGCCTGCCACGCGAACGATGAGGTCGCGGTGTTGTTCGGGATGTTTCTGTGCGTGGCGCAGGGTTTCTGCCGACACCACATTAAACTGGATGTGATGCCCGTCGAGGCGGAAATAGCTACGCACGAGCTGGCCAAGCCGTGGGATGCTCTCCGGGTCGTCGAAGAAAGAAGGCGTAAACTTCTGGTTGAGCAGTGTACCGCCGGTGCGCAGATGATCGATCTTGGCGGCAGACTTTAGAACCGCAGTGGGTCCGTTTTTGTCGGCGCCCTGCACCGGTGAGATGCCTTCGCTCAATGGAACTCCGGCTTTGCGGCCGTCGGGCATGGCGCCGATGACGCTGCCAAAATAGATATGACAGGTGGTGGGCAGCAAATTGATGCGATGCACCCCGCCCCGGATGTTGGGCTTGCCATCGACTGACCGGAAGAAAATCTCAAATATCTCTTTGGTGAGATCGTCGGCGTAGTCGTCGTCGTTACCATATTTGGGTGTTTCGTACACCAGCTTGTAGCGCAGCTCTTCGTAATCCGAAAAGTTTTTGCGCAAAGCAACCACCAAGCCTTTCATCGGGATGGTCTGGTTGTCGAACACATGATATTTTATCGCCGCCAGGCTGTCGGTGAGGCTGCCCAGTCCTACGCCCTGAACGTAGGTACTGTTGTAGCGGGCGCCGCCGGCATTGTAATCTTTGCCGTTGGCCACGCAGTCGTCGATGATCAGCGAGAGAAACGGCACCGGCAGGTTGCGCGCAAAAAGGCTTTCGATTATGTTGTTGCCTTTAATTTTGAGCCGGGCAAAATAATTCTCTTGCTGCTCGAAAGCAGCCATCAGTTGGTCGAAGGTTTTAAAATCGGCAGCTTCGCCGGTTTGCGGCCCCAATTGTTTGCCGGTGCGCGGGTCTTTGCCATTATTTAGCGTAAGCTCCAGTATTTTGGTGAGGTTGAAATATCCCGAAAGGATATAGGCCTCGGTGCCAAAAGCGCCTGCTTCCACACATCCGCTGGCTCCGCCGTTGCGGGCGTCTTCGATGCTCTTGCCTTGGCGCACCAGCTCCTGCACGATGGCATCGGTGTTGAAAATAGAAGGTTGACCAAATCCCGTTTTGCTAATTTTCAATGCACGGTGGATGAAGCGGTCGGGATTTTTCTTGCTCAACTGCACCATCGAGCCGGGTTGCAGCAGCCGCATATCTTCTATCACGTCGAGGATGAGGAAGCTCAGCTCATTCACAGCGTCGGCGCCACCGCTGGTGAGGCCACCGGTGTTGATGAGCGTAAAGTCGGTGTAGGTGTTGCTTTCCTGTGCCGTTACGCCCACTTTGGGGGGAGCCGGGTGGTTGTTGAATTTGATCCAGAATGCCTGCAGCAGCTCTTCGGCTCTTTCGCGCGTAAGCGTGCCGGCTTCGGTTTCTTTTTTATAAAATGGCCACAAGTGCTGATCGAGGCGCCCGGGATTGAAGCTATCCCAGGGATTGAGTTCGGTGATAACACCCAGATGGACAAACCAATAATATTGCAAAGCCTGGTGGAACGTCTGCGGCTTGTGCGCCGGAACCGTCCGGCAGATGTCAGCCAATTCGAGCAGCTCCTGCTTTTGGTGCGGTTGCTCCTCAGCCAGTTGCTCCAGACTGTCGGCACAACGCCCGGCATACATGATGATTGCATCAGCGGCAATACGCATTCCCTTCAGTTCTTCGCGCCTGTCGAGTGCCTGCGGGTCATTATAAAAATCAAGTTTGGAAATGGCCTCATCAACGTCGGCAATGATGTCGAGCATGCCTTTGTGGTAGATCTTGTCGCCGGCCACCGTATGTCCGGGTGCACGCTGCTCCTGAAACTCCGTAAACATCCCCGCCTGATAGGCGTCGAGCCATTCCTGATCCATGTTGGCCATAATTTTCTCGCGGTTGCTTTTGCCTTTCCAGTAAGGGATGACGATATCGCGATAAGCGGCGCGTGTTTCCTCATCGCTCACAAAAGAAACTTTAGGACGCGTGTGGAGAATTTCCAGATCCTGCAGCGTGTGCAGGTTCACCTCCGGGTAGGTGGGCGTAGCTTTTGGCGCCGGGCCACGCTCGCCGGTGATGAGTTCGTCGGCATCTGCATAAAGTGATTTGTTTTCCAGAATATGCCGAAAACAAAGGGCGCGCGCCATGGGCACCGATACGCCCTGCGCCACTCCCGACTGGCAAAATTCCGTTACCAGCAGCGCCCGCTCGGCGGTGAGCCGGTTAACGGCCCGCAGGCTCTTTTCTCTTAGTCTTGTTATTCTGTCTGTTATCATTGTTTGTTTTGTTTTTTTATTAATAAAAAAATGAACCCTAACCAGCGACACTACCCGCCGATGGTTACTTCATAGCCTTTTGCAGCGAAAAATTCCATTGCCGGCAAAAGGTCATTTTTATTTAAATTTTCCAGGCCGGGAAGCTTGTTCTCCTTTTCCCAGCGCGCGTATTTGTGCTGAGCCATGTTGTGAAAAGGCAGAAGGTGCACCTGATGGATGCTGCCCAGGTTGGAAATGATTTTAGCGAACGCTTCGTTGTCGGCTTCGCTGTCGTTGATGCCAGGCACCACCGGAATGCGGATGACGATATTCTTATGTTTTTGGGCAAGCCGGCTCAGATTGTCAAGGATAAGCCTTAACGATCCGCCGGTGTATTTCTGATGCAGTTCATCATTGTGATGTTTCAGATCGTAAAGGAAGAGATCGGTGAAAGGCAATACTTTTTCCAGCGTTTGCCAGGGGGCGTGTCCGCTGGTATCTAATGCCGTGTGGTAACCGTGATCTTTACAGCTTCGGAGCATTTCTTTTAAAAATTCCGGCTGCATCAAAGGTTCGCCGCCACTAAAGGTAACTCCCCCACCCGACTCATCATAAAAAACAGCTTCCTTGTCGATAATCGCCATCACAGCATCGGTGGTGGGGCGGTAACCCACGGTATGGCGGCGCCGGTGACTGGGCTCGTCCAGCCTGGTGACGATCGTATTTGTCTCCGGAGCTGCCAACTGGCTTTCGGGATTGTGGCACCACCAGCAGCGCAAAGGGCAGCCTTTCAGGAACACCGTGGTGAGGATACCCGGCCCGTCGTGCAATGCAAAACGTTTGATGTCGTAAATTATACCTTCCATCTTGCAACATCAGGCTAACGATGAAGTCGGCCTGCTTTTGTTTTAAATAAATTTTTGGTGAATGTTTTAAAAAAGAAAATAGAAACGGAATGGCTGCGATGATCAGAACATCCAGCATTCGTAGAGGCCTTTGCCGAAGTTGTGATAAAGACGCAGGTGGAAGTTTTGCTTTTTCATCATTAAAAAGTTGAGCAACAAAATTATAACACCTTTCGACAGGCCGGATGAAATAGTGTAATTTTTATTGATTATAAATTGCAGCCGGTAGCCCTCTGTCTTCAATCCTCCTCCAGCAGTGGGCTACGCAAAGTTTACACATGTTGACCAACTTAACAATGTCAAACAATACTATGACAAACAACGAACAACGAACAACGAACAACAGCCTGCCCTGAGCTTGCCGAAGGGAACAACAAACAACCAAAAAACGGGGTTAATCAATC
>JAAYIU010000266.1 GCA_012523265.1 Bacteroidales bacterium | reverse complement strand
TTTCGTAAGTTGCTTGTCTTGCCCATGCCAGCCCTACAATTACGTTGCCCGCACCAATGCCGCGGTTTTCGATCACTTCGGTGCGTGGCATCCGTGTCGTTACCGTAGAGTCGACAATGATGGTGCGCACCAGGTCGCCTACGTCAGCCGTCTCGCCGCCGGTGCTGTAAATCATAACGCCCTGGCGGCGCATCTCCTCCAGAAACTCTTCGGTGCCGTTGATGATGGCTCCTATCACCTCACCGGGTATCAGATGTTTGTTGCGCCCGAGGGTGGAGGAGAGTAATATTTTTCCCGAAGCTCCCACGCACATTACATCATCCAGGTTCATCACCACGGCGTCTTGCGCTATGCCTTTCCACACAGTCAGGTCGCCGGTTTCTTTCCAGTACATATAGGCCAGCGACGACTTGGTCCCGGCGCCGTCGGCATGCATCACATTGCAGAACTGTGCATCGTCACCCAACAAATCGGGTACGATCTTGCAAAAGGCTCCCGGAAAAAGTCCCTTGTCGATGTCCCGGATGGCCGCGTGAACATCATCTTTTGTGGCGGATACGCCTCTTTGATTATATTTGCTCTCCATTTGCTTTTTTATGTTAGAATGCAAACATACATTTTTTCGAGTGGCCACCCCGGAATCGTCAGCCAACAACAGGATGAAGGATTTTATTTTTATAAAAACTCCCGTTTATGGACATTAGAGAGGTTTTAATAAAGTATTGGGGTTACCCCGATTTCCGTCCGGGACAGGAAGAGATTATCCACTCGGTGCTCGATGGCAAGGATACCCTTGCGCTGATGCCTACAGGTGGTGGCAAATCCATCACCTATCAGGTGCCTGCTATGGCGCGCCCAGGTGTTTGCATTGTGATTTCGCCCCTCATCGCACTGATGAAAGACCAGGTGGACAGGCTGAAAAAAATGAACATCAAAGCCTTCGCTATCTTCCCGGGCATGCATTACAACGAAATTGAGCTTGCGCTAAATAATGTGATGCACGGCGAAGGAAAGTTTCTCTACATATCTCCCGAGCGGCTTGCTACGCCCATGTTTCGCGAAGCGCTGCGGTATATTCCTGTCAACCTGCTGGCCATCGACGAGGCGCACTGCATCTCGCAATGGGGCTACGATTTCCGCCCGCCATACCTGCAGATCGCTGAAGCGCGCCAGATTATTCCCGACGTTCCGTTGCTTGCCGTTACTGCTTCGGCTACTCCCGAAGTAGTAGATGATATTCAGCAGAAGCTTCTTTTTAAAACTAAAAACGTCATTAGGCAGAGCTTTCAGCGTGAGAACCTGTCGTATAATGTTTTGGAAGAAGAGAGCAAAAACGAAAAGGTGCTGGAGATTCTGCAAAAGATGCGCGGCTCAGCCATTGTCTATGCCGGCAGCCGGCGGCGTACTTATGAGCTGGCGCAGAGGCTCAACAAAAGAGACATCACCGCCGATTATTACCACGCCGGCCTCGACAGCCAGCAGCGACAGCAGCGGCAAAATCGCTGGATGAACGGCACTGTGCGCATAATGGTTGCTACCAATGCTTTTGGACTGGGCATCGACAAGCCCGACGTGCGGCTGGTGATTCATGTGGACCTGCCCACTTCCGTGGAAGCCTATTTTCAAGAGGCTGGCCGAGCCGGCCGCGATGGCGCGACGGCTCATGCGGTATTGCTTTGGCAGCAGTCGGATATTCTGGATGCCGAAAAACAATTCGAGAGTGCCTTTCCGCCGCTCCAGGATATCCGCAACGTGTATCAGGCGCTCGGCAATTACCTTAAGCTGGCCATCGGAAGTGGCCTCAACATGGGCTTCGATTTTGACATTGCCGACTTTAGCCATCAGTACAACTTTGTGCCGGTGATTGCCTATAACGCGCTGCGCTTTCTCGAAAAAGAAGGGTATCTCATCCTTAGCGAGGGCTTGCATTTTCCGGCACGGATTCACGTCCGGCTCCAGGGTGAAGATTTGTACCGTTTTCGCTTAGCACATGGATCATTGGATGGCTTCCTTACAACAATCCTTCGACTCTATACTGGTTTGTTTAGCGAGTATGTAAAAATTAATATCAACGAACTCGCCCGAAAAACAGGACTGACAGCAGAGCAAACCGTAAAGTTGTTGCAGCAGCTCCACGCGCTCGAAGTCATCACTTTTATCCCGTCCAAAAGCAAACCGCAAATCATCTTCACCATCGAACGGCTTGATGCAAAAGACCTCTACATTTCGCCCGAAAACTACAAGCTGCGCCGCACGACGGCACGCCAACGGCTAAATGCCTTGACGGCATTCGTCAAAAACACCTCAACCTGCCGCAACGTATTTTTGTTGGGATATTTCGGACAGCGCAGTACAAGCTTTTGTGGCCACTGCGATGTGTGTCGAAAACGCAACCGACCCACCCTGAATCAGGTAGAGTTGGATGCCGCTGTGCAACAGATCAAATCTCTGTTGCAAAAGCAGCCACATCCTCCGGAAGTGCTGGCTAAGCTGGTGCGAAACCTTAACAACGAAAAGCTGCTTCAGGTGCTCGACTGGTTGCTCGACAACGATGAGATTCATTACGACAAGCAAAACTGCCTTTGTTGGGGAGATGCAGAGTGACGAAAGGGCGAAGGGGCGAAAGGGCGAAG
>JAAYIU010000391.1 GCA_012523265.1 Bacteroidales bacterium | reverse complement strand
GAGCAGGAGCGTGGCATCACCATCAATTCTGCTGCTACCACCGTTTTTTGGGATTTCCACAACAATCATTACAAAATCAACATCACCGACACCCCCGGGCACGTCAATTTTACTGTTGAGGTAGAACGGTAACTGGGCGTGCTCGATAGAGCCGTAATGGTTTTTTGTGCAGTAGGATGTGTGGAACCCCAGAGCGAAACCGTATGGCGTCAGGCCGACAAATACCATGTGCCGCGTATCTGTTTTGTTAATAAGATGGATCGCACCGGCGCCGATTTCCTAAAAGCCGTCAGCGAAATTCGCGAAAAGCTGGGAGCCAATCCTATTCCGCTGCAGATACCTATTGGTGCCGAAGATGATTTTAGAGGAATCGTCGATTTGATCACCAACAAGGCTTACGTTTGGGACGAAACTTCCAAAGGAATGGTGTTTAACGAAATAGAAATTCCTGACGACATCAAAGAAACCGTTGCTACGTATCGCGCAAGCCTCATCGAGGGCATTGCCGAAGAGAGCGACGAACTGCTTGAGAAATTTATTGCCGACCCCAATTCTCTTTCCGTCGACGAAATGGTCGACGCCATTCGCAAGGCCACCCTTGAAATGCGAATAACCCCGGTGCTATGCGGATCGGCATTTAAAAATAAAGGAATACAAAACCTGATGGATGCCGTGACGGCTTATCTGCCTTCGCCCATCGATCTGCCGCCGGTTACAGGAATTAATCCTTACACCGAAAAACATGAAGAGCGTCATCCTGATCCTGACAAAGAATTTGCCTCCTTAGCCTTCAAGATTTCTACTGATCCTTACGTTGGTAAAATTGCTTTTATCCGGGTTTATTCAGGAACGCTGAAGGCGGGTATGCAAATGCTCAATACCGGCACCGGTAAGAAAGAGCGCATTTCGCGCATCATGCAGATGCATGCCAACAAGCAAAATCCCGTTGAAATGCTCGAAGCCGGCGACATTGGTGCTTTGGTAGGTTTTAAAGAAATTCGCACCGGCGACACCTTGTGTGCTATCGATGCTCCCATCGTGCTTGAAAACATCAATTTTCCGGAGCCGGTTATTACAATGGCTGTCGAGCCTAAAACGCAGGATGATTTTGAAAAACTCATCGAAGCGCTCGGAAAGCTCACCGACGAAGACCCGACTTTCAAAATGAAGACCGACGAAGAAACCGGACAACTGGTCATCAGTGGGATGGGGGAGCTGCACCTCGACATTATCGTAGACAGGCTGCGCCGGGAATACAACATTGAGAGCAACCGTGGCAAACCGCAGGTAGCTTACAAAGAAGCGTTGGCAAGTACCATCACCCATCAGGAAGTTTATAAAAAACAAACCGGTGGCCGTGGTAAATTTGCCGACATCACTTTCGAGATCGGCCCTGCCGACGAAGGCATCGTCGGGCTGCAATTTATCAGCGAAGTAAAAGGCGGGCGTCTTCCAAAAGAATATATCGAAGCCGTTCGTAAAGGTTTTAGTATGGCAATGCTCAACGGTCCTTTGGCCGGTTTTGCCGTTTTCAGCATGAAAGTAGTGCTGCTCGATGGCACCACCCATCCTGTCGACAGCGATCAGCTTGCTTTTGAAATTGCTGCCAACATGGGCTTTCGCAATGCAACCAGGAAGATGAAGCTTCAAATGCTGGAGCCAATAATGAAACTCGAAGTGTTGACACCCGATGCCTACATTGGCGAAATCAGCAGCGACCTCAACAAACGTCGCGGGCAGATTGAAGAGGTTACTTCAAAAGTAAATTTCCAGGTGCTGCGGGCACAGGTACCACTGGCTGGCATGTTTGGCTATGTTACCACACTGCGCAGCCTCTCCTCGGGACGTGCCAGCTCAAGCATGGAGTTTTCACATTTTGCCGAGTTGCCGAACGATCTGTTAGAAGAAGTTCTGTATAAAATTAAAGGATACGTAGTAAAAGTTTAGAGTTCCAATAAACACTAAAACATAATTAAGGTGAGTCAAAGGATTAGAATAAAGCTTAAATCTTACGATCATAACCTGGTTGACAATTCAGCCGAGAAGATTGTAAAAACTGTAAAGAGTACAGGAGCTGTAGTAAGTGGCCCGATCCCATTGCCGACGAATAAAAAGATATTCACGGTTAACCGTTCCACTTTTGTGAACAAGAAATCCAGAGAGCAATTCGAGTTGTCGTCGTACAAGCGATTGCTCGATATCTACAGTTCAACTACCAAAACCATCGACGCATTGATGAAGCTCGAGCTGCCCAGTGGAGTGGAAGTGGAGATCAAAGTATAATGATTGGTTAAACTGCACGATAATAATTGAGTTTCGAAAAAATTAAACATTAGCAAATAATGTCTGGAATAATAGGAAAAAAGATAGGAATGACCTCCGTTTACGATGACTCGGGAAGAAACATCCCGGTAACGGTTATCGAAGCCGGTCCCTGCGTGGTTACGCAAATCAAGACCAAGCAAAGCGATGGCTACGAGGCTATTCAGGTGGCTTTTGATGAAAAGAAAGACAAGCATACCACCAAGGCGCTCAAAGGGCATTTTGCCAAAGCAGGCGTTTCGCCCAAAAAGATCGTAAGAGAATTTACGCGTTTTGAGGTAGGACACCAGAAGAAAGTTGGTGAAACCCTGGATGCCAGCATCTTTATCGAAGGCGAATACATCGACGTAGTAGGAACTTCCAAGGGCAAAGGCTTTCAGGGTGTTGTTCGTCGCCACGGATTTAGTGGAGTAGGCGACCAGACGCACGGCCAGCACAACCGCCTGCGTGCCCCCGGCTCTATTGGTGCTTCATCATGGCCTTCACGCGTATTTAAAGGTATGCGAATGGCTGGCCGCATGGGCAACAGCCGTGTGAAGATGATCAACCTGCAGGTCATAAAAATCGACAAAGAAAATAATCTCATTCTCGTGAAAGGTTCCATACCAGGAGCCAACGGATCATACGTAATAGTGGAAAGATGGAGCTAAAAGTTTATAAAATTACAGGAGAGGTTACCGATCGCAGCGTAGCACTCGACGATGCCATCTTTGGTATCGAGCCCAACGACCATGCGATTTATCTCGATGTAAAGCAAATCATGGCGCGTCGTCGCCAGGGTACGCACAAGAGCAAAGAAAGAAACGAGGTATCCGGAAGTACGCGCAAAATAAAAAAGCAAAAAGGTACAGGCACCGCTCGTGCAGGATCTATCAAAAGTCCGCTTTTCAGAGGTGGTGGCCGCGTGTTTGGGCCAAGACCTGCCGTGCATGGTTTCAAGTTGAACAAGAAACTGAAGAAATTGGCGCGCAAATCGGCACTTTCGTACAAAGCTGGCGACAACCAGATCACCATTCTCGAAGACTTCAACTTTGATGCACCCAAAACCAAGGAGTTTATCAAATTGCTGAAGAACTTTGAGCTGGAAGGCAAAAAAGTGCTTTTGCTTACGCCCGAAACCCGCGAAAATATCTATCTCTCGTCGCGCAACCTGAAAAATGTAAAGTATCAAAACTCGGCAAGCATCAATACATACGATTTGCTGCATGCGCAACAGATACTGGTGCTCGAGAGCTCGCTGGAAACCATCGATGCAATGTTTAAAAACTAATTCTATCTGATAGAATAAAAATAGCAAGGTAAAATGAATATCATTCTTAAGCCGATCATTACCGAAAAGATGACTGAACTGGGCGAAAAGCTCAACCGGTATGGCTTTATCGTTCGCAAGGAAGCCAATAAAGTTCAGATTAAGCAAGCTGTTGAGGCATTGTACGGTGTAGAGGTCGAAAGTGTAAACACCATGAATATTCCGGGAAAATTCAAATCACGGTACACAAAAACTGGTCTCATCAGCGGAAGAACCAAGGCAAGAAAAAAGGCCATCATTACATTGGCCAAAGGTGAAACTATTGATTTTTACAGCAATATTTAAGATAAATGGCTTTAAAAAAATTCAAACCAACGACATCCAGTCAGCGCTTTAAGCTTATTAGTGCGTTTGATGAGATAACTACCGATAAACCTGAAAAGAGTTTGCTGGAACCTAAGAAAAGGTCAGGTGGTAGGAATAACACCGGAAAAATGACCATGCGGTATCTGGGTGGTGGTCACAAGCAGAAATATCGTGTCATCGACTTTAGAAGAGATAAAGACGGCATGGCTGCAGAGATACAAACCGTAGAATACGACCCCAACCGCAGTGCACGCATTGCACTGGTGCAATACGAAGATGGTGAGAAACGCTACATCATTGCCCCCAATGGCATCAAAGTAGGCCAAAAGATTGAGTCGGGCAAAGGCGTATCACCTGATATTGGCAACACCCTTTACCTGAGTGAAATTCCTTTTGGTACGGTGATACACAACATAGAGTTGCGTCCAGGCCAGGGAGCAAAGATGGCCCGCAGCGCTGGTTCGTTTGCACAGCGTATGTCGCGCGACGGAAAATTTGCAGTCAACAAATTGCCTTCAAGCGAAACCCGAATGCTGTTGCAGGCTTGTAAAGCTACCATCGGCATGGTGAGCAACAACGACCACAGCCTCGAAGTGTCTGGCAAAGCCGGTCGTCCCCGCTGGATGGGTCGTCGCCCGCGCGTTCGTGGTGTGGTAATGAATCCGGTAGATCACCCAATGGGTGGTGGCGAAGGCCGCGCTTCGGGAGGTCTACCAAGATCACGCAATGGCATGCCTGCCAAAGGTTTCAAAACCCGCAGCAAGAAAAAAAGCTCCAATAAGTACATTATCGAAAGAAGGAAGAAGTAACAAGTAAACTATTGATACAATGAGTCGTTCGCTTAAAAAAGGTCCATACATTCATTTCAAGCTCGAAAAAAGAGTACTTGAAAGTCAGGCAGCCAAAAGGAAATCAGTGATAAAAACCTGGTCGAGAGCCTCTATCATTTCGCCCGATTTTGTCGGACTCACCGTGGCTGTGCACAATGGAAACAAATTTATTCCGGTGTATGTAACCGAAAATATGGTAGGTCACAAGTTAGGAGAATTTGCACCTACACGTCAGTTCAGAGGTCATGCCGGTAGTAAGAAAAAATAATATAGGGAGATAAACTATCATGGGAGCACGAAAACATAATACTGCGCAAGCACGCAAAGAAGCTAACAAGACAATTTATTTTGCCAAGCTTAACAATTGCCCTACGTCACCCCGCAAAATGCGACTGATGGCGGATTTGGTAAGAGGTCAAGGTGTGGAAATGGCTTTGAATATTCTTAAGTTTAAGCCTAACCACGCTGCCGAACGCCTCTACAAACTCATCCTCTCGGCCATCGACAACTGGCAGGAGAAAAACAAAGGCGTTAGGCTGGAAGATAGCAATCTGTACATAAAATCGGTAATGGTTGACAGCGCACGACAGCTCAAGCGCATTCGTCCTGCACCGCAAGGCAGAGCACACCGCATCCGCAAACGCTCTAATCATATTACTGTAGTGGTGGATAGCCGTCAGGTTCAATTGATAGATACGCAGGAATAAATCAGATATTAATAATTCATATCACAATAATTAATGGGACAGAAAACTAATCCAATAGGTCTTCGGTTAGGAATCATCAAAGGATGGGATTCAAACTGGTACGGTGGCAAAACTTTTGGCGCCAAGCTGGTGGAGGACGATCAAATTCGTAAATACCTCAACGCCCGTCTCTCGAAAGCCGGTATCTCAAAGATTTACATAGAGCGTACACTGAAACTTGTTACGGTTACTATATACACTGCACGCCCGGGCATCATCATCGGAAAAGGCGGACAGGAAGTCGATCGCCTGAAAGAGGAACTTAAAAAACTTACAGGCAAAGAAATTCAAATCAACATCAGCGAAATAAAACGCCCCGAGCTGGATGCTGTACTGGTAGCTAACGGAATAGCCCGTCAGATAGAAGGTCGAATCTCTTTCCGTCGTGCTATAAAAACTTCTGTGGCCAGCACCATGCGCATCGGCGCCGAAGGCATAAAAGTATTGATTTCAGGACGACTTGGTGGTGCTGAGATGGCGCGTAACGAAATGTACAAAGAAGGCCGCACCCCATTGCATACCCTGCGCGCCGACATCGACTATGCCCATGCCGAAGCACACACCACCTACGGACGTATTGGTATAAAAGTAAGGATTTGCAAAGGAGAGATTTATGGCAGCCCCGACCTGGTTCCCATGACTACACCCGGCGACAGCAAGCAACAAGGTCACCCGGGAGGAGGTCCCGGCGGAAAACGACCACGCGGTCCGCGCCCTCCCCGTCCGCCTCGTCAGCGTAAAGAACAGTAATTACAAAGAGTATTCATTATTTTTTAATAATATAAAACAATGTTACAGCCAAGGAAAACCAAATTCAGAAAGCAGCAGAAAGGCAGGATGAAAGGCAATGCCCATCGTGGCGATCAGCTCGCTTTCGGCTCCTTCGGTATCAAATCGTTAGAGCAGGCCTGGATAACAGGACGACAGATAGAAGCTGCACGTCAGGCAGTAACCCGTTACATGAAACGTGAAGGCCAGATCTGGATCAAGATATTCCCTGACAAACCCGTGACCAAGAAACCCGCCGAGGTGCGGATGGGTAAAGGTAAAGGTGCTCCCGAGTATTTTGTGGCACGCGTTACTCCAGGCCTCATACTCTTCGAAGCCGACGGCGTACCAATAGAAGTAGCCAAAGAAGCCTTGCGGCTGGCAGCACAAAAACTGCCTGTCACCACCAAGTTTGTTGTAAGAAGAGATTACGCAGAATAATATTTCGGAACTATGAAACAGAATGTAATAATAGAACTAGCTAACGACGATTTGCTCGAACGGCTCGAAGCAGAGGAAAAACAACTTACCCGTCTCAAGCTCAACCATGCGGTAAGCCCTCTGGAAAATCCGAATAAAATTGTGGATTACCGCCGTACTATTGCACGGCTAAAAACCGAGATCCGCAAAAGAAAACTTCAAGGTAAATTATAATCAGATTGCATAACAATGGAAGCCAAAACAACAAGAGCGTTAAGAAAAGAGCGTATAGGCCTGGTTACCAGCAACAAGATGGATAAATCCATCACGGTGCAGGTCGAGCGACGGGTGAAACACCCCATGTACAAAAAGTTCGTTAAGAAAACTACCAGGTTTTCGGCCCACGACGAGAAAAACGAATGCAACATCGGCGACACTGTACGCATCATGGAAACCAAGCCATTGAGCAAAAATAAATGTTGGAGATTAGTGGAAATCATCGAAAGAGCTAAGTAATCATGATACAAAAAGAATCCAGACTATTAGTGGCCGACAACAGCGGCGCCAAAGAGGTACTTTGCATCAGTGTGCTGGGGGGCACCCGCAAGCGCTATGCAACCATCGGCGACATCATCGTTGTTACCGTGAAGCATTCAATCCCCTCGGGAAACATCAAAAAAGGCACGGTGACCAAAGCGGTGGTAGTGCGCACCAAAAAAGAAACACGACGCGCCGACGGAAGCTACATTCGCTTCGACGACAATGCCGTGGTACTGCTCAACGCTGGTGGCGAAATGATCGGAACCCGTATCTTTGGACCAGTAGCGCGCGAGCTTAGAGAAAAACAGTACATGAAAATTGTTTCTCTGGCACCAGAGGTACTTTAAAAAAAATCAGAACAATGGATAACTACAAATTGCATATAAAAAAAGGTGACAACGTGATGATTATCACGGGCGACTCCAAGGGGCTGCAAGGAAAGGTGCTGGTGGTGGACCACAAAAAGAAAACCGCCATCGTAGAAGGGGTGAACATGGTTACAAAACATGCCAAACCCGACGCCCAAAATCCGCAGGGGGGCATCGTGAAAAAAGAATCACCCATCCACATCTCCAACCTTAAGGTGATTGATGGCACCGGAAAACCTACTCGCGTAGGTCGCAAAACAGATGAGAAAACAGGTAAAAATGTTAGATATTCTAAAAAATCAGGGGAGGTAATTAAATAATGAGTTACATTCCAAGACTTAAGAAAAAGTATTTCGACGAAATACACCCCGAACTGCACAAAAAGTTCGACTATAAAAGCCCTATGCAGGTGCCGCGCCTGATGAAGATATCTATCAACCAGGGTATCGGTGGTGCTATTGCCGACAAGAAACTTATCGATTCGGGCATCAACGAAGTCACCATGATCTCCGGACAGAAGGCCGTGCCTACCAAGAGTAAGAAAGACATCTCTAACTTCAAGCTGCGTAAAGGTATGCCCATCGGTGTGCGCGTTACGCTGCGGCAAAATCAGATGTACGAATTTCTTGACAGACTTATCTCGGTAGCTATCCCGCGTATCCGCGACTTTCGCGGTATCAACGACAAAGGCTTCGATGGCCGTGGCAACTACACCCTGGGCATCACCGAGCAGATCATCTTCCCGGAAATAGTAATGGATAAGGTGACCAAGATCAATGGCATGGACATTACTTTTGTAACTACTGCCGCCACCGACAAAGAAGCACTGGAGCTGCTCAAGGCATTCGGCATTCCATTTAAAAATCAAAAAACTGACGTGGTTTATGGCTAAAGAGTCAATGAAAGCAAGAGAAGTCAAACGAAAAGAACTCGTTGACAAATACGCTGCTAAGCGTGAGGCACTCAAAGAAGCCGGCGATTATACTGCCCTTCAAAAACTGCCCAAAAATTCATCGCCCGTGCGTTTGCACAATCGCTGCCAGCTCTCCGGCAGACCCAAAGGATACATGCGTATGTTTGGCGTGTCCCGTATCAACTTCCGCGAGATGGCTCTCAAAGGTTTGATTCCCGGCGTGAAAAAAGCTAGTTGGTAAAAAAATTAAGAATAATAAACAAACCTGCAAGATATGCTTACTGACCCCATTTCAGATTATCTCACCCGAGTGCGAAACGGCATAATGGCCAACCATCGTGTGGTGGAGATACCGGCATCGAAATTTAAGAAGGAACTTACTAAGATCCTCTACGAGAAAGGATACATCCTGAATTACAAATTCGTGGACGATACTTTTCCGGCTACTATCAAGATCGCTTTGAAATATCATCCCGTAACCAAGATACCGGCTATCACCGAGTTGCGTCGTGCCAGTAGCCCTGGTTTGCGCCGCTACGTCAACCACGAAGAGCTGCCGCGCGTTCTCAATGGCTTGGGCATTGCCGTCATCAGCACCTCCAAAGGCCTGATGACCGACAAAGAGGCCCGAACACAGAAGATCGGCGGAGAAGTAGTTTGTTACATTAGCTAAAAAGAACAACATCATGTCAAGAATAGGAAAATCACCCATTGCGTTACCCGAAGGTGTTAAGGTGGAAATCGCCGACAACAACCTGATTACCGTCAGCGGTAAGTTGGGGACGCTACATCAAAAAGTAGATCCCGACATCACCGTAGCTGTTGAAGACGGACAAATCTTGCTACAACGTCCCACCGAGCAAAAACGTCACAAAGCCCTCCATGGTCTCTATCGTTCGCTGCTGGCTAACATGGTAAAAGGTGTTACCGAAGGTTTCACCATACAGCAGGAACTTGTGGGTGTGGGCTACAAAGCACAGGCTAACGGACAGAATCTCGAACTCTCCCTCGGATATTCGCACAGCATAATACTTGTGCTGCCCCCCGAGATTAAGTTGGAAACAGTTACCGAACGTGGTAAAAATCCTACCATAAAAATGACCTGCGCCGACAAACAACTGGTGGGTCAGGTCGCCGCCAAGATACGTTCGCTGCGTAAACCCGAACCTTACAAAGGAAAAGGTGTGAAGTATGTGGGCGAAGAAATCAAACGCAAAGCTGGTAAAGCTGCTGCAGGTTAATAGTCACAATAATATTGTAAATCAGATAAAAATCCATTGAGAAATGGCAATAAAAAGCAGAAAACAATACAGAAGGTTTCGGATTAAACAACGTATCAGAAAAACTATTTCCGGTACTGCCGAACGTCCTCGTCTGTCGGTGTTCCGTAGCAATAAAGAAATTTATGCCCAACTCATCGACGACATCAACGGCCGCACTCTTGCTGCTGCGTCATCGCTAAGCAAAGATATTGCCGGCGAAGAAGGCAACGTCAACAAGATAGAACAGGCGAAAAAAGTGGGTAATCTGATGGCCAAAAAAGCTCAGGAAGCTGGTATAGAATCCGTGGTGTTCGATCGCAACGGCTATCTCTATCACGGACGCGTCAAAGCCTTGGCAGAAGCAGTAAGAAAAGGGGGACTTAAATTTTAAGTTATTATGACAAACGTAAACGTAAAAAGAGTTAAATCGAGCGAGATCGAATTTAAAGATAAGCTTGTCAGCATTCAGCGCGTAACCAAAGTCACAAAAGGTGGACGTACCTTCAGTTTCTCGGCTATCGTAGTGGTAGGAAACGAAAATGGTGTGGTAGGTTATGGTTTGGGAAAAGCCAAAGAAGTTACCTCGGCTATCGCCAAAGGTATCGACGATGCCAAGAAAAACCTGATCAAAGCTCCGGTGCTCAATGGCACGCTGCCACACGAAGTTACCGGGAAATACAGCGGCGCCGAAGTTTTTATGAAACCCGCTGCTCCGGGAACCGGTGTTATCGCTGGTGGTGCCATGCGCGCAGTGTTCGAGAGTGTAGGTATCAAAGATGTGCTGGCCAAGAGCAAAGGCTCTTCCAACCCGCACAGCGTAGTAAAAGCTACCATCAACGCTTTGCTGAAAATTCGCGACCCCTACACCATTGCACAGATGAGAGGCATTTCGCTCGATAAAGTATTTAATGGTTAAATCCGAAAAATTTCACAACAATGAGTAAGATAAAAATCAAACAGATACGCAGCGGAATAGGCCGCCCCATCGATCAGAAACGCACACTTCAGGCTTTGGGCCTAAACAAAATGCATCGCACCGTCGAACACGATATCAACCCACAGATCATGGGCATGATCAACAAAGTGAAGCATTTATTGGAAATCGAAGAATTATAAACAATCTTAACCCATACACGTACAATGGATTTAAGTAATTTACAACCGGCAGAAGGTTCAACCAGGAACCGAAAACGTATCGGACGCGGACAAGGTTCCGGCAGAGGAGGCACCTCCACAAGAGGCCACAAAGGCGCCCAATCAAGATCAGGCTATAAATCAAAAGCAGGTTTTGAAGGTGGACAGATGCCATTGTACCGCCGTATTCCTAAAGGTGGTTTCAAAAATATTAACCGCAAAGAATATCGCGGCATCAATGTGGACAAACTCCAGATGCTGGCCGACGAAAACAATATTTCAGTTTTTGATATCGATGTGCTCATCAGTCATGGCTTAGCGCAAAAAAACGACTTGATAAAGATTTTGGGTCGTGGCACGCTTGAGGCCAGGATAGAAGTGACGGCACATTCATTTTCAAAATCAGCAATACAAGCCATTGAGGAAAAAGGTGGCGTTGCTACAAAAATCTAATTTTTGATGAAAAAACTTATCGAAACCATACGCAATATCTTCAAGATTGAAGACCTAAGAAACAGGATAGCCTTTACTTTGGGTATCATCCTGCTTTATCGTTTAGGTTCGTTTGTGGTATTGCCCGGTGTTGATCCGGCCATGCTGGGCGCCCTGGAACAGCAAACTTCGAGCGGGCTGCTCGGGCTGCTTAATATGTTCTCGGGCGGAGCCTTCTCCAACGCCTCCATATTTGCTCTGGGCATCATGCCCTATATCTCAGCTTCTATCGTGGTGCAACTGCTCGGAATGGCGATCCCTTATTTCCAGAAGCTGCAGCGCGAAGGCGAAAGCGGTCGTAAAAAAATCAACCAGATCACTCGTTATCTTACGGTGATCATTTTGGTTTTCCAATCGCCTGCTTACATTGCCAATATCGTTGGTACATTGCCCCCGCAGGCTATCTACCCGTTCGATCCTTCGATGACTTCGCACAGCATTTTCTCGTTCTTTGGCATTTCGTCCATCATCATGCTTACCGCCGGATCGATGTTCGTTATGTGGCTGGGTGAGAAAATTACCGACAAAGGCATCGGCAACGGTATCTCATTGATCATTATGATTGGTATTATCGCCCGCCTGCCATTTGCACTTGCTGGTGAGTTTATCTCGCGTATGGAAGAGCAAGGCGGTGGTTTGGTAGTATTCATTATCGAATTGATTATCCTGGTAGGCGTTATTTTGCTCACCATCCTTTTGGTTCAGGGTACGCGCCGCATACCGGTGCAGTACGCCAAACGTATGGTTGGCAACCGTCAGTACGGCGGGGTGCGTCAGTACATTCCCCTCAAGGTGAATGCTGCCGGCGTTATGCCCATCATTTTTGCGCAAGCTATCATGTTTCTGCCGCTTACCATTGCCAACTACGCGCAGTCGGAGACTTTGTCAGGGTTCCTGGCAGCATTTACCAACATCAACGGATTTTGGTACAACTTTGTCTTCTTTCTGATGATTGTTCTTTTCACCTACTTTTATACAGCTATCACCGTTAATCCCAACCAGATGGCCGACGACATGAAGAAGAACGGAGGCTTTATTCCCGGCGTAAAACCCGGGCGGCGCACCGCCGAGTTTATCGACACCGTGATGTCGCGCATTACCTTCCCCGGCTCTATGTTTCTGGGGTTAGTGGCCATCATGCCGGCCTTTGTTAGTCTTATTGGTGATAATGCGCAGTTTGCTCAATTTTATGGTGGCACTTCACTGCTCATTCTGGTAGGTGTCGTTTTGGATACGCTTTCGCAGATAGAAAGCCATCTGCTGATGCGCCACTACGATGGATTGACAAAATCAGGACGCATCAAAGGGCGCTCATCATTGGGGATGTAATATTGCACTCCCCCGACGTTAGCAAACGACAATGGCTTTGATTAAAACAGAAGAAGAAATAGAATTAATACGGATCAGTTCATTACTTGTTGGAAAAACACTGGCTGAGGTAGCGCTTCATGTGCGCCCTGGTGTTACTACGCGTGAGCTTGACGCGGTGGCCGAGACGTTTATTCGCGATCATGGCGCCGTGCCAGGTTTCAAAGGCTACGGAGGATTTCCGGCCACACTGTGTACCAGCGTCAACGACGAAGTGGTGCACGGCATCCCCGGCGATTACGCTTTGCGCGATGGCGACATCATCTCGATAGATTGCGGCGCTGTGCTCAATGGTTTCTATGGCGACTCTGCCTACACCTTTATGGTGGGCGAGGTGGCAGAAGAAATTCAGCTCTTGCTCCAGCGTACACGCGAATCGTTGTACCTGGGAATAGCGGCAGCAGTTGCCGGCAATCGCGTTGGCGACATTGGCTATGCCATACAAACTTACGTCGAAGGTTTTGGTTACGGCGTAGTGCGCGATCTGGTGGGGCACGGTTTGGGACGGAATTTGCATGAGCCACCCGAAGTACCCAATTTTGGCCGCCGCGGAAAAGGCAAAGAGTTGCGCAACGGAATGGTGATAGCCATTGAGCCGATGATTAACCTGGGCGGCAAAAAAGTGTTTCAGCAGCGCGACGGATGGACAATACGCACCCACGACGGCACACCATCAGCACACTTCGAACACGACGTGGTGATACGACGCGGAAAAGCCGAGATACTTTCGACTTTCGACTTTATCGAACAAGCATTGAAGAGTAAAAATTAAAATATTAGGATAAGGATACAAATTATTTATGGCCAAACAACCTGTCATCGAGCAAGACGGAACAGTAGTAGAAACTCTGGGTAATGCCATGTTTCGCGTGGAACTCGAGAATGGGCACATAATCACTGCCCACATCTCCGGCAAAATGCGTATGCACTACATCAAGATACTTTCCGGCGACCGCGTGAAGATAGTCATGTCGCCGTATGATTTGACCAAAGGACGAATTACATTCAGATACAAGTAACACACACAATTAGTCATGAAAGTAAGAGCTTCAATAAAAAAGAGAACCGCCGATTGTAAGATCGTGCGCCGTAAAGGCAGGCTTTACATCATCAACAAAAAAAATCCTAAGTTTAAGCAAAGACAGGGATAGTATTTTAAATTAATAAAACAAGGATAACATTATGGCACGTATTGCAGGTATTGACATTCCTAAGAACAAGCGTGGTGTCGTTGCGCTCACCTACATCCACGGTATCGGACGCAGCCTGGCTACCGAGATACTGGTAAGAGCCGAGGTTGACATCAACAAAAAGGTACAGGACTGGGACGACGACGAACAAAACAAAATCCGCGGCCTGATCTCCGACGAATACAAAGTAGAAGGTGCACTGCGTTCGGAAGTGCAGATGAATATCAAACGGCTCATGGACATTGGCACCTACCGTGGTATCCGTCATCGTTTGGGATTACCCCTGCGTGGGCAATCGACCAAAAATAACGCGCGTACCCGTAAAGGCCGCAAGAAAACCGTTGCTAACAAAAAGAAAGCACCCACCGGTTGATGCTTATTCGGGATATTGTTTTTGCGAATATTAAGTAAGAAATAAATAAAAAATGGCAAAATCAGCTAAAACAGGAAAAGCAACCAAGAAAAGGGTTGTGAAAGTTGAACCATACGGAAGAGCATACATCAGCGCTTCTTTCAACAACATTATTGTTACCCTTACCAACAACGTCGGGCAGGTGATTTCCTGGTCGTCATCAGGGAAAATGGGTTTCAGAGGCTCCAAGAAAAACACCCCTTACGCAGCACAAACTGCCGCCGAGGATTGCTCCAAGACAGCTTTCGACCTGGGCTTGCGCAAAGTAAAGGTGTATGTGAAAGGCCCCGGCTCTGGCCGCGAATCGGCCATTCGTACCATTCATTCAGCAGGCATCGAAGTAACCGAAATCAACGACGTTACCCCTTTGCCTCACAATGGCTGCCGCCCGCCCAAAAGAAGAAGAGTTTAAGATATTTGTTTGTTAGAAATCAAAATTATAGATAAAAATGGCAAGATACATTGGGCCAAAAACACGCATCTCACGTAAGTTTAGCGAACCGCTTTTCGGTGCTGACAGAAGTTTTGAGAAGAAAAACTATCCCCCAGGACAGCATGGACAAAACAAGCGCAGAAGAAAAGCTTCGGAATACGGCATTCAGTTGGCCGAAAAACAAAAAGCCAAATACACCTACGGCATTCTTGAGAAGCAGTTTAGAAATACTTTTAAGAAAGCTGCGCAAAAACGTGGCGTTACCGGCGAAGTGCTGTTGCAGCTCATCGAAACGCGCCTCGACAACGTGGTATACCGCCTCGGAATAGCCCCTACACGGGCAGCAGCACGCCAGCTCATTGGCCACAAACACATCGCGGTCAACAGCGAAATAGTGAATATCCCTTCGTTTGCTGTGCGACCCGGCGATGTGGTGAGCATCCGCGAACGCAGCAAATCGCTTGAGGCTATCAGCGAAGCGCTGGCATCGCGCACCAATGCTTATTCCTGGCTGGAATGGGACACAGAGAAACTTTCCGGAAAACTGATGAACTACCCCGAAAGAAGTGACATTCCAGAGAACATCAACGAGCAACTCATTGTGGAGCTCTATTCTAAGTAAGCGTAATAGATTTTTAATTATTTTTTTTAATAAAAACCCAAAGGTTTATATCATGGCAATATTAGCATTTCAGAAGCCCGAAAGAGTGATCATGATCGAATCGGATGACTACCGTGGATCTTTTGAGTTTCGCCCGCTCGAACCCGGTTTTGGCATTACCATAGGTAACGCGTTGCGCCGCATTCTTTTGTCTTCGCTCGAGGGTTTTGCCATCACCAACATCCGAATCGAGGGAGTGGAGCAGGAGTTCTCCACCATCAAAGGCGTAGTGGAAGACGTAACCGAGATTATTCTTAACCTCAAGCAAGTTCGTTTTAAGAAACTCGTCGACGACAACAACGCCGAAAAAGTACACATCGTAATATCGGGACAGGAAGAGTTCAAAGCCGGCGACATCAACAAATATTTGTCGGTGTTTCAGGTGCTCAATACCGATGTTGTGATCTGTACGATGGATCCTAAAGTTAAGCTGTCGTTGGAACTCAGCATTAGCAAAGGACGTGGTTATGTGCCTGCCGAAGAAAACAAGGATGTGAATGCACTCATGGGCACCATTGCCATGGATTCCATTCATACACCTATCCGCAACGTCAATTTTGAGGTAGAGGACTTCAGGGTAGAGCAAAAAACCGACTACGAGAAACTCATTATCGAAATTCTCACCGATGGCTCTATCCATCCCAAAGACGCGCTCAAAGAGGCTGCCCGCATTCTTATCTATCATTTTATGCTCTTCTCCGACGAAAAAATCGCCCTGGAGACCGAAGAGAAAAATGTGAGCGAAGAATTCGACGAGAACTCACTCCACACCCGGCAGTTGCTCAAAACCAAGCTGCTCGATCTGGATCTGTCGGTGCGCGCCCTCAACTGCCTGAAAGCTGCCGATGTAGAAACACTGGGCGACCTGGTATCTTTCAACAAAAACGATCTGTTGAAGTTTCGCAACTTTGGCAAGAAATCACTTACCGAACTCGAAGAGCTGGTGAAAGCCAAAAATCTGGAGTTTGGAATGAATGTTTCGAAGTATAAATTAGACAAGGAATAATTGTAAGATGAGACACCGTAAGAAATTCAATCATTTAAGCAGAACCAGTGCCCACCGCCACGCGATGTTGTCGAACATGGCCACCTCGCTCATATTGCACAAGCGCATCACCACTACTGTGGCCAAAGCAAAAGCACTGCGTATCTACGTCGAACCATTGCTCACACGCTCCAAAAACGATACTACGCACTCACGCCGGATGGTTTTTAGCCATTTGCAAAGCAAAGAAGCCGTAACTGAGCTTTTTCGCGAAGTATCCGTAAAAATAGCCGACCGTCCCGGTGGTTACACACGCATCATAAAAATTGGCACCCGCGATGGCGACAACGCCGATATGTGCATGATGGAACTGGTAGATTACAACGAGAATCTGCTCGGTAGTGGCAAAGTAGAAGAGAAATCGACAGGACGTCGTCGTCGCCGCAAAAAAGGTGGCGCCGAAACACCCGCTCCTGCAGCCGCTCCCAAAGCCAAAGCAACAGATAAAAAACAACCGCAGGCCAAAACTGAAGAAGAAAAGCCTGTAGCCGTTGCTCCTGCTAAGGAAGAAGAAAAGCCAGTAGCTGTGGCTAAAGAAGAAGCACCTGTAGTCGAAACTAAAGAAGAAGAAAAGCCAGTAGCTGCTGCTAAAGAAGAAGAAAACCCAGTAGCTACTGCTAAAGAAGAAACCAAAACCGCTCCTGCCGACGAGCAACCGGAACAAACAGAAGATGTTTCCGAAAAAGCCGAACCAGAACAGGAAGCCGATACCGACGACGAAAGCACCAAAAAAGAATAGCCTCCCGAAGGTTAAAAATTTTAAAAGGATAGGGCAATGTCGTTGCTTTATCCTTTTTTTGTAGTATAAACCATCAAAAAAAAATTATTATGAGTACAATTGCAAACATTCATGCACGCCAGATTCTCGACTCGCGGGGCAATCCCACCGTGGAAGTAGAAGTGTTAACAAATAATGGCGTGGTAGGTCGTGCCGCCGTGCCTTCAGGTGCCTCCACCGGAGTACACGAAGCTGTGGAGCTGCGCGACGGCGAAAAAGACAACTACCTTGGGAAAAGTGTTTTAAAAGCCGTTCACAACGTCAACAATACCTTAAGCGACGAGCTTACCGGCATGTATGTGCTCGACCAGGTAGAGATCGACCGCAAGATGATCGAACTCGACGGAACACCCAACAAAGGCAGCCTGGGTGCCAATGCCATTCTTGGCGTGTCGCTGGCGTGTGCCAAAGCCGCTGCCATCGAAACAGGCCAGCAGCTCTACCGCTACGTGGGTGGTGTTGGTGCCAATACATTGCCCATCCCCATGATGAACATCATGAACGGAGGATCACATGCCGACAACAGCATCGACTTTCAGGAGTTTATGATCATGCCCGTCAACGCACCTACCTTTACCGAAGCCATCCGCATGGGCGCCGAAGTGTTTCACCAGCTCAAAGCCGTGCTCAAGAGCAGCGGATATTCTACAAACGTTGGCGACGAAGGCGGATTTGCTCCCAACCTCAAGAGCAACGAAGAAGCGGTGACGCTCATACTGCAAGCCATCGAAAAGGCTGGCTACAAACCCGGTGAAGATATCTATATGGCGCTCGACCCCGCCGCAAGCGAGTATTTCCTGCCCGATGAGAACAAATATCATCTCAAAAAATCAACCGGCGACAAGCTCACACCTGCACAGATGGTCGACTTCTGGAACGACTGGATTACGCGCTACCCCATTATCTCTATCGAAGACGGCATGGCCGAAGACGACTGGGATGGCTGGCACCTGATGACCCAGCGCATGGGAAGCAAAATACAGCTCGTGGGCGACGACCTTTTTGTTACCAGTACCAAACGTCTGCAGGAAGGTATCGATAAAAAGACCGCCAACTCTATCCTGATAAAGGTTAACCAGATTGGAACCCTTACCGAAACCATCGAAGCCGTTAATCTTGCTTATCGCAATAGCTACACCGCTGTGGTGAGCCACCGTTCGGGCGAAACCGAAGACACCACCATTGCCGACCTGGCCGTAGCCCTCAACACCGGACAGATAAAAACCGGCTCGGCCAGCCGCACCGACCGCGTGGCAAAATACAACCAGCTCATGCGCATAGAAGAAGGCCTGGGGAACGCTGCCTATTATACTGGCAAGGATTTTAAATACGCACGATAATTTCCATCTGCCGCAGCACGAAATGCGACGGCATGATTTGATAAAATAAAAAGCGACCCGCGGGTCGCTTTTTTTTATTCATAATCTTTGATTTGCGCCAAAGCTAATTCACTAAAGCATTACAGAAGATTTTAGCCTAATAAATGTCCATTAAGCCGTTTTTTATTAATTTTTAAATCATAGTAGAATATCTGAACAGCCTGATGTCACCGGTCTTGTTAGCTTTTTATTTTTGAATAGTTCCGCATAAACTTCATCCGCCTACTCACGCCATTTTTTAAAGGCAGCTATTAAGCCATTGGTAGATGAGTCGTGCGATTCGATATTCTTATCACTCTCCAACTCTGGCAGAACTTTTTGTGCCAGTTGTTTGCCCAGCTCCACGCCCCATTGGTCGAAGCTGTAGATATTCCAGATTACGCCCTGTACAAATATTTTATGTTCGTAAAGTGCTATCAAAGAACCCAATGAGTAGGGTGTAATTTTTTTAAGCAGGAAAGAGTTGGTGGGCTTGTTGCCTTCAAAAACCTTAAACGGGATCAGATTTTCCATTTGCGAAGCACGCATAGAATTATCTTTGAGTTCATCGGCTACCTGCCCGGCATCTTTGCCATTCATCAAAGCTTCCGTTTGAGCGAAAAAATTAGAGATAAGCTTGGGATGATGATCCCCCACAGGATTGTGACTAATGGCTGGAGCGATAAAATCGCAGGGAATCAAATGGGTGCCCTGGTGGATAAGCTGATAAAACGCATGTTGGCCGTTTGTGCCGGGTTCGCCCCATACCACCGGGCCGGTGCTGTAGGAAACCTCCTTGCCATTGCGGTCGGTATGCTTACCGTTGCTCTCCATATTGCCTTGCTGAAAATAGGCCGGGAAGCGATGCATGTATTGGTCGTAAGGCAAGATGGCTTCTGTTTCCGAACCAAAGAAATTGGTGTACCAAATTCCTATCATCGCCATTACAACAGGTATGTTTTCCTGAAAATCTGCTGTTGCGAAATGGCGGTCGGCTGATTCGGCTCCTTTGAGCAACTGCTCGAAATTGTCGTAGCCCACCGTAAGGGCTATGGAAAGACCAATACTGCTCCAGAGGCTGTAACGGCCGCCTACCCAGTCCCAAAAGACGAACATGTTTTCGGGAGCAATGCCAAAATCCTTCACACCCTTTTCGTTGGTCGAAAGCGCCACAAAATGGCTGGCAACGTATTTATCCTTTTTTGCGGCTTGTAAAAACCAGTCGCGTGCTGTGTGTGCATTGGTCATGGTTTCCTGGGTGGTAAAGGTTTTGGAGGCGATCAGGAAAAGGGTTTCTTCAGGGTTCAGGTCTCTGAGTGTTTCCACAATATGGGTGCTGTCTACATTAGAAACGAAGTAAGCTTTGATGTCAGCCATCCAGTAGGGGCGCAAAGCCTCCGTTCCCATTACCGGCCCCAGGTCGCTACCGCCGATACCAATGTTTACGATGTTTTTTATCTTTTTTCCGGTGTACCCTTTCCATTTCCCGCCATGAACTTTATCGCAAAAAGATTTCATTTTTTGGCGGGCTTCCCGTATTTCGGGCATAATGTCAGCGTCATCCACGGTTACCGGTGTCTCGGAAAAGTTTCTCAATGCGGTATGCATCACCGCGCGGTTTTCGGTTTCGTTTATTTTTTCTCCTGCAAACATTGCATCCATGGCCATCTTTAACTTACAATCGTCGGCAAGCTTCAGCAGTTTTTCGAGGGTTTCAGCGGTGATAATATTTTTGGAATAATCAAACAACAGCTCATCAAACCCGATCGACATCCTGGTAAATCTATCCGGATCCTGCTCGAAGAGATTTTTCATCCGAACTGTTTTCATATCGACGTAATGTGCAGCAAGTGCTTTCCATGCCTGCGTTTCTGTGGGATTTACTTTTGGGAACATATTCAAGTCATTTTTAATAGGTGAAAATATTTTTAACCAGTTACTATCTTTAATTCTTTTTTTTATAAAAGTGAAGCCGCCTGCTCATCCAAAAACCATTGTACTTTTCCCGACTTAGGTTGGATAAGTTGCGCCGGGTATTGCTGCGGCAATTTTACACTACTTTTTAAAACATGAGCTACTGCTTCGGCTTTATTTTTACCAAAAACCATAAAAGCGATTTGCCGCGACTGATTGATCAGCGGGGCAGTCATGGTGATGCGGTGGATTTCTTTTTCTTTAAAAAAAACAGCTTTTACCGTTGGCTTGGTTGCCTGCAGCACCGAGCTATAGGGAAACAGCGAGGCGGTATGTGCATCATCACCCAATCCTAACAAAATAAAATCGAAGCGCACCGGCTGGTGATGAAAATGTGTAGCAATGGTTTCGGAATAATGTTGGGCTGCTGCGGAAGGTGTATGGCTGGTGTCGACGGCGAAAACGTGCGATGGCAGAATTTTTAATGGATCAAATAAAGCTTGCTGTGCCATCAGCGAATTTCGTTGTCGGTCGTTGGCCGGAACGAAGCGTTCGTCGCCAAAGAAAAACCAGGTCTTGCTCCAGTCGATGTTGTTTTTGAAGGCATCGGACGATAACAGCTCATAGAGCCGGCGGGGTGAGTTGCCGCCAGCAAGTACAAAGTTGAATTGCCCGCGAGCGGCCACCGCCTCTTGTGCTGCCGATTGTATGGTCTTGGCCAGTGCGATTATCAGCTCATCCACTTGTTTATAAATATGATGCTCCATGGTGGGTTACTTATTTTGTTATTGCGGCAGGTTAAACCAATGAAAACCATCTTTTGCGATAAGTGCCTCCGCATTTTCGGGACCCCACGAATCGGCGGCATAATTGGGGTAGTTGGCTGTTTTGTTGTTTTCCCAAAAGTTGAGCACCGGCATAATAATCTCCCAGGCAAGCTCCACCTGATCGGCGCGCATAAAGAGGGTTTGGTCGCCGGTAATGGTATCGAGCAAAAGAGTTTCGTAGGCTTCGGGCGAATCCGATGTTGATGTTCCCAGATAGTCGAAAACCATGTCCATGGTGTTGAGGCTCATTTTTAGGCCGGGCGACTTGCTCTGCAACTGAAAACGAATCGCCATGTCGGGTTGGATACTGATGACAAGTCGGTTTTGTTTTGGAGCACCTGCCGCTTCAGAAAGAAAAATGTTGTGCGGAACTTCGCGGAATTGAATGGTGATAATAGAAGCTGTTTTAAAAAGACGTTTTCCGGTGCGCAAATAAAAAGGCACACCCTGCCAGCGCCAGTTATCGACATAAAATTTTAGTGCTGCATAGGTTTCGGTATTGGAATCGGGGTCGACGTCCTTCTCCTGACGATATCCGCGTACCTGTTTTCCTTCAATCCAGCCCGCCCCGTATTGGCCTCTGGTAGAAATCGTATCTATCTGGCCTGGCAATATTTTTCGCACGGCCTTCAGCACGTCCACCTTTCGGTCGCGCAACTCGTCGGCATCAAAACTTATGGGGGCTTCCATCCCAATAGTGCAGAGCAACTGTAGCAAATGGTTTTGAATCATATCGCGCAGGATTCCGGCTTTATCGAAATAGTTGCCCCGGCTGCCAATCCCAAGTTGTTCGGTAACCGAAATCTGCACATGTTCTATATGGATGCGGTTCCACAGTGGTTCCATAATGGCATTTGCAAAACGGAAAGCCATGATGTTTTGCACTACTTCTTTGCCCAGGTAGTGGTCGATGCGGTAAATCTGTTTTTCTTCAAAAATATTGAGCAACCGGCTGTTGAGCGCTTTTGCCGATTCCAGATCGCGGCCAAAGGGTTTTTCGATGATGATGCGCGTCGTGGCCGGGTGGTTGTCAAGTTTGCTTTTGTCAATATTTTCGGCGATGGTACAAAAAAACTGAGGCGCAACCGCACAGTAGTATATAATGATTGGTTCTTTCTCCCACTCCTGCCTAAGTTTATTTATTATCGCCCCAAAAGCATCGAAGTCCGAGGTATTGTTGACATCAGCAACCTGATAGGTGATATTTGATGAAAATACCGACCACTCCTCTTTTTTCGCTTTGCCCTTACGGGAAAATTCATTGATGGCTTTTAACAAAGAACCTCTGTAGGCATCATCGGTAAGTTTGCTTCGCGAAGTGCCGACGATAGCGAATTTTTCGGGCAACCAGTTGTCGAGGTACAGGTTGTAGAGGGCGGGTATAATTTTGCGTTTGGTTAAATCGCCTGCACCGCCAAAGATGATAAAAATGACGGGTTGTGCTTTGTTATTCGATGGCTTTTCCATAATATTTCAATATTTGAATGATCGTTAAGAAAGTAAAAAAAGGGCGTGGGGTATTATTGCTTATTCACTGTCCATTGTGTATGAAAAATCCCTTCTTTTCCTCTGAGTTCGTAGGTATGTGAGCCGAAATAATCACGTTGTGCCTGAATGAGGTTGGAAGGCATATTTTCGCTTCTGAAAGCATCGAAGTAGCTTAGCGCTGCCGAAAAAGCAGGCACCGAAATGCCCTGGCTGGCAGCATCAGAGACTACAGTTCTGATTCCATTAGCACTTTTGGCTAAGCTTTCGCCAATGGATTTGTCCAAAAAAATATGCTGTAATTTAGGGTCGTTGTTGAAAGCTTTATAAATATTTTCTAAAAAAGCCGCCCGGATAATGCAGCCTCCGCGCCAGATTTTTGCTATCAAAGCCAGGTTGAGTCCATACTCATATTCCCGGGAGGCTTTGTAAAGCAAATGCATGCCCTGTGCAAAGGCCGTCACCATCGAAAAATAAAAAGCCTGTTCGAGCGTGGAAAGATATGCATCGGTGTTGGCATCAAATTCAGCTTGTGCCGGTTCGGGAAATATTTTGGATGCCTCGGTGCGCAACGACTTGAATTTAGACAAATCGCGCATGGCTACAGAAATATCAATTAAAGGAACCGGAACGCCCAAATCCATGGCAGCCTGCGAAGTCCATTTACCGGTGCCTTTGGCTTTGGCCTCGTCTTTTATGGCATTGAGCAACAGGTGGTCGTCGCCCGGATTTTTAAAAGTAAAAATGTCGCGGGTAATTTCTATCAGGTACGATTTTAACCTGCCCTGGTTCCATTTTTTAAACACCGCATGTATGGCGTTATCATCCAAATGAAGACCTTTGGCCAACACCGAATAGGTTTCGGCAATGAGTTGCATCAGAGCATATT
>JAAYIU010000256.1 GCA_012523265.1 Bacteroidales bacterium | reverse complement strand
TGCCTTCAGTCTTGCCTTCCTCCCAGGCAGTATCGATTGTGTTTTTCATATCCCGATAGGCATTTAAACTTGCCTGGTAGGCGGTGAATTCCTCCGGGTCTAATTTTGCTATTTCAGCGGTCTCGAACAGTTTCATAAAAATCCCTTCTTTAAGATTTACCGGAATCCGATCCAGTTTGTTTAAATTTTTTAAAACAAATAGCCATTTATCGTATTTTGTCTTCAACTCATCTTCCTTCTTGTTAAACTTCGGCATTTCAAAATAAACAAAGGTGAGCTTATGGTAAAAAACCCGGTGTGTTTCGATGTCGGTGAGTTTTACATCGTGCCTGAACTTATCAACCTGCACCTGGTCCTGGTCAAACACAAAGTCGAGTATGGCTATGAGATACACGTTGCGCAATTCAAAATTCCATTCCGGCCCTTTGATGGCCTGCTCCTGAATGGGGAAAGTGGAATAATAAACCGTGCGGTCTTTAAAGAATTTCTGTTTTGCTTTTTGTAGCTCAACGATGAACTTCTCGCCTTTTTCGTTGGTGCAGTACAAGTCGAAAATAGCTCTTCGCCTATCGTAGGCCTGGGGGAGTTTTTCGGCGGGCAGATAAGATATTTCTACAATTTCGCCTTCCACATCGCGCAAAACCTGGTTCAGGAAATCAAGCAGCAGATCCTTGTTGGGTTCTTCACCAAATAGCCTTTTAAAGCCGTAATCGGTAAATGGATTGATGTATTTTGCGCCGGTAGTGGTCATCGCAGTTAATTTTCCTCTAAAAAATAATTTGTCACAAACTTACAATTTTCTTATGATTTGCTTCTGGTTAAAAAAACCTCCGCTGCCTCTGTGGCTTCTCTGTTATCTCTGTGGTTTATTTACAATCAGAATTTTTACCGCAGCGCAAGCAGAGGATTCGCTGAGAACACCGAGTAAAACTCTGCTGCCTCTGTGGCTTCTCTGCTATCTCTGTGGTTTTTTGTAATCGGGTATTTTACACTTTCCAAATTAAACCCCTTCAAGCACCGTTTCAAGTTCGGTTAGCGAAAACTGAAATTGTTTTGAGATTTCCGCTTCGTTCAAAATGGGTTTTTGTGCTTCAATTTTTGTGATGATGGCTTTAATGGTTTCATAAATCCGGGGTGTGCTGGCATTTAAACTGATAAGCTCTGTAGCCAGTTCTTTCAGGAAATCAAGTTTTCGGGTCTGGTATTGTTGCATCATCATATCATCGTGATGTTGTTTGTGCAATAAAATCATAGTGTCCAACTCACGGATTTGACTAAGTAAGTTTGAAATTTTGTTGTTATAGCTTTTCATGGCGCATATCGATTTTAATGAAACCTTTGTTCAATTGCCTCCCCGCTCTATTGGGTCTTGTCTTAAGAAACTGATGCATCCAATACAAATTATCTGATTTGAATAATTTGTATTTAAGGTGTTCTGCAGAGTATGTTTTAACGATGTAGGCATCTACATAATGGACACTTTTTGATAGTGGGTAAAAAAAGAACTTTAGTTCGGTTTCATGCTTTTCAACTATCCTATGATCAATAAACGATACCACATCAATATCATTGGGTTTTAACGCTTTTGTAACAAAACTACCATTAACCCATTGAAAATAATCATTTCCAATAATTTTGTTTAGTTTTTGAATGTAGTCAGTGTAAGCATTGAAGAGTTGACTGCGATGTTTGCTGTTTCGTATCTCTTCAACAAAGTGTTTCTCAAATTCGCGCAAACTACTTTCAACAACATCATAGGGTATCAAATTACCGTATTTATCAAATGTTATCAATTTAATGTGTTTTGCCACAAACTTACAACTATTCTTTTGAGTTGCTTCCGGTAAAAACACTCCGTGCCCTCTGTGTCTTCTCTTTTTCCTCTGTGGTTTTTCCCAATCAGAATTTTTACCGCATCGCAAGCAGAGGTTTCGCGGAGAAAACAGAAAAAATCTCTGCTCCCTCTGTGTCTTCTCTGTTATCTCTGTGGTTTTATTTACAATCAGAATTTTTACCGCAGAGCAAGCAGAGGATTCGCAGAGAACACCGAGTAAAACTCTGCTGCCTCTGTGGCTTCTCTGCTATCTCTGTGGTTTATTGAAATCAGGATTTTAACCATAGAACAATTTACGGCTACTTCAAATTGAAGACCCGTTTTACCCAATTAGGGAGGATGATGGCGCCGATAAAGATGTAGGGGTAATAGCTTACCACACGCCAGAGCAAAGCCAGCGCTACTGTGAGGCCGATGGGGATAAAGTCGCCCAGGAAGTCGGAGAAGAGATATTCGGCAACGCCGCTGCTGCCGGGCGTAGGGCTGATGAGCAGAATCACCCACATCACCAGTTGGCGGGCATAGATAAGCAGATGATCGCTCACCGGCGTAACGCTCATGATCAGGAAATTGACAACCCAGAAGCGTGCTGTCCAGGAGATGAAGGTCGACAGGTAGGCTCTGGCCCAGAAGAGAAGGGGTTTGCCGCGCATCTCACGTGAGGTTATGATGATGTCGTCGCCGGCTTCACCAGCTTTGGGACGCCACTTGCGCAGAAAGGGCAGCTTAAAGATTCGCAGCAAAATCCATTTGAAACCACGCGGGCGGATAAATACACCATAGGAAATGATGGCGGTGAGCACTACGATAAAAAGGTAACCAAGCAGGAAGATTCCTTCCACGCCCAGTTGTGTGTTCATGAAGAGGTAGCTTTTGGCGCTGGTGAAAAGTGCGTGGGTTCCCACCAAAAGAAAGATCACCGGAACCATGGTAATGTAAAAGAGTTCGTCGAGCAGCGCGGTGATCATCACGATGGCGGTAGAGCGCCCCGGGCTGATGCCTTCTTTGCTGACGATAAACAGCGCCGCCGCCGATCCCCCCACCACACTCGGCGTTACCGAGGAGGCGAATTCCCAAAGCATGATCACATCAAAGGCACGCCGCCACGACAACTGTTTGTCGGTGAGCAGCCGGATACGGTACATGTAGGCCACGTCGCGCGTGGCCATCATAAGCAGAGCGATAAAAATCCACAGCGATGAATAGTAGGTCCAACGGATTTTGTAGAAAGGCTCCGGGTCGAAGTCGCGAAACACCAAAAAAGCCACCACACCCAGCCCCAGCAATACCGGAATGATAACACGGCGAAATTTGAAAATGCGCAGAATCTTGTGCTCCTGATGTGTCATGGTGTGTTTATAAAGGCCTTACGGCAAAAGTCTTAATAAGCGTTTGCAAAAGTCAGAAAAATATCCGGGTTGCCACTATTGGATATCGTAAAAATTATGAAATTATCTGGTTCTGATCTATTACGACCCATCCTGTTTTATTGTCGTGTTCCATTCTGATTCGTGTTGGATAGTCTCTGGAGGTTGCAGTCATGGGAGCGATCACGATGGTTCTCAAATATTTTCATTTTCAAAAACATCATCAATCAGCAGTTGGTCATCATCCTGATCATTCATTTTTTTAAATGCCTTTTCCCAGTTTTTTCTTGGGCTTGGAATGGGTTTTAAAATAATGAAACCTTTTTCAAGAATCACTTCTACTTTGTCCTTGATATTGTATTTTTCAATTAGGGTCTTGCTAAGTCTAAAGCCCTTTGAATTACCTATTTGTATAATCGGTATTTCCATGATGCCATTTTCATTAAATAATCGCAAAGTTAGCAGTATCTCCTTAATTGCCGACCTTAAAACCCGGCTTTTCTATTGAACAATGCAAACCCACGCTGGCCATAATGGCGCCGAGAGACTGTCGCGCTGCCACATTGACGGCTAAAACGATGACCAAACCCATCAATTTTGATTGGTACAGAGTTTGAAAAAAGGCCTCATTAGAAATCAATAAAATTTTAACAACAATAAAAAAAGGAGTAACCAATGACAATGATGAGATTTAATCCGCATTCAGAACTTGCCGATTTGTTTGACGATTTATTTGGCAATCAGAAAAAAGAAAAGATGGAGCGCCGTCAATACGACTGTTCACCGGCGACCAACATCCTGGAGACCAACGAAGATTTTAAACTTCAGGTGGCCATTCCCGGCGTGAAAAAAGAAGATGTAAAAATTGATCTTGAAAAGAACATCCTCAACATCACTTCCGAGAAAAAAGCCGAAGATACCGTCAAAGAAAACGAGAAATACACCCGCCAGGAGTTTGCCTATGGCACTTTCTGCCGCTCGTTTACGCTGCCCGAAACCATCGACACCGACAAAATCAAAGCCGAGGTGAAAGATGGAATCCTCACAGTAGTGCTTCCCAAGAAAGAGGAAACACGCATCAGCAAACAAATCAGCATCAAATAATTCCGATCGCATCGGATACAAAAACGGCCACCTCGCAAGAGATGGCCGTTTTTTTATTTTCAAACTGCTAAAAATTCCAAGTTCCAAACCACAAATAAATTCCAAGTTCCAAATTTCAAACCTCGGAGCAGTTTGGTTATTGAGATTTAGCTATTGAGATTTATTTGGAACTTGTTTTATTGTAGTGTGGGATTTATTTGGAACTTGTTTTATTGTCGTGTGGGATTTATTTGGAGATCACACCCTGCTCATATCAATATCAAACTTTATCTCTTTCTCCATCGATGAGCAGTGCAGCACACATTGTTCGCAGATGGAAAGCTCGCCACGCAGGCGTTTTTTTATCATGTCGTCGATGCGAATTTTGAGCGGCTCGATGCGAATTTGATTGATTACCTCGGCTGCAAAAGCATACATCAGCAGCATGCGGGCGTTATCCTCACCAATGCCACGCGACTTTAGATAAAACATAGCGGCATCGTCCAACTGCCCGATGGTGGCGCCGTGGCTGCATTTTACGTCGTCGGCATAAATCTCCAGGAAAGGCATGGTGTTCACCACGGCTTTGTCGGTGAGCATGATGTTCTTGTTGTTTTGGTAGGCATTGGTTTTCTGGGCATCGCGGCGCACCAGGATGTGGCCATTAAAAACAGCACGCGCGCTGTCGTCGACAATTCCCTTGAAAAGCTCATTGCTGAGGCAGTTGGGATGCGCATGATCGATAAAAACCTGATTATCCACATGCTGATCTTTATCCACCAGATACACGCCCAGCACATTGGCTTCACAGCCAGTGCCGCTCAGCGTCACATGGTTTTCGTTGCGAATCATGCCGCCATTCAGGGTGATGGCATTGGTAGAAAGATGGGCATCGCGCTGCAAATCGAAAAATATGGTGTTGATGAGTGTGGAGACGTCGTTTTTGTTTTGCAATTTGTAATGATCGAGCGAGGCATTGGCGCCAACAAAAACTTCCGTCACCGTATTGATGAGGCTTCGCTGCTGATCTACCGAGTCGTCGCATTGCACCAGTTGCAGGCTGCTGTTTTTACCCAGGATCACCAGGTTGTGGTTCATAACAAAAATGCTTTCATTGTGGTGGATGATATTCACCATTTGCAGCGGCATCTCCACCTGCACATTGTCGGGCACATAGATGAACACGCCGTCGGTGGCAAAAGCGTTGTTGAGCGCCACAAAGCCATTTTTTTTATCAAAAGCAATTTTGCCATAGTGCTCACTGGCAAGCTCGGGATATTTCTGAAAAGCATCGGCCAGGCTGCCGATGATAACGCCATCCTGGCGGCGGTGCAATGAGGAGCCGTTGCCGGAGATAAACCAGCCGTTGAGCTGCGAAATCATCTCTGTTTTCAAATGCGGGATGTTGCATTCAAAAATGCGGTCCAAATCTACCTTTTCATCGTAGGCAGGTTCGAGGTAGTAATGATAATCGTGCTCCAGCACCTTGCTAACGTCGGTGTTGCGCCAGTTTTCGATGCGCGTCGTCGGGAAACCGATCTCTCTGAAAACCCCGAAAGCTTCGTGGCGACGCCGTGTTACCGAAGGCGTATCGCACCGGGTAATCAGCGGCTGATGCTGCTCAAATAGCTGCGTCATCTGTTGACGCAACGTCATTTTATCTGTGTTAATTTCCATTGGATTCTTTAGTCTTTCAGCCAGTCGTAGCCCTTGGCTTCGAGTTCCAGAGCCAGTTCTTTGCGACCGGATTTAACAATTTTACCATCAAAAAGCACATGCACAAAGTCGGGCACGATAAAATCGAGCAGGCGCTGGTAGTGGGTGATGACTACAGTAGCGTTGTCGTCAGTTTTCAGTGCGTTCACGCCGTTGGCCACTACTTTCAGTGCGTCGATGTCGAGACCCGAATCGGTTTCGTCGAGGATGGCAAGCTGGGGACGCAGCATGGCCATCTGAAAAATTTCATTTTTTTTCTTCTCGCCACCCGAAAAGCCTTCGTTTACCGAGCGATTGGTAAGCTTGGCCTGAATGTCGACCAACTTCTTGGCGCTGTCCATCAGTTTGAGAAATTCGGCTGCCGAAATCTGCTCCAGCCCTCTGTATTGCCGTATCTCATTGATGGCTGTACGCATAAAGTTGGTGATGCTCACCCCCGGAATCTCCACCGGATACTGGAACCCAAGAAAGATGCCTTCGCGCGCCCGCTCTTCGATGGAGAGTTCGTTGATATTTTTGCCTTTGTAATAAATATTTCCTTCGGTCATATCGTAAATGCCTTCACGACCTGCTATTACTGAGGCAAGCGTAGATTTTCCTGACCCATTAGGTCCCATGATGGCGTGCACCTCACCGGCTTTCACTTCCAGATCAAGTCCTTTGATGATTTCGCGTCCGGCAATGGATACATGCAAATTTTTGATTGATAACATCGTATGTTTTTTCTTTTTTTAATTACTAAATAAAAATAATCTTTTGCGTAAGCTCCCCTCCTACCCCACGCTGCCTTCCAGGCTAATGGTCAGCAGTTTTTGCGCTTCTACGGCAAACTCCATAGGCAGCTTTCGCAGCACCTCTTTGGCGTAGCCATTCACGATAAGCCCGATGGCACTCTCCTCGCTGATGCCGCGCTGTTTGCAATAAAATAGCTGGTCTTCCGAAATCTTGGAGGTGGTAGCTTCGTGCTCCACAATAGAGGATTTGTTTTCGTTGTGGATGTAAGGAAAAGTGTGTGCGCCGCATTTGTCGCCCAGCAGCAGCGAGTCGCACTGCGAGAAGTTGCGGGCATTGTCGGCACGGCGGCTCATGCGCACCAATCCGCGGTAGCTGTTGTTGCTGTGACCCGCCGAGATGCCCTTGGAAATAATGGTGCTGCGGGTGTTCTTGCCCAGATGTATCATCTTGCTGCCGGTGTCGGCCTGCTGGTAGTTGTTGGTAACGGCCACCGAGTAAAACTCGCCCACCGAGTTGTCGCCCATCAGGATGCAACTGGGATATTTCCAGGTAATGGCAGAGCCGGTTTCCACCTGCGTCCACGAAATCTTGCTGTTGGCACCGCGACACATGCCACGCTTGGTGACGAAATTATAAATACCGCCTTCGCCTTTGGAATTACCGGGATACCAGTTTTGCACTGTCGAGTATTTCACCTCGGCATCTTTGAGCGCCACAATCTCCACAATGGCGGCATGCAACTGATTTTCGTCGCGCATCGGCGCGGTGCATCCTTCCAGGTAGCTAACGTAGCTGCCTTCGTCGGCGACGATAAGCGTGCGCTCAAACTGGCCGGTGTTGGCGGCATTGATACGGAAATAGGTAGAAAGCTCTACCGGACAGCGCACACCCTTGGGGATGTAACAAAATGAACCGTCGGAGAAAACCGCCGAGTTGAGAGCAGCAAAATAATTATCGGTATAGGGCACCACGCTGGCCATGTATTGGCGCACCAGCTCCGGGTGGTTTTGCACCGCGTCGCTGAAACTGCAAAAGATAATGCCCAGCTTTTGAAGTGTTTTGGTAAAAGTCGTCTTCACCGACACACTGTCGATCACAGCATCCACAGCCACACCAGAGAGGCGCTTTTGTTCTTCTAAAGAAATGCCCAGTTTGTTGAAAGTATCTATCAGCTCAGGGTCGACTTCGTCCAGGCTGGCCAGCTCTTTCTTTTTGGGAGCAGCATAGTAAATAATGTCCTGATAGTCGATGGGAGGATGATGGATGTGCGCCCACTGCGGCTCTTGCAATGTAAGCCAGTGGCGAAAAGCCTTCAGTCTGAATGCAAGCATCCATTCCGGCTCACGTTTTTTGGCAGAGATAAACCGAACAGTATCTTCGTCAAGTCCACGCGGGGCTGTCTCCATTTCGATGTCGGTATAAAAACCGTATTTGTATTCACTTTTCGTGAAATCGTCGATCATTTTATTTTCGTCATTCGCCATAGTGGGATGATCAAAATTTATTGTGAAACCCTTGTTAAGTCAATGGTACAAAAGTATAGATTTTTAAGCACTCAAATACCTATTTAGCCGGGTTGTAATAATTTGCAATATTAAAATTTTGGCTGTTGATGTGCATTTAAGCCACCACCCACCAGCCTGCTTACTATCGGTGATAAACACCCGTTAGTTAAAATAGTTCAGGAAGGAACGAGCACCAAAAGCAGCAGGATAAGATCCAAAAATTTAAATTTTTTAGCACCAGGTCGAAGCTGGTAAAATTCTAACCCGACCGGCTCCGGGGATTACCAACCCGGCTCCCTGCGCCCTGCGCCACGCGCCCTGCGCCACGCAACAACTTCTTCCCGTCTTCCGATGTTAAATAGTAATTTTGCCAATTCATAAAAATAAAAACAAAACATGTTTAGAGATCGTAAGGAGAAAAAAACGGATATCGCCAGCCTGGGCGAGTTTGGATTGATAGACCATCTGACGGAAGGAATCGTACACCGGCAGCCCACCACCATCAAAGGAGTAGGCGACGATACTGCCGTTATTGATGCAGGCGACAAATACCTGCTGGTAACCAAAGACCTGTTGCTGGAAGGAATTCATTTCGATCTGACCTATTATCCGCTGCGGCATTTGGGGTACAAAGCCATCAGCGTAAATCTTTCGGATATCAGCGCCATGAATGGCACACCGCAACAGGTGGTGGTAGGGATTGGTTTGTCGAGCCGGTTTCCGCTCGAGGCTGTCGAAGAGCTTTACAGCGGCATGTACGCTGCCTGCGAAAAATACGGTGTCGACATGGTGGGCGGCGACACCACCAGCAGCGTGCAGGGGCTGGTGCTTTCGGTGACGGCGCTGGGGAGCGTGGATAAAGATAAGGTAGTGTATCGCGGCGGCGCTCACGTAAACGACCTGCTTTGCGTTTCAGGCGACCTGGGCGGAGCATACGCCGGACTGCTGGTGCTCGAGCGCGAAAAAGCCGTCTTTAAAGCCAATCCCGAAATGCAACCCGACCTGGAGGGCAACGACTACATCCTGGAGCGGCAGCTAAAACCCGAAGCGCGCCTCGACATCGTCAGCATGCTGGCCGACATCGGCGTAAAACCCACCTCCATGATCGACATCTCCGACGGACTGGCTTCGGAGGTAAAACATCTCTGCAAACATTCCGACACCGGCTGCGCAATATTTGAAGAAAAAATACCCATCGACCAATCCACTTACGATACCGCCCGCAGCTTTAAGATGGATCCGACAACCTACACCATGAATGGCGGCGAAGACTACGAGCTGCTCTTCACCATCAGTCCCGACAATTACGAAAAAGTGAAAAACCTGGCGGAGATAACCATAATCGGCCACATGACCGAAAAAAGCGAAGGCATCCGGCTGATTACCCGCTCCGGCCCGGTAGTGCCCATCGAAGCACAGGGATGGGATCATTTGAAAAAGAAAACAAGCTAGTTTTTTTATTAAAAAAGAAAACTCTTTTATAAATTTTGTAGACCGACTGATCACTTAAAATAAAATCTTAAGTGCCGTGAGCCCTATCAACCCACATATTGAAAAGCTGGAGCCGGTGATTCGCACACTCCCCGACAAGCCTGGCGTGTATCAGTATTTCGACCAGAAGGGGAAGATCATCTACATCGGCAAGGCAAAGTCGTTGCGTAAGCGGGTGTCGTCTTATTTTAACAAAGACAGCGGAAAGAGCGGAAAAACGGCGGTGATGGTGCGCAAGATTTTCGAAATCCGCCACATTGTTGTGGGCAGCGAGCTGGATGCACAGCTGCTCGAAAACAACCTGATAAAAAAATATCAGCCGCGCTACAACGTCAACCTGAAAGACGACAAATCGTTTCCGTGGATTTGCATCAAAAACGAGCGCTTCCCGCGCATATTCCCAACACGCAATGTAATACAGGATGGCTCTGAATATTACGGCCCCTATGCCAGCGTAAAAATTATGAACACACTGCTGGGACTCATCCGCCAGCTCTATCCGTTGCGCACCTGCAAACACAATCTTTCTGGAAAAAATATTGCTGCGGGCAAGTTCAAAATCTGCCTGGAATATCATCTGGGCAACTGCCTGGGACCCTGCGAAGGCTTGCAAACCGAAGAGGACTATCAAAAAAACCTCAACAACATCCGCGAAATCATCAAGGGGAACATCAGCACGGTGCTCTCGCAACTTCGCCGCCTGATGCTCGTATACGCCGAAGCCATGGAGTTCGAAAAGGCACAGGCCATAAAAGAAAAGATAGAGCTGCTCGAAAAATACCAAAGCAAGTCGGTGGTGGTAAATCCAAAAATTCACGATGTGGATGTCTTCTCCATCATCACCGATGAGGATACCGGCGTTGTAAATTACCTGAAGATAATCAGCGGCGCCATCGTGCAGGCACACACCGTGGAGATGAAAAAGAAACTCGACGAAGATGCACAGGAGCTACTCTCCCTGGCAGTGGCCGATTTCAGACAGCGCTTCAACAGCTCTTCCACCGAGGTGCTGCTGCCTTTTGCCCTCGACCTGGAGCTGCCCGGCATCACGCTTACCGTCCCTAAAATCGGCGACAAACGGCATCTGGTGGAGCTTTCGGAACGCAACGCCAAATATTACCTGATAGAAAAACGCAAGCAAAGTGAGCTGATAGATCCCGAACGGCACAGCAAACGCATCCTGGCCACCATGAAAAAAGACCTGCGGATGAAAGAACTCCCCGCCCACATCGAATGCTTCGACAACTCCAACATGCAGGGCGATTACGGAGTGGCAGCCATGGTTTGTTTTAAAAATGCCAAACCCAGCAAGAAAGATTACCGCCATTACATCATCAAAACGGTGGAAGGTCCCAACGATTTTGCCTCTATGGAAGAGGTGATCTATCGCCGCTACCGGCGCCTGATCGATGAGCAACAGGACCTCCCGCAGCTCATCGTGATAGATGGCGGCAAAGGGCAACTCTCGGCAGCAGTAAAAAGCCTCGAAGCGCTGGGTTTGCGTGGCGTCATCACCATCATCGGCATTGCCAAACGCCTCGAAGAGTTGTATTATCCCGACGATCCGGTGCCGCTCTATCTCGACAAGAAATCGGAAACCCTGCGCGTGATACAGCACCTGCGCGACGAAGCACATCGCTTTGGCATAACGCACTACCGAAAACGCCATGAGAAAGGCGTGATAAAAACTGAGCTGGTGCAGATAAAAGGGATTGGCGAAAGCTATGCCCGCAAACTGCTGGCACATTTTAAATCGGTGAAGAAAATAAAGGAAGCCCCCCTTGAAGAGGTGCAGCAGGTAATTGGCAAAGCCAGGGGCGCACTGGTACACAATCATTTTGCAAAACAATAAAATTGCCTTTGCACCCAATAAAAAAACCCGGCAACACATTGCATTGCCGGGTTTTTATATCTGTTATTATCATTAAATTTCTTATCCCTGAAGGGTAAACTTAATGGGCATGGTAAACTGAACACGAACGGGTTTTCCACGTTGCATTCCGGGATTCCATTTGGGCATGCCCTTGATCACGCGGATGGCTTCTTCGTCGCAGCCGCCGCCAATGCCACGCATGATGCGCACATCAGAAACGCTACCGTTGGGTTCGACCACAAAAGTAGCATACACGATACCCTGAATGCCCGATTCACGAGCCATCTGCGGATAGGTGATGTTGTCCTGAAGGTATTTCATCCTGGCGGCATCGCCACCGGGATAAGAAGGCATGGTTTCGACCACCTGGAAAATCTCCATTTCAGCCACCTCTTCTTCTTCTTCAACTACCGGAACAAAGTCCTGCATGACGGTTTCCTGGTCAGCTTCCACGTTGATCTCGATGTCGTCCACTACTTCCACATCATCTTCCACAATACGGATTACAGTGACTTGTGTGGGGGGTGGTGGTGGCGGAGGTTTCAAATCCTGCTGCGTGATGGGGACGATTTCTTCGGGGGTGTCGTCCACTTGCAACTGGAAGTCGAGCGTTGTGGTGCGTTCGTAAGTCCTGTAGCTAAAGGCCAGCAGCACCAAGCCCAAGGCTATGATGAAACCTATCTCAAGAAAAACAGGCTTTTTACGCTCCAGATCGGCTTTTTTTGTTTTTTTAATTATCATGTGTTATGCTCCCTTTTGGTGTGATTAATAGTTGAAAACCTTGTTGTGCAAACGAATTTATTTTTCAATTTATTGCAACAACTAATCCAATAAATAACTATCCAAATCTTGTATCCCGAGGGATCAGATAAGGTTTTTGTAGGCCTCGGCGTCGAGCAAATCTTTGATCTCGCCCTTGTCGGCAATTTTAACTTTTATTATCCAGCCATCGCCGTAAGGATCGCGGTTGACGGTTTCGGGGGCCTGTTCCAAAGCACTGTTGAATTCCAAAACCTCACCGCCTAACGGCATAAAAAGATCGGAGACGGTTTTTACGGCTTCTATCGAACCAAAAGTTTCTTCCCTTTCAAGGGTCTCGCCTTCGGTCTCTATTTCGATAAAGACGATGTCGCCAAGTTCGTTCTGTGCGTAGTCGGTGATGCCAATGGTGGCAATGTCGCCGTCTATTTTAACCCACTCGTGTTCTTTAGTGTACTTTAAGTTGTCAGGAATATTCATTTTTTAATGATTTTGATTATGGCTGCAAATGTAAAACATTTTTGAGATTACCTTTTGGGAAAATCCTACAAATTTTATCAAAAGATAAATAGCATCAACTCCGACGGCTGTGCTTGAGATACAAATTGTGGATCAGTCCGTCGGCCAATCCAATTTTAGGAGCCAAAATTTCTTTGGCTTTGATGGTGTGCATGATGAACAGGAAAACGCTGGCTGCCGGTACTATAACATCAGCACGGTCGGGTCGCAGCCCCAGATTGTTGATGCGTTCCTTTAGCGTAAAAGTGCGAAGATGCTGATACGCGTGCTCCAGTTTTTCCAGACTTAACGTGTTGAGCGCTGTGTCGCCATAAAGTTTCGTCAGTTTGTTGATGTTGCCCCCCGAGCCAATCACTCCGATGTTTCCAAAATCGCTGCTGAAACTTTGGAGCCATTCTTTCATCAGCACCCATTCGCGCTCATCCACTTTTTTGCTAAGCATGCGCAATGTTCCTATTTTAAAACTATTGGCACCGATGAGATTGCCATTGTCGAGCACCGAAATCTCACAACTACCGCCGCCCAGGTCGATGTACATGGTTTTGGTGAGATGCGGCGGCAGACTGAACCCGCCTGTGGTGCGGATTATTTCGGCTTCTTCCAGGCCCGTAATGACATTGATTTTAATACCTGTTTCTTTTTTAATTTGTTTGATGATCTGCTGCCCGTTTTCGGCCTCGCGCATAGCGGCAGTGGCGCAGGCTATGTAATCGATCGGCTTGTACACTTCGATGAGCAACTTAAAAGCTTTCAGGGTTTTGAGGAGATTACCAGCTCTTCTCGGGGAGATCGACTGATTGCGATAAACGTCCTTCCCAAGCCTGATAGGAATGCGAATCAGGGCGGCTTTTTCTACCAGCACCCGCTGGTCTTTTTGGAGTGCGTTGGCAAACATCAGCCTAACCGCATTAGAACCTATGTCGATGGCACCAAATATCATTGTCGCGAGGTTTTATTTTAATCAGTTTGGCAAAGTAAGGGTTTTTAAAAGAATATTGCTGCAAATCGTCATGCGCTGGACATTCCGGACTTTGCGCCCCGCGGCTACTCCCCCGAATATTTTACAAGGTTATCTGCAAATGATTCGAGAAGGATAAGCATGTACAAATCAGGATTTTCTTTTTCCACAATCGGCGCATTCAAGCCCATGTGCCACCCATCCCAGATAAAAACCGACCGGCCAAAAGATTGGCTCATGTAAGGCAACAGGTTTTGTGTAAACGAATCGCGCACCACCATCACCGATGGCAGGGTATCACTGGCCATTTCGTAACCGTTAAAAAACAAATGCATCTGCTGAAAAAAAGGCGGAGCTTCATAGGGCGATTTGCTGATGGGAGTAGCGCGCGGCTTAAAACGTGGCGTGAGGGTAGTCAGCTCCTCGTCGAGGTAGGGCGTCATAGCGATCAGATCCACCATGTTACCGCCGATGTGCCTGTTTCGTTGCAACGTAAAATCATCCAGCGAAAGCACCGGCAATTGTGGATAAAATCGTTGTGCGGCCTGCATGATGCGCCGATAGGCCATAAAAGCACCGTAAGGATTCCAATGCGTATCATTTTTATAATAAAAAGGCTCCTCATCGGTGCGTTGCAGGCTATCCATATAGGGACGCAAATCCACCAGCGGAATCCGGAGTTCCCTGGTCAGGCGTGCAAACTGGTCGGCTTTGTTGCTGTCGGGAGCCACCACAAAATCGGGAAGGGCGTCGGGCAATACCGAAAATTTTTCGGGCGCAATGACGATGATAAATGGAATTCCGCGTACGGCAAGAAAATCCTTACGGCGCTCCAGCTCTATGCGCAGGCTGTCGAGACGCTGAGCACTCATCAAATCTTTTCCAAGAAAATGGTTCAGGCTCAATTTGATGGGAAACAAAACATTGTCGCCGCCCACGATAGCCCGATCAGGATAGAGATTTTTATTAAAAAGAAAAAAATCGAGCCATGCGTAGCTTCGCGCCAGATGATTCCGAAACGGGAAATGATCGTTGTAATATTGTTCGTAAGCTGTCGGAAAAGGATCGAGGCGGTTTACATCGAATTCGGGCTTTTCGGCCAGCGCGCGATTTTCGGTGTTTTCGAGCGGTTTCAGCAGCTTTATTTCAGGCTCCAGCAGCGGCCACATCAGCAACAGCGAAAACAAGACGATCAATACGACACTAAATATTTTTGAAATCCTGGTCATCAGCATTATTAAAAACGATAATAGATAAACGGGTTGTAGGTGTTGGCCAAAAGATACATCGTACAGACCGAAAACAAAATCAAAAGATACAAACTGTCGGCAAGCTGCAAGGCGGAATAAACCCACGGGCGGTTATAATATTTGGCGAAAGCCGGCCAGCGCATGGTGAGACGGGTGGCATTTTTAAATACATTAACCGAAGCCAGCACGCCCACCCCCAGAAAAAGCAGATACTGGTTGCTGATGAGCGTATGCAAAATCAAAGGATCAGTAGCTACTTCGGTAAACCCAAACAAAGTTTTATAATAATCTGCGGCGTAGCCAAAGGTGTCGGCGCGGAAAAGCACCCACGCCATCATCACCACAAAAAGGGTATAAATGTGTTGAAGAAAAACCGGCAGCCTGTCGGGAAAGCGCTGGTTGGTTAGTTTTTCGATAACCAAAAACAATCCATGCACCAGCCCCCACACCACAAAAGTCCAACTGGCGCCGTGCCACAAACCGGTGACGAAAAACACGATGAACAGATTAACGTAAGTGCGGTGGCGCCCCAGCCGGTTGCCGCCCAGCGGGATATAGAGATAATCTTTGAACCACGATGAGAGCGAGATGTGCCACCGCCGCCAGAACTCTTTTATGGAGCGCGCCACGTAAGGAAAGTTGAAGTTTTCGGGCAGCTCGAAGCCAAACATTTTCCCCAGCCCGATGGCCATGTCGGAATAGCCCGAAAAGTCGAAATAAATCTGCAAGCTGTAACTCACTATTCCTATCCAGGCCAACGGTGTAGAAAGCTCGCCGGCGCCAAGGTCAAAACATTGGTCGGCGACAAAACCCATGCTGTTGGCCATCAAAACTTTCTTTCCTAATCCTATTACAAACCGACGGATGCCACCGGCGAAGCGCTCGATGGTAGAGTGCCGAAGCGTGATCTGGCGCTCTATCTCGTGGTAGCGAACGATAGGCCCGGCGATGAGCTGCGGAAACAAACTGATAAAAAGCCCCAGATTCCAGATGCTGCGCTGGTAAGGCACCTGCCGCCGGTAAACGTCAACCAGATACGACATGGCCTGAAAAGTATAAAACGAAATGCCGATGGGAAGCAGAATCGGGGAGTTCTCGAAACCATGCCCGCCAAAATTCCCGAGCAGTTGGTTGAGGTTTTCAATAAAGAAGTTGGCGTATTTGAAGGTGCCCAGAAACAGAAGATTCAAAGCCACCCCCGTTGCCAGAAATATTTTTCGCCAACGGTGGCTTTGGCTTTTACCAATACCCAGACCGGTAAAATAATTGAAAACAATAGAGGCTACCAGCAGCAGCGAGTAGCTCACGCCGCCCCAGGCAAAAAAAATCATACTGGCCAGCAGCAAAAAATAGTTCCGGTATGCCGTGCGGATAAGATAATATCCCAGCAAAACCAGTGGCAGAAACAAAAACAGAAAAACAGGAGAGCTAAAGAGCATCAGCGAAAAGTCATAGATTTTTTCGCGGGCAAAAGTAGTATTTAGCTTCTATTTGAAGCAGCCGACTTCAGAATTGATCAAAGAATTTGTGAACCCCTCTTCGGCTCTGCCGACACGCTCATCAAAATACCATTCAAACCCCAGATATTTATGCCATGTGTTTGGCGTAAAATCCCCAAAAATAATTCCCAACGATTGACCATAAACTTGCTGTGGTTGACCGCCGGCAATTATCTCGTAGTAATATTTCTCTTTGCTGTACACCCACTCCATAGCTGCAAAATAGCCTTCCTTTGGCGTCTTAATATTGTATTTGGATACATCCACCGTAAACCAACCGGCGCCTCTGGGTTTTACCACCAGATACTCAGTGAGCAAATCTTCGCCCGGCCCGCCGGTGAGGCTATCGACAGCAAATATGCGCACACGAAAAGGCGTTCGTGGATGGGACTTTGTCAGTCTGTCGCGCTTAACGATGCCGTAACTGATGGATTTTATGATCCCTTCACTGCCCTTGGTGTTGTCCATAAAAACAGCAGTTTTCTTCCCTACGGTTGTAACTGACATAGATGTGCGATAGCCTTGCGGAAAATTACCAAGTCGCACCTTTTCCTTACTATTTGCCCGAATGGTAAACTCCGGCAAAGTGTAAGTCTTCTTTTCTAATTCGACTTTAAATGGCTGTTTTGCGAGAAGCTCTTTCACCGCAACCTGACGACTGAAATAAGCAAGTGCCGAAAATGTTACCGTTTCATCCATCATGCTTTCGCTTATCGCAAATTGCAGCCTGCCCTCGGCATTGGCGGCAGCCCCCAGATTCTTACTGATGATTTCTGCGGCAGCATACGAAACGGCCTCCCCGGTTTCGGCATCAATTACTTGCCCGGCGAGCATCGTCGTTTGCTGGGCGCCTGCTTGCAGTGAACATCGAAAAAGCAGGGCGAAAATCAGTATTTTGCTGCGCATTGAGATTTTCATAGATGCTGATTTTTTTTGAAATGTAAGTGTAAAAATAATATTTCATTTCGATCCCGGACAGAAATGCCTGGGCAATGAATTTTCTCATTGGTATCAAAACGCAATTTGGCACCGGGATTGAGTATTGATTTTTATAAAAAAGAATAAATGGAACTTTAAATGCATCCAATGCAGCTTCACCGCACACAATTTATGACAGATTTTTCCTTTCCGCCATTCGCATTTACACCGGTAATTTTTGCCATTAGCATCACCCTGGCTGGTTTTTACCTGTACCATTACACCGCTACCGAGGGATGGCTGCACCGCACGCTCACCACCGAAACTTCTCCAACACGCTACTGGGTACAGCGCATTTTTACCCAAAAACTCTGGGGATTTGTAATCATGGGCATCGTACCCGCCATGCTTAATGCCACAATTTATAATGTGTGGCCTGCAGATTATGGCTTGCAGTGGCCACACCTGTTGAATTATCTGCTCTGGTTGTTGCCTGCATTCCTCATTCCTGTTGCCATCAATTATTTCTTGGCGCGCAACACCCAAACGCACCGGCAGTACCCACAGATGCGCATTGCGCAATGGAAGCCTTTGCTGTTTTTGATTAATGCTCTTGGATGGCTGCTTTACCTCACCGGCTACGAATATCTTTTCAGAGGCATATTGTTATTTACTCTTAGTGCGGCCTTTGGCGCGTGGCCGGCGATTGTGATAAGCGTAGCCATTTATTCGCTGGCACATTTGCCCAAAAGCATCGGCGAAACGCTGGGTGCCATTCCGTTTGGCATCATCATCAGCATCATTGCGCTTTACACCGGCACAATTTTTTTTGCCATCGTCATTCATTGGGCGCTGGCGGTTTCTACCGATTATTTCTCGATACGATACAACCCTGCAATGTCATTTATTAAAAAAAAGAAAAGATGAGGATTTTTATAACAGGAGCTACCGGATTTATCGGCGGACGGCTGGCGCAACGGCTGGCCGAAGATGGCCACAAGCTGCATGCGCTGATCCGGTCGCCACATAAAACCGCGCATCTACAACACGCCAACATCCGCTTATTCAAAGGCGAGCTTTCTGACGTAAAAAGCATTGATGCGGCTATTGCCGGCTGCCAGGCGGCATTTCATCTGGCGGCTTACGCCAAAACCTGGTCGCGCGATCCGGGTTTGTTTCATCGTATCAATGTAGAAGGCACCGTAAATGTTTTTGAGGCTGCACAACGTGCAGGCGTCCAACGTGTGGTTTTTACTTCTACCGGCGGCACGCTCAATCCGTCGGACGATGGCCAGCCCTCCGACGAGGATACCCCGCGAGCGCTCCCCTATTTTAACGACTACGAGCGCACCAAGGCCGTAGCCGAAGAAAAAGCCCGCGAATATACCCGCAATGGTTTGCCTGTGGTAATGGTAAATCCAACGCGCGTTTACGGGCCGGGGCTGGTAGCCGAAAGCGCTGCCATGACAAAGATCATCCGGCTATACAATCGCGGCCGCTGGCGCATCATTCCCGGCGACGGCTCCCGCTACGGCAACTACGTATTTATCGACGATGTGGTGCAAGCCCATATTTTGGCACTTCAGCGCGGCACACCCGGCCAACGATACATTGCCGGCGGCGAAAACGCTACCTACGATGATTTTTTTGAAAAACTAAAAAAAGTAAGCGGAAAAAATTACGCGATGCTACACCTGGGCTATCCATTGCTACGGGCAGCTACTTACATCCAGTACGGTGCTTTGCGCCTGGTGGGCAAGCCACCGCTAATTACGCCTGAGTGGATAAAAAAATATTTGCACCACTGGGCGGTTTCCAGCCACAAAGCACAGCAAGAACTTGGCTACACCATCACACCGCTTGAAGCGGGAATTGCCAAAACACTGGAATGGATTGAACAATCAGACAGTGTTCAAAAATAAAAAAATTGAAATACAAATAAAATTGGCTCTAACATTTAATTTTGTTGCCAGGTTGCTTACTAACCCCGGCCTGAAGGCCGGGGTAATAAAAGGCGATAGTGTTTCGTGGGCTTTAGCCCAAATAATAAGCATGTTATGATAGCTTCAGGTAGAGATCGTGATGTAAAAGTACTGCGGGCTTAAGCCCGCCGGTTTCTGACAGTGTTTTCTGATTCTGCCCTGAGGCCAGGGTTAATGAAATGCCCCAAAAGAGCTACACACAATAAATAATATCAGAGCCATGGATTTTAAATACAAAATTTATAAATATGTTAAGACGCATGTACTATGACTTCACCTGCAAAAAATGAGTACATTTTGATCACCGGCGCCAGCTCCGGCATTGGCCGGGCACTTGCTGCCGAAGGAGCATCGCGTGGCCACAACCTTTTTCTGGTGGCACTGCCCCACGACGGCCTCGACGACTTTGTGCAAGAAATGAAAGAAAAACACAAGGTGGAGGTGAAATACAACACCACCGACCTGACGCAGAAAGATGCACCACAAAAGATTTACGAAGAAGCTGCCGCTGCCGGCATCCGCGTAAGCACACTTATCAACAACGCCGGAATGGGGCACGCGGGTAACTTTCATGAGATGACCCACGAACAGCTCGACAGCATGATCCATCTCAACTTGCGGGCGCTAACACATTTTACCCATCTTTTTATCCGCGACATGGTGGCGCGCAACGACGGCCACATCCTTAATGTAGGGAGCCTGGGCGCCTACACACCTGTAGCTTACAAAAGCGTTTACCTTGCCTCCAAGTCGTACGTTTACTATTTTACTGGCGCTTTGCGCGAAGAGTACGGCGATACAAATCTTAAGTTCAGCGTGCTAATGCCTGCCGCTGTGGCTACCAGCAAAAAGGTAAAGCAACGCGTAAAAGATTCGGGGGTGATGGGAAAAATTACGCTTTTAACACCTGAATACGTTGCGCGCTATACTTTTGATAAAATGGAAAAAGGGAAATTTACCATTATGCCCGGGTTGGCCAGCCGTGCCATTTTCAGCATCAGCAAGTGGGTGCCCAGTGGCGTGCTGCTAAAAGTAACGCAACGGGTTTTTAATAAAAGCAATTGATGTGATGATGTGGGGATGTGACGATGTGATAATGTGATGATGTGACGATGTGATGATGTGGGGATGTGGGGATGTGACGATGTGATGATGTGGGGATGTGACGATGTGATGATGTGATGATGTGGGGATGTGACGATGTGATAATGTGATGATGTGACGATGTGATAATGTGATGATGTGACGATGTGATGATGTGGGGATGTGGGGATGTGACGATGTGATGATGTGATAATTTGATGATACCAACATGCATTTTATTCAGTTACCGGATAAGCGCCATCGGCGCGACACTATGGTAGAATGAAGTTTCAGCCCATGAGCATAAGCGCCATCGGCGCGACACTATGGTAGAATGAAGTTTCAGCACATAAGCATAAGCGCCATCGGCGCGATACTATGGTAGAATGAAGTTTCAGCACATAAGCATAAGCGCCATCGGCGCGACACTATGGTAGAATGAATTTTCAGCCCATGAGCATAAGCGCCATCGGCGCGACACTATGGTAGAATGAAGTTTCAGCACATAAGCATAAGCGCCATCGGCGCGATACTATGGTAGAATGAAGTTTCAGCCCATGAGCATAAGCGCCATCGGCGCGACACTATGGTAGAATGGAGTTTCAGCACATAAGCATAAGCGCCATCGGCGCGATACTATGGTAGCCAGCCCATGAGCATAAGCACCATCGGCGCGACACTATGGTAGAATGAAACATCAATCATAAACAATAGCGCCGTAGGCGCGACATTATGGATTGTTAAATTTCTTCGTCGGCTTTGGTGTCCTGCATTCGTATGACCCTTTCATTTCAACAGACTAAGCCTGTAAAAATAAATATAGGTAAACAGCTCCAAATAAATCTCAATAATCAGGTTTCGACAGGCTCAAACTACTGCTCATTAACCAAACTGCCATGTGATTTGGAATTTGCAACTTATTCGCTGGTGAGCTTCTGGCGGAAATAGTTATAAATTTCCAACTGAGAGCGTACCGGTTTATCGCTGCCGGTGGTGCGGTATTTATTGATAGCATCCCGGTTGAGCAGTCGCGCTTTGGTGTTGTCGGCCATTTGTATCTGTAGCATCGTCCACAGCTCCTCTTTAATATCAGCATCAAAAATGGGCACGGTTACTTCGATGCGATAGTCGAAGTTGCGCTGCATCCAGTCGGCAGAAGAGATGTAGAACTCTTTTTTGCCATCATTGGCAAACACATAAATCCGCGAATGCTCCAGGTATTTATCGACAATAGAAAAGGCTTCGATGTTGTCGCTGACGCCGGGGATACCTGGAATCAGTATGCTGATGCCGCGTGCGATGATGGTAATTTTTACGCCGACCTGGCTTGCTTCGTATAGCTTTCGCGTAATCTTGCGATCCACCAGGCTGTTGAGTTTTATCACTGTCCAGGCT
>JAAYIU010000459.1 GCA_012523265.1 Bacteroidales bacterium | reverse complement strand
TCGGATTTTATATCGCTGCGAAGTGGTGAAGCTATCGGGTAGCAGCTATCGGATGGAGAATCGAAAAACGATATTTAATGATGATGCCCTGATAAAGAAAACCACAGAAGCGGAGGTCTTTCCTCCGGAAGCGTAGCGAACGGAGGAAAGACCTCCGCTTCCCAAACTTTAACAAGAAAGAAACTGATAAAAAATAAAATAAAAGTGCTGATTTACTTTTGCGAAAAATTGATGAAATTTAATTTGCTATTTACAGCGGGCTAAAGCCCCCGCGTGCTGTGGGGAATGGTTAACTGGTTAACCCCTGCCCTTCAGGGCAGGGGTAGTGAAAGGGCTGTGATAGTAATTGCTGATCCGACAAATAGTCGGTGTTGACAACTTCAGGTACACATAGCTGTTTAGTCTATTGAGTTTTTATAATTGATGTTTATTTGTAATTGTTTACACTGACTACTGGCGGTTGCTTTATTGATTTTTGGAATTTAAAGAACTTATGAGAAAAGATTCTTCATACCTGCTTTCATTGCAGCGTCTGGCTCGCATAGCTAGCGGCTTACTGGCAGGCATAGGTGCATTAGCCTTGCTGATGCTGGTGCTAAGTTTTACTGCGCTGCCTTTTCATGCTTACTATCGGCTGGGAACTTCCGGTGACGGGGTGGGGCTGGCGCCTGACTACATCGTGGTGATGGGCGCCGGCGCTATGCCCGGAGGCGCTGCACTGATGCGGTGCCACTATGCAGCGTTGGCCGCAAAGAGTTTTCCCGAAGCACAAATCATCATCACCATGCCGGCTGCCCCAAACGATTTTCTCAACAGCACGGCCTACGAAATGTACCGTCAGATGGCGCTGTATAGCATCGCGCCTAACCGGTTCCGGTTTGAGACGAAAGGAACAAACACCTACACGCAGGCCTGTGCCATCCGTCGGATGTTGAAATCCTCTGAAAGCACTGCTTTGTTAATCGTAACTTCGCCGGAGCATATTTACCGCAGCGTGCGCACTTTTAGTAAATGTGGTTTTACAAATGTCGGTGGCTTGCCGGCTTTTCAGGCTGCCTTCGATACTGAGTTGCTGCACGACCCCGACGAACGCAGCAAAATCATTACACCACCCGGCCGCAGCGTGGGTCTGCGCTACAACATGTGGAACTATTTGAAACTCGAAATCGACGTGCTGCGCGAATACGTGGCCATTGCTTATTATAAATTAAACGGATACATCTAAAACACCGAACACCGAATTTGAGCGAAGCTGCCTGCCCTGACCCATCGGGGAAATCCCGAGAGCTTAGCGATTCGGGAAACAAACAACGAACAAATGACACCCATAACTTTTCATCCCGCTTTAGCGGAATCATCACACCGGTTCTCCATTGTAATTCCTACCTGGAATAACCTGCCGCACCTGCAGTTGCTCGTGCGCAGCATCCGCGAGCATAGCCGCTACCAGCATCAGATAGTGGTGCATGTAAACGAAGGCTCCGACGGCACCCGCCAGTGGGTGGAACAACAGAATTTTAGCCACAGCTATTCCGAAAAAAATGTAGGCGTTTGTTTTGCTTTTAATGCCGCCGCCTCGCTGGCAAAGAGCGACTTCCTGCTGCTTATCGACGACGACAACTACCTGCTGCCCGACTGGGATTTTTACCTTTGGCAGGAAGTCGAAAAAATTGGACATCCTTACTTTTCAGTGTCAGCCACCAAGATAGAACCACGTAAAACTTTCAATCCGTGCGTGATTGCTCCCCAGGATTTTGGCCACAGCCCCGACACATTTCGCGAAAGCGAACTGCTGGCGCAATATAAAAGCTACCCACACGCCGACTGGAATGGCAGCAGTTGGTACCCGCTGGTGGTGCACCGGCGCATGTGGGACATGGTGGGCGGACTCAGCACCGAGTTTACGCCGGGCATGTATTCCGATCCCGATTTTATGATGAAACTGTGGCAGGCAGGCGTGCGCTATTATAAAGGTGTGAGCGTCAGCCGCAGCTACCATTTTATCAGCAAGAGCGTGCGCCGCATCAAGAAAAATGACGGCCGCCGGCAATTTCTGCTCAAGTGGGGCATAAGCAACAGCACTTTCCGCACCGAATACCTGCGCATGGGAACGCCATTCGACGGCGCGCTGCCGGAGCCGCAAGGGAGTGCGCTGCGATGGAAAAAATTGAAAGATAAATTGAAATTATTTTTCGCGCGTTGACCGGCGGATGATATTTTTCATCGATGCATGGATTTTAGAATGCTGATTACCCCGATACCCGTTAAGGTTTTGAGATAGTAATACTTAATTTACGTACTTTTTGTTGGCAAGAGATAAGTTAATAATTCTTAAATTTTACCCCCCCCCTACAAATTTTCCTTGGTAATTCAAAATATTACCTTTAAGTTTGCCACGATTCTTAAAATTTGTAAGAGCGTGATTGAATTTAGATAATTATTTTTATTCATCTTAAAAACAAAAACATTTATGAAAAACTTTACAAAATTCACCACACTGCTGTTGGTACTATTTTTCACCAACAGCCTGATCAGTCAAACTCTGGAAAGCCCTTGGGCTTTGTATCCAAGAGAATGTAACCTCAACACCAGTCCTCCGGAAATTTTTTTATTGCCGGAAGCTGACGAAAACTATAACGAACCATACAATGACGCCAATGCTGCGTACACGCCAAATGGAAACTTGGTTTTTTTTATGCTCAATGAGGGCTTGTATGATGCTGCTGGAGAATTTATTGGGCCGTTATCTTTCATCGGTGATATGATTCTGCCAGAAACGAATATTTTACCGGTACCCGGATCGAGTAATCATTTTTATCTAATCTACGCAGCCGCCACCTTGCCAGCAGGTAATAGTGTATCCTATGCAATTGTAAATTGTGAAAATAATGAATACGAAATTACGAGCAATGGAATTCCTATTGCTGAGCAGCCAGGAGGCAATCTTGTCGGCCTCGCAGTTTCTCCCCTGATGCCCGACAATAGCCACCGCCTCTATATTTCCGACAATGAAGGAATAAAAAGATATAAAATTGGTGATATTGAAAGTGGTATTGAGTTCGTTGAAAACATTTTAACTACTCCTGGTGGATATCAAACCAGACAGCTTGAATTATCTACGGATTGTAAAAAACTTGCGTGGGGTGGAGCATGGGGAATGAGATACGATGGCAGTAAACTTAGCATCATTGAATTGAATCAAAATGGAAGCTATGCTTCTAATTATTCAATACCAATAACCGATGGTGTGTACGAACCAAATAGTAGTGCAGTGATCTCGGGTGTTGAGTTTTCTTACGATAATACAAAGGTGTATGTTTCTATACAGGGAGGAACTACATCAAGCCCAACCGGTGGGTTGTTCTGCTATAATTTTAACACATCCGACGTAACCAGTTTAGTTTACAACGACTATAGTATTACCCACCTTCAAAAGGACACCAAAGGAAATATCTATGCCGTTGCTAATGACGGTTCTAATCTTGGCAAAATTACTACAGCGAACAACAATTTCAATCCATCTTTCCAATCGATAAATATTTTTAGTAATGGGCTGGAATATACGTTGGGTGATTATTATTCATTACCAGATCTAATAGATCATTTTGATCTTGAAGCAACTATCAGCATTGTACCTGAATCATGCGCTAATACCTATGATGGGGAGGCTACGGTAATAGTAAACGGTGGAGTTTCTCCCTACACTTATTTATGGGATGACCCTCTTGGGCAAACTACGCCTACAGCTACCGGCCTTACCACGGGCATTTATCATGTGACCGTAACCGACGCCATAAACAATACATTTACTATTGAAGCAAATGTTCCTACCAATCCGCTGCTATTCACACACATTGGCGACATAGATGTTGTTACCCAACAGACTATTTCGGGGTTTGCTGCTATCGATGGTAACATCCAGGTTCTTGATGGTGGCTCGCTTACACTAGATGGACAAATTGAATTAAATGCCAACAAAGGCATCACTGTAAACGCGGGAGGGACATTGATAATAAATAACAATTCAACAATCTCTGGCCTCACCGCTTGCGGCAACAATTTTTGGGATGGTATTGCTATTAATAATGACGCTGACATTGTCATCAATGGGAGTTTTACGCTTAGCCGTGGCGATCTGATTTTGGAACCCGGGGCAGTTGTAAACCTTAGTCAAAAAACGATTGCATTGAAAGACAACAAAATAATAATCAAAAGTAGTGAGGGAAGTTTGCCCGGGGCTAAGCTTACGTTAAATGCCAGCACTCTTACCACAGTTGGAACTGACACATGGCATGGTATCGAGGTATGGGGAGATGAAGATAAAGCGCAACTGCCCGACATCTATGGCAATTACTATCAGGGATTTCTGGAAATGAAAAATCTCTCTTTAATCGAAAACTCGCTTGATGGAATAGAGTTGTGGAAACCCGCAGACTACACAAAAACTGGCGGAATAATCAAAGCTTACAACAGTACTTTCCGCAATAATGCAAAACCCATTCATGCGCTGCTGTACCCTAAATTTTATTCTGCAGAATTTATTAAATGTACATTCGAAATTACGGATGGCTATCACGGAGCAGCAACATTTTACAAGCATATCGACCTAAATCAGGTCAGAGGTTTCCGGTTTACAGGATGTCATTTCAGCGTTGATCCCGCAGCGCCAAACGTATCTCCCTACAATGCCGGCATTATGTCGTTTAATTCCGGCTTTACAACAACAGGATATTGCACTTCGCAAACAATTCCCTGTACCGCTTACGAAAACTCAACTTTCGATGGGTTTTACAATGCGGTTTCTGCCAGCGGTTTCCATAGCCCTTACACCTTTAGCGTTATCAATAGCACTTTTACAAATAACACCTGTGGTGTAAAAGTTAATGCAGTAAATAATTTTGCAGTATTGTGGTCTGATTTTTCTATCGGGCACAATACTGCCGATGACAATGAATGTGATGGCCAAGGAATGACTGCTGCCAGCTACGGCATCAATGCAAGCGCCAGCACCGGTTTTGCCATCGAAGAAAACTATTTTACCAAAGCACAGGGAGCACCTGCCGGTAATTATGTAGGCATCCGTATTTACGAAACGAAAAATATAGATCAGATTTACATGAACCAATTCGAAAACCTGAGTTACGGAAACTATACTGAGGGGAAGAATTGGAAAGGATATCAATCTTATGATGGCCTTGCCTTTTATTGCAACGAGAATACCGGAAATTTTGCGGATTTTTATGTTGCAGGAGGTGGGCTACATGGTTCAGGTGTTCAATCCTTTCAGGGATCAGCCACGCATCCGGCGGGTAATACCTTTTCACAATCGGGTGCAACCTGGCACTTTTATAATGGGGGCGATCATCCGATCATTTATTATTATGACAACTCCAAAAATGCTAATCCCGCAGAAAAGCCAGATCAGGCGCTACTATACAACGTTTTTCCTTTCGGCATAAATGTACCCACTGTCTGTTTATCACATTATGGAGGCATTGGCGGTACGACTGATGGCGGATCCCTGGTACTGACACCTGATGAACTACTCGAAGCAGAGCAACTATTCAGCACAAGCCTGAATGATTTCAACAACATACAAGCGCTCTACAACCAACTGAAAGATGGGGGAAATACCGAGGCTTTAAAAACGGAAGTAGAAACCACCTTTCCTTCTGAGATGTGGGAAATGCGCGACGAACTGCTGGCCAAATCGCCACATCTTACGTTTGAAGTGCTAAAAGCTACCGTAGATAAAACTGATGTGTTTCCCAATGCTGTATTGATGGAGATATTATCAGCCAATCCTGATGAACTGCGCAACAAGGAATTGCTGACCTATTTAACCGAAAAAGAGAACCCCCTGCCTGAATACATGATCGACATCCTGCGGCAGGTAGCTGGTGGCATTACTTACCGCACTGTACTTGAGCAGCAGATGAGTGCGCTTAACCAAAGCAAAACCCGCGCCGCCAATGACATTGTTCGGAGCCTGCTTAACGATTCCATCACAGATATGGCAGCACTGCGCACCTGGCTCACCAATATTGGCGGCCAACGAGCCAACGAACAAATCATAGCTACTTACCTTCAGGAGGGAAACCAGCAGGAAGCACTGGCACTTGCAACTATGCTTCCTGACTTGCATAATTACGATGCCCCTGCAATGTCTGAACATACCATGTATATGAATTTGCTAAACCTTCAGGTACAAATGAATCAGCAGGGAAAACCGCTCACTAACCTGGACAGTACCGAAGTGAACAGTCTGGTGGCAATTGCAGAAAATGGTAAAGGAACAGCCGGAGCAATGGCCAGAGGTTTACTGGAATCGAACTACGGCTATCATTTTTGCGATTGCATCACTGCGGAAAGCAACAATGGATTTAAAAGTGGCAGTGTATATAACGCAAAAACTTTACAGCAAATAATAGGCGGAAGTATTGAAGTAAACCCAAACCCCGCTACCGATTGGACAAATTTTAACTATACCTTGCCGGTCATGGATTCCAAAGGCGAAATTGTAATATCTGATGTTACCGGCACCGTAGTTCAGAAGTCTACCGTAAGTGCCATGCAGGGTAATCAAATTTGGGACACCCGCAACATAAAACCCGGGGTCTATTATTACATGTTTACTGTTGATGGATTTTCTCAAAATGGGAAAATAGTTGTTACTCATTAATTATATATTCAGGGAGGATAAACAGTTTATCCTCCCTGTTTTAAAACCAATACTATAATGAAAAAGATCATAATACTTGTGTGTTTTCTATTTTTGTTGCATCCTTTATATCCACAACCTTTTACTATTTTGTGGAATCAGTGCATCGGAGGAACTGACAATGATGGTCCATCTGATATAATTAAAATAGATGATGGTTATATGGTTGCTGGTGCCACACTATCTAACGATGGTGACGTTAACTCAGGCAACCATGGAGCCGCCGATGCCTGGCTTATAAAACTCGATTTACAGGGAAATATCTTATGGGAAAGATGTTATGGAGGAACATCTGGTGACAATTTTCAAAGAATATTTAGGGATAGTGAAGGTAGTTTTATATTGACAGGCTCATCCAGTTCAACGGATGGCGATATAAGTTATAATCCCTATCCGGGATCGGAAAGTACCTGGATCGTTAAGATGGACAGCCTGGGTAATATAGTATGGGATCGTATTGTGGGAGGCAACGCTACCGATCAGCAATGGTACGCCATACTTACCGGTGATGATGGGGTGCTGGCGTATGGCAGAACCGCATCCCACGATGGAGATATAAGTGTGGCCTATGGTGCATGGGACATCTGGATGATTAAGCTCAGCAATGAGGGCGAAATAGAATGGGACTTTACCATCGGAACCAATTTTATTGACGAAGGTTATGGTGTGATTCAAACCAGCGATGGTGGATACTTATGCAGTGGTTCTTGCTGGGTAAGTGAGGGCACATACGGAAACCTAAGATGTGATGCATATCATGATCTTGCAGAGGCAGTATTGGTAAAGCTCGACAAAGACCGCAACATTGAATGGCAAAAGTGCTATGGCGGAAGTAATCACGATGGAATAGCAACGGTTCATGAATTGGAGGATGGCTATATTTTTGCAGGAAGCACCAATTCACATGATGGTGACCTTAATTATAACTATGGTGAATCCGATATATGGGTTGTCAAAACTGACTTTGATGGCAATATTATCTGGTCGAAAAGCTATGGAGGGTCAAAAACTGAATATGCAAGCAAAATATTTTTAAATGAAAATGGTGGTTTTGTGGTTTTTGGTACAACCAATTCAAATGATATTGATGTAAACGGAAATCACTCTGGTAACGGCCAGACGCATGATATTTGGGTTATCCGGCTTAGCAGCACCGGAGAATTGCTTGCCCAGCAATGCATTGGAGGAGGGGATGAGGAAAGAATGAATTGGTGGGGTGTTATAAAAAAAAGTGACTACAACTATGTATTAGCCGGCACGACTACTGCTGGCCCTTCTTTTGACGTAACGTGTTTTACCCATCAAATCCACCCTATTTACGCTGAGGATATATGGGTTCTGGAAATCGCAGATACCACCACTGGCCTGCAAGAGTCACCGCCCTCTGCACTTTCGGGTTTAAAAGTATTTCCCAACCCCGCACGAGATTACGTATGCTTTGAGTACAGTGGGCAGCAAAAACCCGAAGCCGGTATTATGATCTTTAATAGCATGGGCGCCCAAATCAGCAATCCGGTACTTTACAATTCGGGGAGCAAAATAATTTGGGATACCCGGCAGGTGCCACCCGGTGTCTATTTTTACACCTATACCCTTGCCGGATTTACAGGAAGCGGGAAAATAGTGATCGATCAGTAAAATAACCTGAAGGGAGGCTTTGGAATCCCCCCTTTATAAAAAACTAAAAGACTATGAAAAAGCTATTTGTAATTATTATTTTAAGTTTTGCTGCCATGGGCAGTTATTCGCAAACTTACCAAATCGACTGGCAAAATTGCTATGGCGGCACCGACAGGGAGTATGCCACCGATATTGTACCCGATGGCAGCGGCTACCTCATACTTGGTGCTGCCGAGTCAGAAGACGGTGATGTGGGCTACAACCGGGGCCACATAGACGGGTGGCTGGTGAAAACAGATAGCCTTGGCGATCTGCTGTGGCGCAAAAGCTATGGCGGTACTAAGGATGACTACTTACAACGCATTATTCCGGCACCCAATCATCATTACTACCTGGTGGGCAGCTCCGAATCGTCTGATTGGGATCTCACCGGCGACCCGTATCCCGATTCAAAAAATGTATGGGTAATGAAAATCGATAGTGTCGGGAACAGAAAATGGAGCCGGCTGTATGGCGGCACCGGTGGCGACCTGGCATACTCTGCCATGTTGGATGCCGACAGCAACTTGGTGGTGTTGGGGACTACGGGTTCGGATGATGGAGACGTGAGCCTTAATTTTGGGGCTGCCGATATCTGGATGATAAAGGTGAACAGCGAAGGAGAACTACTATGGGATTTCTCTTCCGGAACCGACTTAGTGGATGCAGGCCGGACGATAATGCCCACTAGCGACGGTGGTTATTTATTAGGATGCGTGAGCGATCTTGGTTTTATGGGTTTTTTAACGTGTATGCCGCGTTACACCCATAGCATTGTACCTATCAGGCTTGATGCAGATCGTAAAATGCGTTGGCATCAGTGCAACGGTGGCAACGATGTATGCGATGTAACGGAAATAATTGCACTTGACGACGGATACATGATTTTGGCCAATACTGCCGCCGACGATGGCGACCTGCAAGGTGTGGAAGTATATGGCGAAAAGGACATTTGGGTGATGCGTACCGATTTATATGGCAATGTGCTTTGGCAAAAATGCTACGGAGGCCCACAAATCGACATTGGAACACGAGTATTTGAAACCGGCGATGGCAACTTTACCATTATTGGTTACACCGGCTCGGACTACGATGACGAAAGCCAGAATCTTTTAGAATCGCAAAGCGACATATGGGTGTTAACCATCAGCGGCGATGGCACGCTGCTTTCCGAGCGCAGCTTTGGCGGAACCAATCACCAGAGCCTGCTTCATGGCGTTATCAGGAAAAGCGATTTGAGTTACGTCGTGGCTGCCACTACCAATTACGGCCCCTCCCAGGACATCACCTGCACCGTAGAGCCTATGTTTGGTTTGTATTACTATCCCGAAATCTGGACTTTCAAAATCAGCGACACACTTACCGCGCTGCCGCCGGCACCCGCCGTGGAGACTGATATCAAAGTTTACCCCAACCCCGCCCGCGACTATGTATGCTTTGAATACTCAGGGCAACAAAAACAGGAAGCCGGTATTTTGATCTTTAATAGCATGGGCGCCCAAATCAGCAATCCGGTACTTTACAATTCGGGAAGCAAAATAATTTGGGATACCCGGCAGGTGCCACCCGGCGTCTATTTTTACACCTGGTCCGCACAAGAGTTTACGGGCAGCGGGAAAATAGTTATTTCTGAGTGATCCTGCTTCCGTAAAAGCGAGATTGGTTAAAGATAAAGTATAGAGATAGCCAACACAAAAGGGTGATCTGCGCGCAGGTCATCCTTTTATTGCAGTTGGTTAAAACTACTGAAAGATAAGCTGAAATTATTTTTCGTTCGTTGAGTGGCGGATGTGTCGTGCCTTGACGTATTTCAGGAAGGTTTCGTGCGCCGCCATCCGGCAAATCACAAAACCATAAAAACCATCGCGGAAGCCGCCATGGATGATGTAGTTGCGGATAAACTTCGCTATCGGCTTCACAAGAATCTTAAAAATTGTAGCACGTCGTCCACGTGCCAGCAATTCGCTGGCCGCAATGGTGCTGAACTTGTTGCTTTGTGCCACGTGCTCTTCGATGGTGTAATAAGTGTAATGCAGCAGATCGCCCGTGAGATGGGATGTTGTGGCGCCGGGTTTCAGCACAAAACGGTCGTGCGGATTTACGCCGCCCCATTGTCCGCGGCGGCTGTCGTAGAGGCGGAGCTTGGCATCGGGATACCAGCCGCTGTGCCTGATCCATTGCCCGCAGTAGTTGGCCAGGCGGTTCATGGAAAAGCCGTCGTGCGTCCAGTTATTTTTAATTTCAATGATGCGGTTGGTTAGCTCCGGCGTAAGCGCTTCGTCGGCATCGAGCGAGAGCTGGTACGGAAAAGTAGCTTCGCGCAAAGCAAAGTTTTTCTGTTCTATAAATCCTTCAAAAGGATGGCTGATGACGCGGGCGCCATATTTTTTACAGATTTCTACCGTGCGGTCGGTCGATAGCGAATCCACCACCAATATCTCGTCCGCCACCTCCTGCACCGAAGCCAGGCAGCGCGCAATGTTGCGCTCTTCGTTAAATGTGATGATGACGACTGAAAGCTTGATCATGAGCGTAAAATAAGTGTTTGTCTATAAAGCTTTTAATATTGAGATTTTTTTGGGATTGTTTACACCGACTGCCAGCGGTTGTTTTATTGTTGTTTACAACGCCTACCGGCGGCTGGGATTTCGCAGTGCAGTAGTTGAGTTAAAAAACAAATACTCATCAGCGCCGCAGTTCAAAATTCTGCCCCAGATACACCCTGCGCACATGTTCGTCGTCGGCCAGCTCTTCGGCGGTGCCGGCTTTCAGTATCGAACCTTCAAAAAGCAGATAGGCTCTGTCGGTGATGCTGAGGGTTTCGTGCACGTTGTGGTCGGTGATGAGGATACCGATATTTTTTTCTTTGAGCCTGGCCACGATCTCCTGAATATCTTCCACTGCAATCGGGTCCACGCCGGCAAAAGGCTCGTCGAGCAGGATAAACTTAGGATCGACTGCCAGCGCGCGTGCTATCTCGGTGCGGCGCCGCTCGCCACCCGACAGGGTTATGCCCAGGCTTTTGCGCACATGCGTCAGCCCAAACTCTTCGAGCATCTGCTCCATCCGCTCTTTTTGTTGCGCTTTTGTAAATTTTGTAAATTCCAATACCGCCCTGATGTTGTCTTCCACGCTCAACTTGCGAAACACCGAAGCCTCCTGCGCCAGGTAGCCGATGCCGCGTTTGGCGCGCCGGTACATAGGCAGGTTGGTGATGTCGGCGTCGTCGAGCAGCACCTTGCCGGAGTAAGGTTTTATCAATCCCACGATCATATAAAAAGTGGTGGTTTTGCCCGCGCCATTTGGCCCCAGCAATCCCACTATCTCTCCCTGCTCCACCTGCACCGACACATCATTTACCACCATGCGGTGCTTGTATTTTTTAAAAATATTTTTGGTTTGTAATAGCATGCAATCAACAAATAAAAATAATAGGGTGTAAAAGTATATTTTAAAAGGCAAACTGAAGGCTGAAGCGTACGCCAAACTTGGAAATGTTGGGATGGTCGAGATAGGAGAGGCGCCAGATGGCATCCACGCGGATAATTTTGAAAATGTTTTCGCTGCCGGCGCCGGCCTCAAAATAAGGCTTGTCAAGTGTATGCATGCCCTGTGGGAACACCGAATATTCGCGGTTTGCCTCGTCGAGGCCGCCGATGAGGCCTTTGGCAAACACCACCTCGCGCCATTTCAAATGACGCAGCAGCGGCACGCGGTTAAAAAAGTAGCCGTCGAAATGATGGGTATAATAAACGCTTACGTACTTGTCGCTGACAAACTCAAAGTAGTTCATCATATTAAAGGATTGGGGGTCGAAGAAGTAGGTCTCGTTGCCTTCGTGGAGTTTCAAAAGCGGGAAAGGCAGCGTTCCCCAGATGCGTCCCGCTTCGATGATGTATTTGCTCCACCCCAGGTTGAAGGTGTTGAACCAGTGGCTGATACCGATCTGCATGCGGTGATATTCGTAATCGCCGCCCAGGTGGTTGGGGACGCCATAACCGTAACGCAGCTCCAGAATTGGGAATTTTGCCCCCAGGCTTACCCTTTCAAATTCGCCCATCAAAAAACGCTCTTTGTAGGCCAGGCGTGTGTCGAGGCGTATCTCTGTAGAAGTGATGGCAGTTTCATGCGCTACCGGCTGCAGGGTGTCGTCGGGTTGGTGGTACAGAAAGTCGTTGCCGTTGAGCGGATACAGGTTGCGATGGATAATGTTGATTTTGTTGCTGAAGCCGTTAAACCATTCGTGTTCATAAAAAGTGCTCCACTCTTCCACCAGCGAGAGCTTGTCGGCGGGGTTGCGGCGGAAAAGAAATGCCAGGAAAAAATCTTCGCGAAAAGCGTTTTGACTTGCGCCCAGTTGTTCGAGGTCGTACTTGAAATTGCCACCCACCGTCCGGCGCGGGTTTTTGTTGATCATGTAGAGTACGCCGCCGCCATATTTCCATTGGCTGTCGAGGGTGCCAAAAGCAGTGTAGGCCGAGAGCATGATGTGCTTGCTAAACTTGTTGCTGGTGCGGCCGCCAAGCCGAAAGCGCGCGCCTTCCACCGCGTTGAAACTCAGCATCGAGCCATAGGGACCTAATTCGAAAAGACCCATTTTGTAATATCCTGTGGTGATCATCTCGATGATGTCGATGTAGGTGTTGAATTTGGGGATGGTCTTTAGCGTATCGATCATATAGTAGATGGTCTTCTCGTCGCGGGTAAGCTCTTCGTGGCGCTCCTGCTGCCAAAACTCATCGGGCTTTTGATCGGCATTTTCTTCTACAACAACACTTACCGGCGCACGATAAAAATCGTCAGGCTTGGGTTGGTTTATCACAAAATTGCGGTAGGTGGTGGTTTTGCGTCCGAAAAATCCCACCAACTTATTATCCGACTCCACAATGTTGAGGTCGCCGATGATGTAATCTTTGGTAAGCAACCAGTACTGGCCATCGATCAGGTCGAACTCTTTGGCTATCATCAGGTCGTTGATAAAGTTGATGTTGGCGTCGTCCATGATGCGCATCTCCACTTTACGTATGGCGAAGGTGGTGTCGTGCACCCAGAAGTTTCCGGTGAAGGTGAGGGTTTGTTTGTGCCGCGGTTCAAACACAATCTTGTAGCACCATTTGTTATCAAAATAGGCGCTGTCGATGAGGTAGTATTTATAAAAATTCAACCCGAAGTTGGCGATGGGGCTGATGAAGTTTTTCTGAAAAAGCCCGATGTAGTTGTCGTAGATGTTGGTGTGCTGAAACTTGTCGCCCAGAAACTGCATCACGCTTTCGTTTTCGATGCCCGATATTTTGTTGGCTTTTACAATCTCGATGCTTTTTTTCGGGTTGTTTTTGGAATAGACATCCGAAATGGATTCCGACAGGAAGATGGGCAGGTAGGTCTTGCCATTTACAGTAGAAGTATCCACATTATCAAAAATAAATTCGAGATGTCGGAAGATGCGACGCTGCCTAAAATTGTCAGTGATGTTGTTGGCGTCGATCTGAATTTTGTTGTATGCCTCATACTGGTAGGCATCGTATTTATCGGGGTCGTTGTTTATTTTGTTTTGAATAATTTTTCGCAGCAGCACTTCTGCCGGATTTTCGCCCGCCACGATCACCACCGTCTCGAGTTCCAGGGTGCTGGGCAGCAATTTGAAATTGATGTACTGAAATTTGCCTTTGTCCACCTTTTGTACCTGCGTATAGTATCCCATAAAAGAAGCTGTGAGGCTGTCGCCGGGCGCCTTGGTTTCAATCGCGAATTTCCCGTCGAAGTCGGTGGTGACACCCTGGGTGGTATTGCGAAAAACGATATTTACAAAAGGGAGCGGCTCGCCGGTGAGAGAATCAGTAACGGTTCCCATTATTTTGGTAAGCTGCCCAAATGCCGAGCTGCTAAAGACCAGCGTCCATAGCAAAATCGTCAGCCTAATCTTACTCTTCGGGAAAAATCTCATGTACATAATCCTTCTTAAAGCAGCCAATAAAACCATCCGGCAAAAGAAATATTGTCGGCAGCCTATTAGAACGCAGGAATCAGCGGCTGGTTTGAGAGAAGGGAGATTTTTTTTAAGAATCCGTTAATTGGCTATACTTCACGGACGGTAAGAAGAATCCGCTAATTGGCGCGAATGAAGCCAATTAACACGAAGATGGATTTCTAAATTTCCGGGCTGAAAGAAAAGCCGTCGCCACCTTTTGACAATCAAAAACCTTATCTCTAATTACTTAACCTTAGTGGAAAAGTTGCCCT
>JAAYIU010000176.1 GCA_012523265.1 Bacteroidales bacterium | reverse complement strand
GTATATACCGGAGCCAGCGCGTTTGGATTATTAAAGGTTCCATCGCCGCTGGTAGTCCAGACGAATGAATTTGTATGCGTTACCGTTCCGCTAAGGGTATGGGTATTTGATTCACAAATTTGTGCGTCGCTGCCGGCGTTGGCAGTTGCATTGCGGATGATGGTAAGCGTTTTTGTACTGGTGGTGGGCAGGCTGCACGGACTGATGGCCGTAGCAAGGAGTGTAAGCACCACGCTGCCGTTGTTTTTGTCGGCTACGCCAGGCGTATAGGTAGGTTTTAAAATAGCAGTGCTGCTAAAGGTACCATCGCCGCTGGTGCTCCAAAGCAATGATCCATAGTTGGATGCGCTGGCAGTTGCAAGCTGATGGGTTTGCGTTTCACAAATAGTGGCATTGTTACCGGCATTGGCAGTTACGTTTCGCTGAATAGTCAGTTGCATGGCATCTGACACGACACCGACACAAGGCGAATTCGGATAAGCCTTAAGTGTAAGGGTAACACTACCTGCGGTTTTATCGTCATCACCTGGTGTATAGGTGGGTTTTAAAATGGTAGTGCTGCTAAAGGTTCCGTCACCATTGGAACTCCACAGCAAGGAAGTGTAATTGGAAGCGCTGGCAGTTGTAAGCTGATGGGTTTGCGTTTCACAAATGGTGGCATCAGCGCCGGTATTGGCTGTTGCATTTTTGATAATCGTCAGCAACCGGCTGTCAGAAGCACTAACAGCACAGGGCGAAATAGGCGCTGTGGTAAGGGTAAGTTGTACCGAACCACTGTTGATATCGGCTGTGCTGGGTGTGTATACAGGTTTGAGTGTGGCAGGATTGGAAAAGGTGCCACTGCCAGAAGTGCTCCACAGCACACCCGAGTAGCTGGTGCCCGATGCATCGAAGAGTGTAATTGTTTGTCCCTGGCAACTGGTCACATCCGCACCTGCCTGCGCCATGGGGTTATCCTGAATGGTAACTGTGAGTGTGCCTGTAGTGGAAGTTGCACAATAGGGTAGCGGTGATAGTGTGAGACTCAGCGTGAAGCTTTTGTTCTGACGATCCTGCACGCCGGGATAATATTTCGGGTTAGCAACGATTTTACTATTAAAAGTTCCGTCACCATTGGTCGACCAGTTGATGGGGCCGGCATTTTGAATGGTAGCGTTCAGTTGCTTGAAGGCATCAGTAAAACACATGTTGCCCGCATTGTTGCCAAATGAAATTATCTCCGGTAATTGTACCAGCGTAATGTTGACATCCTTGGTAGCCGGTGCGCAATTGCCCTGTGCAAAGGCAGTGAGGGTAACAATTACGCCGGCATTGTTGCGGTCTTGCGTTCCTGGAAAATAGGAGGTGACAAAGGTGGTGGGACTCGAAAAGGTACCATCGCCTTGCGTTGTCCAAAGCGTTGAGCTGTAATTTGTGGCCGATCCGTTCAGGGGAACCGATTGATTTTCACAGTAGGTTTTGTACGATGGACCATTGGCAGTTGGCCCGGGAACGTAAGTAACATGCATGGCATCACAAACGTTAGCCACACATGGGTCAACAGCCTGTGAGCAGAATGTGAGCGTTACGCCGTAAGTAAAGTCGTTGCCGGCGCCAAAATATTGGGTTGTAAGACTTGTTGGCGACGAAAAGGTACCATCGCCACTGGTGGTCCATTCTATTGCGCCATTGTGTTGAGCAGTAGCATGTAAAATCACATCTTCGTTGGTGCATACAGTTTTATCGGCACCCGCATTAACAATAGGAAGACGAAGGATGGTTGCAGTGAGGTTGTCCACAGCCACTTCGTCGCAAGGATTTAGGGGCAATCCGGTAAGTGTGAGCACCGCCTGTCCGTTGGTATTGTCGAGTGTTCCGGGTGTGTACGTTGTGCCCAACTCTGAAGCCTGGCCAAAAGTTCCATCTCCACTGGTAGTCCAAAGCGTTGCGATGGTATTTTCTGATGTGCCGTTAAGCTGCAATACGCTGTTGGCGCATACAGCGGCATTGCTCCCAGCATCGACTGCCGGCTCGGCATTAACCAACACAGTAAGCTCGTGTTCTGACTGCAAAGCGCCATCATTCACGGTAAGATGATAAGTTGTGGTTTGGAGTGGTGTGGTAGCAGGAGGAAATTGCGTATTGTAATTAAATCCCGGAGGATCGGAGCTCCAGTTGAAAACGTAGGGGCCACCCGTCCCTATAAACTCATTTCCCTGCAAAACGATCTGGTTGCCTTCGCATACGGGGTTGGCTGAGGAAGAGATGTAAAAATCTAAATTTTCGATCGCCTTCATGTTCACCACTTTTGACAACCCACTTGGCTGCCATTTATCTTTGGCTGGGAAGTTTATGCTGACTTCATAAGCCACCACATCTACCAGATATTCCTTCATGTTCTCGAATGAGAAAAGTTTGAATTTTAATACCTCGTTCCATGCAAAACCATCCTTAACAGGAGTTTTGGGGTCGTCGCCGAAGAGTGGGAAGACAATCCCCGCTGTATCTGTCCAATGGGTGGCGCCGGCGCATTTAAGGTCACCATTCTCATCCTGAAAAAAACCACCAATGTAATCGTTTACTGAAATCGGAATATCATTGATGTGCGGAATGGCTGCCAAAGGAATGTAAATCCCATGCATGTTTTCCGTAGCTATCCGATAATTCCAGATGGGTGGGTAGTTTTCCCCACCACGTGTCTCCGGATCGAAATTATTTTTTAAATCATCGAGAATTTGTTGGCTTTCAGCAGTTGGTGTAAAGCGAATCTGTTGGTCCGGGAAATCGCTGAACGTTTGCCCCATTACTGTGCCGGCAAAGGGCTGTGATAGCATCACAACAAGCGCCACAAAAACGCCGAACATGATTTTGTGTAATAAGTCTCGTGTCATAATTCAAAATTTTAAATTTGTAAATTCAATTGGTCTTTAATTAAAAAATGGAACGTTATTTCACTATATAAAGTCGTAAAATAAAAGCTGAAAACTTTTGAAAGCGCAAGATTTTCGCATGTAGTTTGTAGTCAAATTCCAGCCCCCTTATTTGCTTCGTTCGAGGAGGCAAAAGTATTATTTTTTCTTAAAACATCAGAAGTATGGAGTTTTTTATTAAGGCCACTTGATTTTTGCTGTTCTGCTTGCAAATCCTTGAAGTCCTGATAAAAACATTTTGGAGGTCGAAATAGAGAAAAGCGTGCCCGATGCAGTTTTGTGACAACCATTTTTAACAAAAAACTACCTGTGTACTACTTAACACAGGACATGTAAGGCAAATGATTTTTTATCCGGCGGAGT
>JAAYIU010000347.1 GCA_012523265.1 Bacteroidales bacterium | reverse complement strand
GGAAGTGGTAACCGATTGGCGAATTCGGCAATGCGAGGAGCAGCAGCTATAATAAATGGTGTGGCAGCCATGGTGAGTACCGATACATTTAGAAACAACTGGTAATTGACCTCGCTGATAAGTCCCATTGCCTGGCCATCGCGCGAAAGAATGAAAGAAAACTCCCCCACCTGACTGATGGTGAGACCCACAATGAGCGAGGTGCGCAGCGGAAATCCCAGCGCCAGACTGGCCGCTGTGGCAATGAGCGTTTTGGCAATAATCACTCCCAGGGTGAGTACAAGAATAATGACAGGATTTGCAATAAAATATTCCACATTGAGCAGCATGCCGATGGAGACAAAGAAAAAGCTGGTGAAGACATCCAAAAAAGGGAGCACGTTACCAAATGCCTGCTGGCTGTAGTCGCTTTCGCTAATAATGAGACCGGCCAGGAAGGCTCCCAGCGCCAACGAAAGCCCGGCCAGGGAAGTAAGATAAGCTACCGACAACGCCAGCACGATGATAGTAAGCAGAAACAGCTCGCGGCTGCGCGTTTTTACTACCTGGTACAAAAACTTAGGGACAACATATCTGGCTCCCAGAAAAACAATCAGCAGCACCCCAAGCACTTTGGCCAGGACTTCCCATACATTGGCGCCCTCGCTGCTGTTTTCCGACAGAAAAGGCAACACCAGAATCATCGGCACAATAGCAATATCCTGAAAGATAAGCATGCTCAATGTTGTTCGGCCATGCGGGGTGATGAACTCACCGCGCTCCTGCAACAACTTCAGCACGATGGCAGTGCTGCTCAGCGCCATCAGGAAACCCATAAACAACGACTCCGAGAAACCTTCGCCACGATGAATGCCCAGCAAATCGAAGTGCATGACGCCATAAAAACATATGATGCTCAAAACCACCTGAAGCCCGCCACCAATCATCAGCGTTTTGCGCATCTTTACCAGGCTTTTTAACGAGAACTCGATACCGATGGTAAAGAGCAACAGGATTACGCCAATCTCGGCAAGCATCTCTACTTCATGTACGCTGCTGATCATCGAAAAACCATTTGGCCCGGCCAAAACACCGGTTACCAGATAGCCAATAATGGGAGGAATGCGCAAGCGTTGACAAACAAAAAGCACCAGCACCGCAATGCCGAAAAGTAGGGTAATATCTTTGAAAATCAATAGATCCATGCAACTTTATTTTTGGCGCAAAAGTACACTAATCGATCACTTTGCACTTTTGTGAGATGCGCCATTGTTTAAGTCATTGTGCTTTTTTAACTATTTTAAAAAATGTTATTTACACTTCGTAGTGTCTGCGAAAGTTATACTTTCGGAAACTTTGTTTCTTTAAAAAAGGATTGAAAAAGTGGTTTTTTTGAGCCTCAAAGATAGTATAATGACAAGGTGAAATCAGGTACTACAAAACCAAAATACGATTGGCTGCAGCAAAAGAGAAATAGATTTTTTTTGGGAACATATTAAGAAATCTCCGATTGTTGATTAATCATTTCATCTTAAACTTTTTGGTGACCGGAAAACGAAACGACAGGCTTTTCTCTTTAACAATATTTTTTGAAAAAGCAAGGAAAGAAAAAAGATTTTATCCACTTTTTTTAGTCGACTTTTGTTGACAAATTTGGGAGGCACGGCAATCAGCATTCCGTTCACATTATCCAAACCAGACTATTTTTTCTATTTACTAATCAGATAAACAACAACAACGTGGTTCATCAGAAAGACGATATTGCCGCAGAGGTATGGAACAATTGTCTGAGGATTATCAAAGACAACATCAACAATCAAAGCTTCAAAACCTGGTTTGAGCCTATCAACCCGGTAAGACTTACCGATGATGTACTCACCATTCAGGTGCCGAGTCAGTTTTTTTATGAATGGCTCGAGGAGCACTACATCGACCTGCTCCGGCGAACCATCAAAAAAGAGCTGGGGGCCAACGGTCGCCTGGAGTACAGCATCGTAATGGACAACTCCTTCAATCGAAAACAGGAGCCGCACACCGTTATTGTTCCCACCTCCAGGAGGAGCGACACACGTGCCCAGAACGTTAGTATGCCTTTCAGGATCAATAATAGCAACAAAGAAATCCCCGATCCTTTTGTAATCCCCGGCATACAAAAGGTAAAAGTAAACGCACAACTCATCGAGCGTTATTCGTTCGACAACTTCATAGAAGGCGACTGCAACCGGCTGGCGCGATCGGCAGGCCTGGCCATCGCCAAAAACCCGGGAAAGACAGCTTTCAATCCGCTGTTTCTTTACAGCCGGGTGGGGCTGGGCAAATCGCATCTGGCGCACGCAATAGGGCTGGAAGTAAAAGAGAAATTCCCCGACAAAACCGTGCTCTATGTTACCACCGACCAATTTAAAGCACAATTCATCGAATCGGTGCGCAACAACAATCAAAATGATTTTACCAATTTCTACCAGCTCATCGATGTATTGATCATCGACGATATTCATTTCCTTTCGGGAATGGCAAAAACCCAGGATGTTTTTTTCCACATCTTGAACCAACTGCACCAGCATAGCAAGCAATTGGTGATTACCAGCGACAAGCCGCCGGTAGAAATTGAAGGTATAGAGCCACGGCTGCTTTCACGCTTCAAATGGGGGCTTACCGCCGATCTGCAATCGCCCGATCTGGAGACACGCATCGCCATCCTGCAAAAACGGCTTTACAGCGATGGTATCACTATGCCCGAAAACGTGGTGGAGTATCTGGCCTACAGTGTAACCTCCAACATCAGGGAACTTGAAGGCGCCATGATTTCGGTACTGGCACAGGCATCGCTCAACAAAAAAGAAATTACCCTGGATCTGGCCCGCCAGGTTGTCGACAATTTTATTAAACACAGCAACAAAGAAATTTCGATTGACTATATTCAGAAAATCGTGGCCGATTATTTTGGCATTAGCATCGAAACCATGAATTCCAAAACCCGAAAACGCAACATTGTGCAAGCGAGGCAACTCTCTATGTATTTTGCAAAAGAACACACCAAGGCTTCGCTTACTTCCATCGGGCTGCACTGTGGCAATAAAGACCATGCAACCGTGCTGCATGCCTGCAAAACAGTGAAAAATCTGCACGACACCGACAAGAGTTTCCGCGGCTATGTGGAAGACCTTCAAAAACGAATCAAGCTTTAGCTAAAAGTTAAAACGCTAAGTTTTTATGCATAAAATTCTCATGGTATGTCTGGGGAATATTTGCCGCTCGCCACTGGCTGCCGGCATTTTGAGCCACAAGATGAAAAAGCATGGCATCGAGGCCGAGGTGCATTCTGCCGGCACTGCCGACTATCACGTAGGCCAGGCTGCCGACAAACGTTCGATTGAAACAGCACAAAAACACGATATCGACATCACCAACCATGTCGGCAGACAATTTCAGGCAAACGACTTCGACAGCTACGACACCATTTACGCCATGGACCGCGACAACTACCGGAACATCCTGAGCAAAGCCCGCAACGAAAACGACAAAGCCAAAGTAAAAATGCTAATGAATGAAGTGCTGCCGCGTGAAAATCTGGAGGTGCCCGACCCTTACTACGGCGGCCCCGAAGGTTTTGAAAATGTGTATCGGATGATCAACATGGCCAGCGATGAGATTATCAAAAAAATCAAAAAACAAACTTCCTGATGCCTTCAAGCGCACGCCCCACACAGCAGCAAATAGAACAGGCGGCTGCGCGCATAGCTCCTTATGTGCATCGGACGCCTGTATTGCAAAGCCGCAATCTCGACGAATTGACAGGCTGCAAATTATTTTTTAAATGTGAGAATTTCCAGAAAGCCGGAGCCTTCAAGTCGCGGGGGGCTGTTAATGCTGTTTTTTCGCTCGACGAGCAACAAATAAAACAAGGTGTCGCCACGCACTCTTCCGGCAACCATGCCGCGGCGCTGGCACGGGCTGCTGCTTTGCGCAATGCAAAAGCATACATCGTGATGCCCGATAATTCGAGTGCTGTAAAAATTGCGGCTGTAAAACATTATGGCAGACTGGTCACCTTTTGCTCCCCTACCCTGACTTCGCGCGAAAGCACGCTAAAGGAGGTTATCGAAAAAACGCATGCCATCGAAATTCATCCTTATAATAATACCACAATCATTGCCGGACAGGCTACCGCCGCCAAAGAACTCATCGAGGAAGTTCCTGATCTCGACAGGCTCATCGTCCCCGTTGGTGGTGGCGGACTTCTGAGCGGCTCGGCGTTGGCAGCACATTACTTTGCTCCTCATCTCACAGTAATTGCTGCAGAACCCGAGCAAGCCGACGATGCTTGTCAATCATTTGTACAAAAGAAATTTGTGCCGTCGGTTCATCCCGACACCATTGCCGATGGTTTGCGCACTTCGCTCGGCGATATCACTTTCCCCATCATTCTCGATCATGTGGAGCAAGTGGTTACGGTTTCTGAAAAAAGTATTGTTGCTGCCATGCAGCTTGTGTGGGAACGCATGAAAATCATCATCGAGCCTTCGTCGGCGGTGCCGCTGGCAGCGTTGCTCGAAAAGAAGATAAATTGTCGCAGCCAACGCACAGGCATCATTATCTCGGGTGGCAACGTAGATTTGAATCATTTACCCTGGCTCAGCTCATGAAACTCAAAAACGCCCTTTACCTCATACCAGTAACCCTTGGCGACGAAGAGCCTGCTTTGGTGCTGCCGGCATCGGTGTTTCAGGTAATTGGGGAGTTGGATGAGTTTATTGTAGAAAATGAGCGTACTGCCCGCCGTTTCTTGAGAAAATCCGGTTACACCCAAAACTTTGATACAGTAAAATTTCACTTACTCAACAAACATACCCAGCCGGAGGAGCTTGCCCCATTTCTTGATTCGGTTAAAGACGGAAAAGCTGTGGGGTTGCTCTCCGAAGCCGGTGTGCCCTGCATTGCCGATCCGGGTGCGGTGGTAGTCCAGCTTTGCCACCAGCATTCTTTGCGCGTAATTCCGCTCACAGGACCTTCCTCGCTGTTGCTGGCGCTAATGGCTTCGGGTTTCAACGGACAAAACTTTGCCTTTCATGGTTATTTGCCCATACAAAAACCGGAGCTGCGGCAGAAGTTGCGCGAGCTTGAGGCAGGTATTTATCAAAAAGATCAAACCCAAATTTTTATCGAAACTCCTTATCGCAACGATAAACTTATCGACGGCATCCTCTCTTATTGCCAGCCACAAACCCAACTTTGCATTGCTGCCGATATTACCCTCGACACCGAATGGATATCAACCCGACGCATTGCGTGGTGGCGGCAGCACCAGCCCTCCCTTCACAAACGACCTGCGGTTTTTCTTCTGTACAAATAAAAAGCCCCGGGAGGATTAGTCGCCGGGGCATAAAGGAGGATTACATGTTACCTGAAAAGGTATCTTTAATATCGTGGTTTCATGTTGTTATTAAACGCAAAAAAAATGTTTTTGGTCTTAAGACGTTAATTTTCATTAAAAAAAAGAAACCCGCCCAAAGGGGCGGGCTCCTAACCTAACGTTTATGAAAAAAAATACCTGTTTGTTTTACCCGGTATTAAGGCGAGAGCCAATCAGCTTAAAAATCGACTCGCAGTAATAACAGCAAAAACACAGCCAAATTGCCCTGATTTTATTTTTGTTCCTTACGGCATCTTACATACCAAGGGCAGCACCCTGTCAGAAATGCTATTAATGAGCAAGTGCAGGCGTTTAGATGGCTTTCGATAGCTAAAGTAGAATGTTTGTTAAAACTCGTAGTTTGACAAGAACTCACTGATGTCGTCGTCTTTGCCCAGGTTGAGCTTTTGACGCAGACGCGACTTGCGGGTGTAAACAGCCTCGGGAGATGTTTCGAGGAACTCGGCGATCTCTACGTTGAGGAACCGATGCTTCAGATAGGAACACAGTCGCAGGTCGTCGAAGGTAAGTTTGGGGAAATTTTTCTTCAATGAGCGATGAAACTCGTGGTTGCTTTTATCGATAAACAAATTGGAGATCATCTCTTTGATGTGGCGAATTTCCATGCGGGCCACAGGATTTTTCTCAAGGATTAGCTTGTCGAGCTGGCTACGCAAATCGTAGAAAAGGGTCAGATTTTCGAGTTCGGCTTTTCGCACTTCGAGCGTGTCGCGTTCCTGGTCGCCTGTCGAATTAGCAGACTGAAGCTCCTGCAACTGTTTTTCGATTTGTTTCTTCTCCAGGAGTTTTTCGCGCAGTTCGATGTGGGTTTTTACGCGTGCCAGCAATTCTTCAGTTTTGAACGGTTTGGTCACATAATCCACGGCACCCAGCTCGAAGCCTTTCACCACATTTTCTGATTCCGACTTGGCCGTAACGAAAATCACCGGAATGTCGCGTGTGTCCTCGTCTTCTTTAAGGCGGCGGATCACCTCGAAGCCATCCATTTCGGGCATCATCACATCGAGTAAAATCAAATCGAAGTCGATCGATCTTACTTTTCCCAAAGCCGATGCACCGCTCTTAGCAAATGTGATGTTGTAGTTTTTCGTTTGCAAAATGTTGGCTGCCAGCTCGATGTTTTTAGGCACGTCGTCAACAATGAGTATTTTCTTCTTGGATAGATTTTCCATAGTCTTCAGTTATTTTTTGGAAGTGTGAAATAAAAAGTGGAGCCTATTCCGGGCGTGCTGTCTACGCGGATGGTTCCGTTGTGTTTCTCGATAAATTCTTTGGTAATGATCAATCCCAACCCAACACCTTTTTCGCCGCTGGTGCCCCATTTGGGATCGTTTTTAGCTTTGGCCGAAAAAAGATTCCCCATGGTTTCTTGGTTCATTCCTATTCCGTTGTCGCAAACGCTCACCTCAATAAACCGGTCATCTTTGTCGATGATGCGGGTGGTGATGGTGCCACCGGGATTGGTAAATTTTATGGCATTGGCCACCAGGTTGCGCAGGATAGTCTTCACGGCGTTTTTGTCGGCGTAAGCAGTGTATATGTCGATGAGATTGCTTTTGAGTGTGATCTCTTTGATCATTGCCATACCCTCCAGCAAATCGTACGTCTCGTGCACAGCCTGATTCATGTTGAGTATTCGCGGCTTGTAAATCATCTGTCCCTGCTGATTGCGCGCCCAATATAGCAAATTTTCGAGCAGTGCGTAGGCATTGCCAATGGATTGCCAGAGTGCTTTCACAAAACTTTGCATGCTCGCATCATCCATCACCACCTGGTTGGTAGCCAGCATCTCCAACGATTCGCAGATGCTGCCAAAAGGCCCCAGCAAATCGTGGCTGATAATGCTAAACATCTTGTCCTTGGTCTCGTTGCTTTCGGTGAGCAGCCGATTGGTTTGATTGAGCTGTTCGAGCGACTGCTTCAGCCGAAGATGCGTTGCAACGCGCGAAAGCAGCTCTTGGCCGTGAAAAGGCTTGGTGACATAATCAGCCCCTCCCACTTCAAAACCTTTTACAATACTCTCAGGCTCTGTTTTGGCGGTAAGAAATATTACCGGTATTTTTTCCGTCACCGGGTCTTGCTTCAGCCGCTGGCACACTTCGTAGCCGTCCATGTCGGGCATCATCACGTCGAGAAGGATCAGATCGAACGGGACTTTTTGTGTTTTTTCCAGCGCCTCTTTTCCACTCTGAGAAAACGAAATGTTGTAGTTGTTGCTGCGCAAAATCTTAGCTGCAACTCTGATGTTGATAGGGTTGTCGTCGACAAGTAATATTTTCGAATGTGTCTGCACGCAGTATTTGTTTTCGCTTACGCTAAAATTTGCCGTTAAGGCTCCAAAATTATGAAAAGCAATTGAATAACAATCTAAACCAGTTTTTTATTCGATCTCTTGCAGAATATTTTCAGTTGACTGCAACAACTCCGGCACCTTTTTCAAATATTTCTCCATCTCATCCAAGTCAAAACGGTCGATGGCTTCGGTAAGTTTTTCACCAAAAAATATGAAGGGTGCCAGGTTAAAATCTTTGCCAACTTGCAGAATCCTGTCGGCAAGGGCTTCTATTTCGTCGCTCATCTGGTAAGTCATTGCCAGGTTCCATTTCTCGTAAAGCTCGCCACTCACCAATGCTTTGAGTTCCGATTGTTGCCGGGTTGTAAGTTCAGGCATCGCATCCATTTTTATTTCCACATCTTTTTTGGGCTGCGAAATCGGGTGAGGCGCCACGATTTCATATTTCAGAAATCGCATCAGCTCGTGATAGAGTTCGCGTCGGGTAACCGGCTTACGCAAATAACCATCAAAAAATTTTTCGTAGTCTTCATTTTCTTCGTCGTTGCGCAAAGATGCGGTGAGGGCCACGATGATAATATTCTTGGTTTTGCGCTTGGTTTTAATCATTCGCGCAGCTTCAAAGCCGTCCATCACCGGCATGCGGATGTCCATAAAAATCAAATCGGGCATAAATTGGCTAGCGAGCAGCACAGCCTTGTGTCCGTCTTCGGCTTCGAGAATGGAGATGTTGGGCGATGCGAAGTTTTCGCTGATAATGCGACGGTTCGACTCCACATCGTCGACAATAAGAATACGTGCCGGCTCAAAAACAATGGTTGAAATGTCGGGACCTTGGGTCACCACATTGCTATCGATGGTGGCGCCAATAGGCACTTCGTGCAGGATGAATGAAAAAACCGACCCGCTGCCCGGCACACTTTCCAGTGAAATGGTGCCGCCCATCATCTCTACCAGCCGCTTGCTAATGGAAAGCCCCAGCCCGGTGCCACCATACTTACGTGTGTTCTGGCCGCTTTGCTGGCGGAAGGCATCAAAAATCTGCTCCTGCTGCTCAAAAGGAATCCCAATGCCGGAATCTTCTACCGATACGATGAGATCGATGCGGCTGTTGTCATTTTGAGAGGTCATCTTTTTAACCTCAAATTTTACAAATCCCCTTTCGGTAAATTTTATGGCATTACCAATCAAATTAAAAATCACCTGACGCACGCGCACCTCATCCAGAATCAAGCTCTCAGGAATATCGTCGGCAACTTCCACAATAAAATCCAGGTCATTTTCTTCAATTTTTAAAGAAAAAATCTGGCGTATCTCGTTGATGAGATTGTAAGGGTTTACCGGTTCATAGACAAATTCGATTTTGCCGGCATCAATTTTTGAAAGATCGAGAATATCGTTGATGAGGAGCAACAGGTTTTTGCCTCCGGTTTTTATCGATTCCAGGTAATTCATCTGCTTGGGGTCGGCTACCAGGGTCTCCAGGAGTTCGGTAAATCCAATAACCGCGTTAAGCGGGGTGCGGATTTCGTGGCTCATGTTGGCCAAAAATTCCGATTTGGCCTTGTTGGCTTCTATGGCTTCCTCGCGCGATTGACGCAGCTCCTCCTGCAACGTCCGCGATTTGCTGATGTCGATGATGGTGCCAATCACCAGCTTGCGGTTGCTGGAAAGATCGCTATACTGTGTCACCGAAAGATCGGCCCAAAAAACCTCACCACTTTTTCGCACATACCGTTTTTCGATACGATAAACCTCAGTTTGTCCTACACTGAGCGTTGCCAATGCTTCTACACTTTTGTCGCGATCGTCGGGATAGGTTAAATCGAAAATATTCATTTTCAACAACTCCTCACGGCTGTACCCCATCATTTGAACCAGCGCATTATTTATCTGTAAGATTTGCCCGCTGTCGTCCACTACGTCGATGCCAATGGCTGCATGTGAAAAAATCATCCTGAAATTGCTCTCGCTTCGCAGCAGGGCTTCCTCGGCCTGCTTACGGTCGGTGATGTCGGTAACGGTGATGGCATAAGCCATCGGTTCATCGTCTTCATTGCGGATTACAAAGAAGTTTTCGATGGTGTGGATGATTTTACCGTCGCTGCGCCGAAGGTCTATTTCGCCGGTCCTTTGGCCTTTTTTATTAATAGCTGGCAGAATCTCATCATTAATTTGCTGTTCGTAGTTTTGGAGATAAGTATGATAAATGCTTTTTCCGGTGAGGTAGCAGGGATCGTCAAAGCCAATCATGGCACAAAGCCGGTTGTTGATATAGGTAATGTTGCCCTTCAGGTCGGCCATACCAAAACCCACTCCTGATTCTTCAGCAAAAAGCTTAAAAATTCGCAGTTGCTCTTCGGTTTTTTTCAGATCAGTAATATCGCGGGCGCTCACCGTCACTCCCGAAATAGTTCCATCTACTTCGAGAACCGGGTTGTAGGAAACGTCCATAAAACAGCGTCGTCCGTCGGGAAAGTTAAACCAGTATTGGTCGATGAGGTGCTCGCCCAGCAGGCAGCGGTCGATGTTGGGTTTGATGACCTCCTCGAAAATCTGGTGCCCAAACACCTCGGCAATAGTTTTGCCTTCTATCTCCGAAGCCTTTTTTTGATAAGCCTCCAGGTAGGCCTGATTTACATTTACATAACGATAATCTTTGTCGACGAGCGACATCAGCTCGCTGGATGAAGATACGATCAGCAGGTATTCGCGAAGTTTATCTTCCTGTTTTTTCTCCTCGGTGATATCGCGAATGGTGCCGATGAGTATTTGTTTTTTCTTGTCGATGTCGCCCAGCAGCGATACCTCTTCCATAATCCAACGCAGCTCACCCGAAGGATGCAGAATTCGGTAGGTAAACGATTCGGTGCTTCCCTTCTGCACAGCACGGTTTATTTTCTGGCTGATGTAGTCGCGGTATTCCGGGAAAATCATCCGATTCATCAGTCGCAGCAAAAGACTGTAACTGGTAGTAGTTTCGATACCGAAAATCTTAAAAAAATACTCCGAGCAATGGATATAATCGCTGTCGATTTCGCGTGCCCAGCTTCCAATCTTTGCTATCTCCTGCGCTTTGGTAAGATTAAATTCGCTTTCGCGCAATGCCTCCTCAGCCATTTTGCGTTTGGTAATTTCGACACCGATTGCTATAAAACCTTTGGCTTTATTTTGATCGTCGTAAAGCAGACGGTTTGTCCACGAAACCCAGAGGATCCTGTCATCAGAGAGCGTGATCATTTTTTCGTGGTTATACAAATGCAGTTTGCGACGCTTCAACCTGTGGATCAGCTCTGCGGACGACTGCTGATGATCCACAGGAAGATTTAAAACGGCCTCCAGAACCTTATCGAGTGTATGCAGCCGCTCGGGGGCACCAAAATATTTGCGCGCCAGCGGATTCATGTACTCTATCTTTCCGTCGAACAGCACCTTGATGATGACACTGCGCGCGTTTTCGATGATCTGGCGATAGTCAGCGTTCTCCTTTTGCAGATCTTTTAAGGCCATACGCATCTCTTCGGCCTGATTGCGAAGCGTTTTTATCTGTTCCTCCAAATGCGTATGTTCAGGATTGGTGTGCATCCGATAATCAAAAATGTTTGTTTTTGTAAAAGGCGGCTAAGATAATAATTTCTGTCATTGCCGGGCATCTGCAACGAGATGACGGCGCATAAAAAAAAGCCTGGTGTCGCACACCAGGCTTTTCTACAATAGGATTTACAATATGGTCGCTACTCTACGATTTGAGTCCATCCGTAGGTATCCTCACCGCGGCCTTCCTGTATTTCGCGCAGCTTGTTGTAAAGCTTGGTACTTACAGGACCGGCTTTGCCGTCTTTGCAATATTCGTAGGTTTTCCCACCGTCGCGGTCGACAATTTTGCGGATGGGCGAAATCACCGCTGCTGTACCGCAGGCACCAACTTCGTCAAAATCGCCTAATTCGTCCACAGCCACGTTGCGCAGCTCTATCTTCAAGCCCATATCGGCAGCCAACTGACGAAGGCTCATATTGGTAATAGAGGGTAGCACCGATGGTGAGTTGGGAGTGATGTAGCTATTGCCTTTGATGGCGAAGAAGTTGGCTGGGCCGGCTTCGTCGATGTATTTGCGGTCAGCCGAAGAGCGGAAGATTACGCTTGCAAAGCCCTCTTTTTTACCGCGATCCAGTGCGCGCAGGCTGGCAGCGTAGTTGCCACCAACTTTTATGTGGCCGGTGCCATGGGGTGCTGCACGGTCGTAGTCGCCAATTATCTGAAGGTCGACGGGATTGAAGCCTTCTTTAAAATAAGGGCCTACCGGTCCTACGAATACCATAAACAGATACTCGCTCGAAGGCTTCACGCCTACTTCAGGACCTGAGCCGATGAGCAAAGGACGCAGATACAGCGATGCGCCAAAGCCATAGGCCGGAACATATTTTTCGTTGAGCTTCACTACTTTAAAAATAGCTTCTTTAAAAAGCCCGGTAGGAACTTCGGCCATCATTACGCCCTGTGCCGAGCGCTGCATTCTTTTGGCATTTTCTTCCCAGCGAAACAAGCGTATTTTGTTGTCTTCACCTCTGAAGGCTTTCATGCCCTCAAAAGCCTCCTGCCCGTAATGCAAAGCAGTAGCGGCCATGTGCAGATTGACGTATTCTGACGATGACACTTCCAGCTCTCCCCACTTACCGTTGCGATTGTAACACCGCACGTTGTAGTCGGTATTGACGTAGCCGAATGGTAGGTTTTTCCAATCTATTTCCATGATATTTCTTTTTATGGTTTGATAAAAAAATGTTTCGCTTTAGTAAAAAATAAATTCTCCCGCCAGAAGTGCTTTGTTTACATCATCACCCTTATTTGTAGCTGTGATTACATAAATTAAGAACTAAAATAGGATATGCAAACTTCGCTATTAAAAACCAAATACATTACCTGCGCCAGCTACAAAACCTTACGCAACAAAGATTTTCGCACGAACAGTATATTTTTGTCTTTGTCCGATGGGAGAAAACAGCATTCTTAAAATTATTAATACCGAAAACCTCCTTTTGACTTTTATTTTAAATGTCGATACTATGAAAATCCCTTTGCTGATGCAATTACTCGAAGCCCGCCTGGTGTGCGGTGATGCGGAGAATCACCGTATCATCGAGCATGCTTTTGCGTCCGATTTGATGAGCGACGTGCTGACGCTGGATGCTTGCAGCCCCCTGCTGATAACCGGATTGTCGAACGTGCAAACCATTCGTACCGCCGAGATGGCCGACATCCACACCGTGTTGCTTGCCCGTGGCAAAAAAGCAACGCCAGAGATGATTGCACTTGCACACCAAAACGACATGGTGATGCTCGAAACCCCCTATTCCATTTTCAAAACCAGCGGCATCCTTTACCAACATGGAGTAAAACCAGTTTATTAACAAAACATTTCATCTGCCATGACTTTCACTTATGAAATAGAAGGAGGCAACTTTAGCCGCGCAGGCACTGCCTCAAGCGACATCAAGAAGGCACTCAAACAACTCGACCTCGACTACACCATCATCAAGCGGGTGGTGGTGTCGTTGTACGAAGCCGAAGTGAACATCGTGGCGCATGCCCGTCGAGGCACGTTAACAGCCGATATTGATCCCGATCGGATTGTGATGGTTCTCGACGACCAGGGACCTGGCATCCCCGACATCGATGCTGCCATGACGGCAGGGTTCTCCACAGCTTCATCGCGCGTGCGCGAAATGGGATTTGGTGCGGGGATGGGTTTGCCTAATATTAAAAAAAATGCTGACTCGCTAAACATACAAAGTACCGTAGGTGTGGGAACACGCCTCGAAATTGTAGTGAATTTTTAAATGAAAAGTTCTGATACCTCCACCGACCATAAAATGAGTGACTTCCACCATGCACTCAAAATTGTCGACGAGTTGTGCATCGGCTGCTCCAAGTGCATGAACATCTGCCCCACGCATGCCATCCGTGTGCGCAACGGCAAGGCACGCCTGATGGACAACCGCTGCATCGATTGTGGCGAATGCTACAGGATTTGCCCTGTCAGCGCTATCATCATCGAGCAGGACGACTTTAGCCGTATCTTTCCTTTTAAATATCGTGTGGCGCTGGTGCCGGCAGTTTTCTTTGCCCAGTTTCCATCAAAATATAGCATCGGACGAATAACACAGGCACTGCTCGAATTAGGCTTTACGCATGTCTTCGAGATCGAAAACGGCGCCAGGCTCATCCGCCAGGAGACCCGGAAACTGTTGGCCGAAAACCGGGATGAAAAACCGCTGATCTCCACTTTCTGTCCGGCCATTGTAAGGCTTGTTCAGGTAAAGTTTCCGGCGCTGGTGCATCATCTCATGCTGCTTAAGCCGCCACTCGACGCCGCCGCTATCTGGTTCAGGCATCACCTGGAGCAGCAGGGTGCCAGCCGGGAGGAAACGGGGATTTTTTATGTAACCCAATGTGCCGCCAAAATTGCCGCCATCAAGAGTCCTGCCGAGGGCGAGGCCTCTCCTATTTCGGGCGTCATCAACATGGATGAGATATATAATAAGGTGTCGGTAAAGCTGCAGGCCGCCGAAGAAGATCACGCGCAAGCGAACGACAAACAAGTTACCATGCCTGGCTCTGCAGATGTGCTGTGGAGCCTAACTACCGGCGAGTCGAGCCAGATTCCCGGCAAACGCATGGCCATCGACGGGGTGCATAATGTCACCAACTTCCTCGAGAAACTCGAACAGGAAGAACATCCTGCCTTCGACTTTCTGGAACTGCGCGCCTGCGACGAAAGCTGTGCCGGCGGCGTTCTTACCACCGAGAACAGATTCCTCACAGCCGAGCGTATGCGAAGCCGCGCTCGCAAATGTGCCGCTGATGAATCCCAGAAGCAGCCTTCGGCGATGCTTTATTTCGACCACGAAATCCTCCCGCTGCTCACCATCGCTGAGATAAAGCCCCGCTCGATGATGAAACTCGACGAAGACATGGGCGAAGCTTTGCGCAAAATGAAAATGATACGTCAGATCCTTCAGATGCTTCCCATGGTCGACTGTGGCGCCTGCGGTTCGCCCGGATGCCAGGCGCTGGCCGAAGACATTGTGCAGGGTCGCGCCATGATGGAGAATTGCATATTCATACAACGCCGCTACGAACAAAAAGGAATGCTCAAACCCGAAGTCTCTGCTGAGATTGTTAAGAAAATATGGGGTGCCAATAAAATTGATAACGAAAACAAATAATTTCAGAAAATGACTGTAAAAGATTTAATACAAGCGCTGGAGTTAAAGGTCTTCAGCGGTGAGCAAGGACTCGAAAATGAAATCCAGGGGGGCTACACCTCCGACCTGCTGAGCGACGTAATGGGGCATTGCAACCAAAACGACGTGTGGGTAACCTTGCAAACCCATCGCAACATCATGGCCATCGCATCGCTGCGCGATCTGGCAGCAATTGTAATTGTAAAAGACCTTGAACCCGAACCCGAAGCCATCAACAAAAGCAACCAGGAGAATATCCCTATCCTGGGTACCGCTCTTGGCGCTTTTGAAATCAGTGGCAAAATTTATGAGCTTCTGAAGAAGAAAGTGTGAAAACCACCCCCGGCCAAGGCCGGGGGTAAAAAAGGTAAAAAAGTTCAGATGCAAATTTATCGTGCCGATCTGCATATGCACACCCTGCTGTCGCCCTGTGGCAGTCTGGAGATGAGTCCACGCACCATCGTGGATACTGCTGCAGCGCGTGGTCTCGATATTATCGGCATCACCGATCACAACAGCACGCGCCATTGCAAGGTAATCCACAAGCTGGCCGCTACCCGCAACATCGCTGTGCTTTGCGGCGCCGAGGTCACTTCGAGCGAAGAGGTGCATTGTCTGGCTTTCCTGCCCGACTTTGAGCGGCTCGATCTTTTTGAAAACTACCTCCAGGCGCACATGCAGGATTTCCCCAACGACCCCGAATATTTTGGCGACCAGGTGCAGGTGGACGAAAACGAAGAGATCATCTACCAGGAAGAGCGCCTGCTGATTATGGCCATCGACCAGGACATTGATGAAATAGAACGGCAGGTACACGCGCTCGGCGGAATCTTCATTCCGGCACACATCAACCGCCCGGCATTCGGCCTCATCAGCCAGTTGGGCTTTGTGCCTCCCGATCTCAACTACGATGCGCTGGAACTGTCGCGACACATCACCACCAAAGATTTTAAAAAAGCCTACCCGGAGCTTGCCGACAAAACATTTATCCGCAGCTCCGACGCCCATTACGTCGAAGACATCGGATGCTGCTATACAAATTTCTATCTGGAACAACCCACCTTCGACGAAATAAAATTAGCGCTGCACAATGTCGGTGGTCGCTATGTTGCGGAAGAAAAGTAAATTCAATTTTTTTTATAATAATGAAAGATCTTGCCCTGCATATCCTCGACATCGTGCACAATGCCATCAGCGCCAAAGCCACGCTCATCGAAGTAGATATCCGCGAAAGCGAAAAAGAAGACTTGCTTACGCTGGTGATAAAAGACAATGGCCGCGGCATAGCGCCCCACATGCTGGCCACCGTCACCGATGCTTATACCACCTCGCGCACTACCCGCAAAGTGGGCATGGGACTGCCGCTGCTCCGGCAAAACGCCGAGCAAAGCGGCGGAGGGATTTCGTTGGAATCAGAGGTAGGCGTCGGCACCACGGTAACAGCAAAGTTTGGATTGCAGCACATCGACCGCCCGCCGCTGGGCGAAATAAGTGGTGTAATAGTAGATTTGGCAGCGTCGCGACCCGAAGTCGAATTTGTGTATCGCCACACCACCGCCGTAGAAAGCTATTGTTTTGATACGCGTGAGGTAAAAGAAGCACTCGACGGCATGCCCATGGCCGACGCACAGATGCGCCGCTACCTTATAAGTATGATCGACGAAAACCTGGATGAGATAAAAGCGACACGGTAGCTGGCACGTGATCCGGAAATAATATCAGTAGTAAATCCGTTTTTTTTATCCAATTTCTCTGTGGTTACCCGGTAACTTTTCCGGGAGGTAACATCCGCAACGACGACAGCCACAATCCGATAAAAGTAAGTAGTCCGTTTATGATCAGCAATTCAAAACCAAATTTGTAACCCCATAATATTTTTACCGAATAACTGCTTAGCAGATAGCACAACAACGGCGAAAGAATGGCGATGAAAGGCACCCAACGATCGGACACCGGGCGACGGGTGAAAAGTCCGTAGGTAAAAAGCCCCAGCAACGGCCCGTAAGTGTATCCGGCCACGGTGAAAAGTTCGGCGATAACAGCTTCGTTGTTGATGCCTTTAAAAGCAATAATTACCAAAATGAGCAATGTGGCCATGCTAAAATGCACGCCGTAGCGGATCTGTTTGCGTTGCCGCTCGGTAAGCATGTTGTTGCGGTTGATCCCCAAAATATCCACTGAAAATGAGGTGGTGAGTGCCGTCAAAGCGCTGTCGGCGCTGGAGTAGGCGGCAGAGATCAGCCCGATGATAAAGACGATGCCCGCCACCACGCCAAGATGGTTGAGCGCTATTTCCGGGAAAAGTGTGTCGGAGGTGCCCGGCATTACAATGCCCATCTGATTGGCGTACATCGCCAGCGCGGCGCCAAGCATCAGAAACAGCAGATTTACCGGCACCAAGATCCAGCTCAGGGTGATGATATTTTTCTGGGCGTCGCGCAGGTTGCGGCAGCTCAGGTTTTTCTGCATCATATCCTGATCAAGCCCCGTCATCACAATGGCGATAAAAGCGCCTGAAACCAACTGCTTGAGGTAAAAACGCTTGTCCTGCCAGTCGCCGAAAATCATCTGCGAGTAGTCGCTTTCATAGATATCGCTGACAAGCCCGCTGAGCGTAAGCCCCAAATGATCGCGGACAATATAAAAAGTAATGCCAACGCTGGCCAGCAAAAAGGTGGTCTGGAGCGTGTCGGTCCACACAATGGTTTGGATGCCGCGTTTAAAAGTATAAAGATTGATCAGTAACAGGAAAAGCACCACGATAAATCAAAATGGCACACCAAAACTGTCGAAAACAAAAATCTGCAGGATGTTAATCACCAGAAACATACGGAAAGAAGCGCCGATGACGCGTGAGAGCAGAAAGTAAAAAGCTCCGGTTTTGTAAGACCAATAGCCGAATCGATCGAGCAGATAGGTATAGATGGAGGTGAGCTGCAGACGATAATAAAGCGGCAGCAGGATTTTAGCGATAGCGAAATACCCAAAAAGGTAGCCTATCACCACCATCATATACGAAAAGCGGCTGTCGGTAACCCAGCCCGGAATGGAGATAAAGGTAACGCCCGACAGCGAAGCACCGATCATACCATAGGCCACCACAAACCACGGCGACTTGCGGTTGCCCAGGAAATAGGATTCGTTGTCGGATTTGCGCGAAGTGATGTAACCAATGATAAAAAGTAAAAAAGTATAGGCAAGGAAACAAATGAAGATGAGCGAGGCTGACATAGTAGAAGTTGAGAGATTGGTAGATTAGTTTTGGATATTAATAAAATTATGACAAAACATTGTCATAGTCCTAAAGTAAGTGGTAATAACGATCCCATTGTCGCTGCAATAGATTTCTCTGCCGCACCTGCGGCATCGAAATGACACGAATTACTGAATATATGGGAAAGCGGGGTCGGGCGCTTCGCGCCCGACCCCGCCTTCCCCCCTGTCCGTGTCAGCCGTGTCATTTCGACCGGAGGGAGAAATCTATTGTATTTTAATATTTTATAAAGGTTAATCATTTGGAAACTGCCTTAATCTCCGTTGCCATTTCTATCAGCGAAGGGAAATAATAATCCACCAGCGAAGGATTTTCTTTGGCAATGCGCTGGCTTTCGCCGATAAGTACGGTGGTCATTCCCAGGCGCCGGCCAAAGAGCAGATCGCTGCGGGAATCGCCGGCGATAACAGATTTTTTAAATCGGATTTCGGGGAACTCTTTTCGGGCTTTTAGCGCCATGCCCACGTTGGGCTTGCGGTCGAAAGGACGATCTTCGGCCAGCCCGCTGCAGTGATAAATCCCGTCGATGCGCCCGCCGGCAGCTTTCACTTGCTGAAGCATTTTCTGATGGATTTCATTTAGCATTTCTTCGGTCATCAGCCCACGGCCAATGCCTTGCTGGTTAGTAACCACCACGATGCGCCCGAAGGCTTCGCTAAAAGTTTTGATGGCTTCCCCTACTCCGCTTATCATCCTGAAGTCGCGGGTGTGTTTTATATAATCGCCCACCAGCCGCTCATTGATCACGCCATCGCGATCCAGAAAAAGCGTCCAGGAATTAGAAATCAAATTCTTTAAAATCATTTTGTGCTTTTTGGTAATCGGCGGGTATGCCGATGTCGATAAAATACTGGCGGCAGATCAAGCCAAAAATTCTGTCGGTGGCATAATATTTTTGTAAGAGATCGCGCTCAAGCGAAAACTTTTCAGGCAGCTCTTTTGAAATAAAATACCTTTTGTTGATCACATACATCCCACCATTTATTAATCCTTTTCCGGCGGTTTGATTTTTTTCGGCAAAACCTGTTATCCTGCGTTCTTGGTCGATGACCACGCTGCCATAGCGGCCCACGTCGTCCACTTCGTGCAGTGCCAGCGTTATCACAGCTTCGCGGCTGCGGTGTGCGTTGATAAGTTTTGGCACATCCACCTCGAAAAAAGTATCGCCATTCATCACCAGCACCAGTGGTTCCCGCGCCTGTTGCATCGCCAGTCGCAATGCGCCACCGGTACCCAGCGGCTCTTTCTCGACGGCATATTCGAGCTGCAACTCGCCAAAAGTATCTCCAAAATGCTCCGTGATAGCCTGGTGTTTATATCCTACCGAAAGAATTACGCGTTGCAGTCCCAAATCGTCGAGGTATTGCAACAGGTAATCCAGAAACGGGCGGCCATTGACCGGCGCCAGACATTTTGGCAACTCATCCGCAATGGTGCCACTAAGCCGTGTGCCAAGCCCGCCGGCCAGGATGATGGCTTCTTTTATCATCGTGGGAAAATCGTAGATTCTACAATCTGACAGATGATGTGCCCAAACATAATGTGCACTTCCTGAATGCGCGGCGTATCGTTGGACGGAACCTTGAGCAAGAGGCTGCAAAGGGTTTTCATCTTACCACCGTCGTTGCCGGTAAGCCCTATGGTTACCATGCCCGCCTCGGTAGCAGCGCGCAATGCTTTGATAATGTTAGGAGAGTTGCCGGAAGTAGAGATGGCCACCAGCACATCGTTTTTGCGACCGGCAGCTTTCACCATGCGTGCATACACCTCGTCAAAACTATAATCGTTGGCAACAGCCGTAACAAAAGAGGTGTTGGTGTGCAGCGCCTCGGCATAGAGCGGCGGGCGATCGTAATAATACCGCCCGGAAAGCTCTGCCGCCAGGTGCTGCGCGTCGGCGGCACTGCCACCATTACCACAAAACAGCACCTTGCCATCTGCAGCAAATGTCGCGATCATCGCATCGGCAACCGACTGCACCGTCTTCAGCAATTTGTCGTCCCCCAGCACGGCCTTGCGAAGATCGATGCTGCTTTGTATAATTTCTTTGATCATAACGCCCGTATGTGATAAGGGCGCAAAGATAGTTTTTTCGGTGATCAGATCTTTGGATGGAAAGCTCATTTGCATGGATGACCATCTGACCGGAAAAAAAGAATATCGAATATCTAACACCGAATTTTGAATGTTGAAGTGGATTGATTTTCAATGAATCTGAATTCTCCGAAAATGACGGAAAGAAGAAAAAAAGAATATTGAATACCGAACACCGAATATTGAATGTTGAAGTAGCTCAATGCTCAATGAATCTGAATTCTCCGAAAATGATGGAAAGAAAAACATAAAATGCAAAATCGTTTTTGCTCCCAGCGCCCAGCGCCTCGCGCCCTGCTGTCTTTTTCATCCGGTGGGTTTTATCGAATTACCACCTTTTTAATATCCACACCAGCCTTACTTGTTACTTTCAGCAAGTAGAGGCCGGTGGGAAATGCACGCACATCGACATGTGTGCGTTCTCCGTTCCAGTCAAATCCTGAAACCACTTTTCCCGAAAGGTTGATGAATTCAACTGTTGAGTTTTGATTGCGGGCAGGTTGGTAAGATTCTAATATAAAATAATCGGAGGCTGGGTTGGGATCAACACGCAATCCCGACAACTCCATGGCCGGCACCGAAACCGAAATCATATTGCTAAAGGTAATTACATGAGTAGTTACGTTCATCAGCGGATTAAAGGTATCCTCGCAATTGGGGCAGGTTACGCCTGTTACACAGTCAGGATTGGATGGATGGCACAAATCCACATAATTCGGGTCAAATTCATACTCCAGGTTGAGATTGGAAGTGCCCACAAAACTGGTCATATCAAAATCATAGATTCGCGCAATAGAACCCGGGCACCAGCCGGCGCGGCTATAAATCCAGGTGCCGTTTTGCAGTTCACATCCCGCCGGGTTGGGATTGCACACCGACCACAAATCCTGGGTAAAGGTGCGGCTCCCGTTTACATTTACATAATGGGTGGCATGATAAAACTCCGAAGCATTTCCGGTGTTGTTATCACCCCAATTGTGGCCGCTGGTCATTATCTTCAACGTCGCGGCGGCAGCATCGGGATGAAAGTTAACCACCGCCGGCGGAACCGGTTGCAGATTGGACATATCTCCAAAAGGAAATTCCCCTCTCCAAATGGGCGTAACCCATGAGTAGAGGTATTCCGGCGTGCCTTTGGTAAATTCGTAACGGATATCAATCAAAAGTCCTTTGTCCCAGGTGATGCAGTGGTAGCGCACATCCACTTCGCCCTGAAGCAGCGAAGCATAATCGGTAACATCGGCCTCGTCGCTGCAGCCCACCCCAAACGGCGTTAGGTAGCGGTACATCTCTATCCAGTTCCCGTCGAGGTCTTTTATTTCGACGTGTGAAACGCGGTCGTAAGGATCGCAGCCACCCGCAGGGCAAGAGATGGTGAGAACTGAATTGATATTAGAAAAGGCTCCTGTGAAAGTCGGGAAAATATAGGTGCCATAAACAATTTGCGCGGCAGCGGTTACCAATTCGCCGGCAAATGTTTGCACTTCCATATCTGTAATGTCGCTGGTAACTTCAAAATTCACCACCTTGCTGGTAACGTTGCCGCCGGTAATGGTGCTTGTGACGGTCATGCTGTAATTTCCAAAGGCCGGTGGTGTCCAGTAGGTAGTAAAATGGTTGTTTTCACGAATGATAACAGGCAATAGCTCGCCTTCCAGACTGAATGTAAGCGATTCGACAGAGAGCACCTCCGGATGCTCCACGCCCGATTCGGCAACAAACATCACCGGTTTCAGCTCCTCCATATACACCTTGTTGTCGTCCACAGGCCTTCTTACTTTAAGTGTGGGAAAATAGGCCGAAGCATCCACCACCTCAAACGCATTGATGAGGTCGTTGGCAGGCGCATACACATCGTCGCCAGGCTGCGAAGCCTTTACTTTTACTATTCCTGGTTGTCCGGCGAGGGTAAGGATGTTGCCTGAAACAGTTGCCGGCCCTTCGAGAATGGTGTAAACCACAGGCAGCCCCGAGCTCGCCGTTGCCAGCAATTGAAATGGAGCATCGGTGGTGAGTTTGTTGGCAATAGCCGGAAAGTTGATGAACTGGTAAAGGCCGTTCAGGTCGGGCTGTCGCACCAAAATATTATCAAAAGCTCCAGTACCTCCCTGCGAATGGAAGAAAATCCCGTCCCAAACGGTGTTGTCGTTTTTGTTGCCTGAGCCGGGTGTAAGCTGCATGCTTACGCCTTGTATTTCGGCTGCCGGCAACCATTCGCCCAAAGCATTCACTTTATAAAAAAGGGCGATGGTGCCCACGCCGCCATTGGCCGTAAAATCCATCACCATCTTAAAGCGTGTCCAGACTTCGGTGTTGGCCGTAAAGCTAATTTCGGTATCCGAAGGCAGCACCAGCTTGTTGCCTGCCGGCGCTGCTTCGCGCAAATGGATATATACGCCGCCGTCGTTGGGTTCGGTGGAAAGGCCGGGAGCAATATGCCCGTCGTTATCGGCATCGAAGCCAACACCAAAGAACACGCCCCACCAGTTTCTGTGCATGTCCACCTCTACCTCAACCACACCATCGGAGAAATCGAATTCAAAGTTGGAGGTGGATTTGCGTGTGGCTGTGCGCCCGATGTTGGGGCCGCCATGCTGATAAAATACAAACTGGCTCCCATCGGGCGATACCACCGTGCCGCTGGCATAACCTACCTCGAAGTCGGGAGAAGAAGCTGCACTGTGCGCAATGGTTTTCCAGTTGTCCTGGTTGTTCAGGTCGCCGGGATTCAGGCTGTTAAAATCATAGGTCGAAACGATCTGCGACATGCCCGTCAAGGCAGCCAACAGGAATCCAATTGTGAGTAAATGTGTTTTCATGCGCTATTTATTTTTATGTTTTACTTCTAAAAGTTTTTTCAAAAGTAGGATTTTTTAGGAAAATGTATTTGGTTTTTAATAAAAAAATTTCATTGGTGGCGGGAAAGGAATGGCTTCGCCCGGTCTGTTGACCTCATCCCCCAGCGATCCCGATAATCGGGAGGGAGCGCCGGCGCACTGGCCGCTGCTGTGGATGGTTTTGGACGGAGAAATAAAACCTTATTTTCAACCAATTAACCTTAGTGGAGAAAATCAACATCTCAGAACAACCTTATTACCTTGTTAATACAAGCTAATAAGGTTGGATAATTTTATTGGATCACATTCTCTACTAAGGTTTTAGGAAACAGAATAAGGTTTTTATTTTCAAAACACCTCACGCCCCAGCCGCTTTTCCTATTGGAGAAGGGGAGCGCGTTTGCATAACTATTTTGGGAGTTCCCATGGCCGAGCGCTTCGCTTGGGTTTTCCCACTATGTCGGCAGACGGAGTTTCCTTTCTGCCAATTTCTGGAGATGAGCAGATGATTAGGCTATTTCTGCTCTATCTCTACTTTGCGTAAATCAGTGAAACGTTGCTGTACTTTTTCTGAAAATTTTTGCCTTACGGCGAAAATAAGACGACAGGTCATCTGAAAGTCCTGCGCCACAATTTCCAAATCTTCCTCTTTTATGATGCGCATCACGTCGTTCATATCGGCGTAGTCAAATTTTACTTCAAAAGTATCTTTGATGATGCGCGTCACAATTTCATTGTTGGCGATGGCGTCGGCAGCGGCAAATTTGTAGGCGTTGATAAGGCCGCGCACGCCGAGCTTGATGCCGCCAAAATAGCGCACCACCACGATGAGGCAGTTGGTAAGCTCGTTACTGAGCAGTTGGCCGTGGATAGGTTTTCCGGCGGTGCCCGAAGGTTCGCCGTCGTCGTTGGTGCGGTACTCGTCCTGGTGATGGCCCAGAATCCAGGCGTAGCAGTGATGGCGCGCATCGTAATAATGTTTGCGCAGCAGCTCCAGCTCCTCTTTTACCTCGGCATCGGTTTGCACCGGCAGTGCGTGCGCTATAAATTTGCTGCCTTTGTCTTTAAAGCTGCCTTCCGATTTTCGGCTTAAAGTTCTGTATGTATCTTTTATTTCCATGATGAAACACGGGAGTACTGTTTTTCAGCGTGTCTTAAAAATTCATTCAAAAATGCAAATGTATTCTACTCAAAACCTTTCAGCAGGTCAGGACGGCGGGTTTTGGTTTTCTCGATGGCTTTTTCCATCGACCATTCGTGGATGGCTTTTTGGTTTCCCGACAAAAGTATTTCCGGAACCTTCCAGCCGTTGTAATCCGCCGGGCGGGTGTAAACCGGCGGGCTGAGCAAACCATCCTGAAAAGAATCGGAGAGCGCCGAAGTTTCGTCGCCCAGCACGCCGGGGATGAGCCGCACGATGCTGTCGGCGACCACGGCTGCCGCCAGCTCGCCACCCGAAAGCACATAATCGCCGATGGAAATTTCGAGGGTGATGTAATGCTCGCGCAGCCGTTCATCGATGCCTTTGTAATGTCCGCACAGCAATATAATATTTTGCAATATAGAAAGCCGGTTGGCGGTGGGCTGATCGAAAAGCCGGCCGTCGGGCGTGAGAAAAATCACCTCGTCGTAAACGCGCTCGCCGCGGAGTTTATCTATCAGGTCGGCGATGGGTTGGATGGCCATCACCATGCCCGCGCCGTGGCCATAAGCATAATCATCTACACGCCGGTGCTTGTCGCGGGAGTAGTCGCGGATGTTGTGGATATGGATTTCGGCCAGCCCCTTGTTCTTCGCCCGCTTGATGATAGAGTGATCGAAAGGGCCGGCAAAAATCTCCGGAAAGATGGTAAGTATGTCGATGCGTATCACAGTTCAGTTTTAGAATGGTTAATGCGCTGAATTTCTTTTGATCTCCCGCTGCTGTGTTTGATCTGTAATTTCATAAGCCGGCAATTTTTGCGTTTTAAAAATTTGCATCATCCGGCAAAAGTAGCAAAAACGCGTCTTTTGAGCGGGGGGGTTATTCTTGGAGGAGTGGTGTGGGGAGGGGAGCGACGAGCATCAGCATAGTGCGGGATTTCAAACGACATTACTATCACCCCAACGGCTCACCCGCATTACGCTAATGGCATTTTTTAAATAGTGTTTTCCTTAAAATCTGTATCCAATTGAAAATTTCAATACTCTGTTTTTACTTGTTGCACCATTGTCTTGATATGGAGAATTATTTGACAAACCTAAATCATAAGATATTCCAATTAAAATGCTGCTAATTTCAACACCTGCACCAAAGGTCAAACCCATGTCCAGTCGTTTTAAATCATCCTTATCTTTATCATTGCCCCATTTCACTTTTTCTTCTTCAGTTTCTTCCTGCCCTTGATATTCTGCTGTTGCCATTACTTTTCCACTTAACCCAAGACCAACATATGGACCTACTGCACCAAAAATTTTAGATCCTCCGCCTAAATCCTGCGATGCTTTTATAGTCAAGGGTAACTCAAGGTAATAGAGAATTGCTTTTGCAGATATATCAACACCCAGATAATCATCTTCATACTTCATTCCTTTTGTTGTTAAGAGAAGACCGGGCTCTAAGGATAGAGATTTATTAAATGGAATATCAACTGATAATCCTATGTGAAATCCAGGATTCATTTTGTAGTCATCGCTAAAGGTCTCATCATCATCTTTTTCAAGCATGTTTGAAAGGTTTAATCCACCTTTTATTCCAACCGTCTGTGCATTTATTTGATAGCCGGAAAAGACTATAAATAAAATCATTAGTACTCTGGATAAATATTTCATTTTAAACAAAATTTAAATCTTGTCTACTCTGTTGGCTTTTCGACATCCGCCTTTTAAACGCTTCACGATTTCGCGTGTCTCTGACGGTTGTGTAAATACAGTTACTTTTTGAATGGATTTTGCAAAAGGCACATCTACACAACCGATTTGGATAGGGATATGTACCTTTTGCAACCTTAGCCGAAATCATGCAACGGATTGATGATTTTTCCCAGTTCTTTTTTCGAAAAACAGATTTCCGCCCAATTGGAAAACATAGCATTTTGAAATCCACGCCGAATAGGGAAATGAATTCCAACAGCAAAAGTTCTCGTGGTCTTTGAATTCCCGTTTCTCAAGAATTGCTTATCCGTGCGCGCGGGATCCTTTTCATAGCTCAGCCTCACCATCGAGGTGTCGTGGTGAAAGTCATTCGCCAATATGACCAAAGGATTCCTCATTTGATGTGTGCGTTTAACTGCGCAGCAAATTTAGAAATATTTCCTTTGGATGGGTGAAAAAATATATGGCGTGGCGCAGGGCGCACAATTCCTAACGAAATAACAATCTGGCTATGCAATCAATTGCCCTACTTTGTTTACTACTTTATACTCCAGGTCTGCAAACTCGTTGAAATGTGCTGTTCCGCACTTAATTTTCATTTGTTCGTCACCTGTTAGTTTTGATAAATCAATTTGTGGTGCTCCTGTATCTTTAGTTTCTGCTACAAAATAAATCTTCTTATCATCTTCAAAAACCAAAGCCCAATCGGGATTGTAGTTTCCGATAGGTGTTGGAATTTTAAACCAATTTGGTAATTTGAAATAGAACTTTATCTGGTCGCTGGTTTCACAATCCCGGGCAAATTGGCTTTCTACGCCTGAGTCCAAAGGAACAAACGCTTCATAAATAGTTTTAGAAGTATCAGTTACTTTAAATGAAAAATCGTCGAGATAGACTTCCAATTCCTGTGCTTCAAACAAAGCCATTTCATATTCGGAGCCACCGATTTTTTGATACTTGATTCCATCAATCATCAAATCATAAAGTGTTCGTTTAATGGCCTGGCTTGATAAATCCAAAAACAATTGTGGGTTGATTAAAATATCTCCAATTCTGCCGGACTTACTTAAAATCTCTTGAATTGTTGACCGGGTCAATTCCGTTTTGCCCTGGATATAGCCCAAAACATCAGGGATTTTCCAGGAATAGCCGCCATAAGATTCTACCTTCTCTCCAACATAGTTTGTACCTACGCCTTCATCAGTCATTGTAATTCCAATCTTTGTGGAACGAATAGAAGGTGCCTTGATTTCGGGCAGATCTTTAATGGCTTTGGCAGATAAAATGATCAACTCGTCTGTTTTATAATCAACACGATAGGTGGTTTTCTTTTTAAGTTTTTCCCAAATTTGCAAAAACTCAGGGTCGGCTTCAAAACCTTTACGATATTTGAATGCGGTACGTTCTCTTTTGTTTTTAATTCTTCCTTTAAATTCCACACCGCAATCGTCTTCAATTTCTTTTTGAAGTGTTTTAGCAAAATCGTCATACGATTCATTGGCAATTACCGTCAAGCGGTTTATGTTTTGGTCGTAAATTCGCCTTCCCGTTTGGTCAACGGCCAGGCGCAAACCCCTGCCAATTTCCTGGCGTTTTTTTAGGTCTGATTTGGTTTCGTTCAAGGTGCAAATCTGAAATACGTTGGGGTTGTCCCAACCTTCACGCAATGCTGAATGCGAAAAAATGAAACGCAATGAATTGTCTAATCCCAACAATTTCTCCTTGTCTTTCATTATCAGGCTGTAGGTGTCATCATCTGCTTTGGTCTCGCCCGAAGTGTCCTTGAAAACTCCTTTTTTGTCTTGCGAAAAATAGCCATTGTGACTCTCCTCCACCGAAAAATTATTCAATTCACTAAAGGCTGGTTTTGAAATGTATTCGTGGTAAATATCTTCAAACCATTTTGCAAACTTTCCTTTTACAGGATTGCCTGCTGCGTCATACGACCGGTAATTGGCTACTTTGTCGATGAAGAACAACGACAATATTTTAATGCCTGATTTGTTCAGACGTTTCTCTTTTTTCAGATGTTCTTCGATGGTTTTGCGGATTTGGAATTTCATCACCTCATCCGTCAAACCGCCCTGGCTGTCGCCTTTGTAGAGCATCTGACCATTTGAAAAAGTAACTGATTGGTCAGTCGCATCTAAATAGTCGATGACATAGCCATTCTTATAGATTTCCCTCTCATTGGAAAGTTTATACAAATCACTGCCATATTCAACCTTAACCGTTTTCTTTCTTACGCCACCCTTTTCGTTGCTGTTTATCGAAACTTTGGCGGTTACTTTGGTTTTGGTGGCAATAATTGATTCTACAGCAACAAACGCATCGTTGTAGGCATTTTCTTCCATAATTGAATCTACCTCAATTTGTTTCACCAATCCCAAATCGTACGCCTTTACCGGGTTTAAACTATATGTGAGATTGTATAGGTTACGATGCGTTGCCGAATAACGAAGCGTGCAAAGGGCTTTCAGGTTTTCGATTGCGGCAATACGTTTTTCGGTTTCCATATTTTGTGGTTCGTCCACAATTACAATTGGATGGGTAGCTTGAATAAACTCAACGGGTTTTTGTCCGTTTAGTTTGTCGTTGGGTTTATTAATGATGTTTTCGTCTTTGGCAAACGAATCGATGTTTATTACTAAAACCTCAATGTTGTTCGTGGTAGCAAAGCCGCGCAGTGTAGAAACCTTGGTACTATCATAAACCTGGAAGTTTACAGGAACAT
>JAAYIU010000213.1 GCA_012523265.1 Bacteroidales bacterium | reverse complement strand
GAATGAAGCGTCAACCACAAACCAAAGCGCCATAGGCGCGAAAGTATGGTAGAATGAAGCGTCAACCACAAACCAAAGCGCCATAGGCGCGAAAGTATGGTAGAATGAAGCGTCAACCACAAACCAAAGCGTCATCGGCGCGACACCCGGTTCCGCACCTCTGACTTTCGAGCGTCCGCAGGACCTCGAAACGTCAATGCGGTGCGAAAACTCCGTAAAACCGACACCTCAACAGCTCAACAATCATCCCCGGCGGGCAGCTTTGAGTTTTGGAATTTGGAATTTATTTGGAATTTGTATTATTGTCATTGTTTACACCGTCTACTGGCGGTTGGGATTAATCTTTTGTTATTTGGGATTTTTTCTTCTTATTAATCTTTGAAATTAAAAACTTGTGCGTTTTTCTAAAAAAATTGTCCTTGCCTCTTCCTCGCCGCGCCGGCAGCAGTTGCTGGCAGAGATGGGATATGAATTTACGGTGCGTCGTGCGGAAGTCGATGAACGATTTCCGGAGCATCTGCCTGGCGCAGAGGTGGCTTTGTTTCTTTGCAAAAAAAAGGCGTTGGCTTTCGCCGAAAATGAGCTGCATCCCGATGAGATCATCATCACCGCCGATACCATCGTTTGCCTGAATGACACAATTCTTAACAAACCAACAAAGCGAGAAGAGGCCATCGCGATGTTACAGATGCTCTCCGGAAAGAAGCATGACGTAATCACAGGAATATGTCTACGCAGCGCCGGAAAGATTAAAGCATTCACCGATTGCACCGAGGTGTATTTTAAAGAGTTGTCGGCAGAGACCATTGCGCACTATGTAGACCTTTACAAACCCTACGACAAAGCGGGTGGCTATGGCATTCAGGAATGGATTGGGCTGGTTGGCATTGAGAAAATCGTTGGCTCCTATTTTAATGTGATGGGACTTCCCACGGCGCGACTCCGGGAAGAGCTGGAGGAATTTGTGAATTCATAACCCCGCCCCGTCCAGGAAACAATATTCGATATTCGATATTCAATCGTCATTCGGAATTCGGAATTAGACGCACGGCCCCCGCTGGGGGGACGAGGCAGACTGTGCGTCTCTACGTTCCGAAATCCAAAATCGTAATTCCAAAATCGTAATTCGTAAATCCGAAATCCGTAATCCAACATTTTGGCCTGCTGCGTTGTTGTGCTGTTTTGTTACTTTTGCCGACTGAATAATTTATGAAGACACGCAACACTTTCAAGCGCCTGCTCAATTATTTCTTCCAGGGTTTGCTTTTTCTGGGACCACTGGCCGTTACAATCTACGCGGTGCGGATCACCTTTTTGTGGATTGACGGGCTGCTTTACAAACATATCGAAGAGTTTCTGGGGCTGGAAATCCCCGGGCTGGGGTTGGTGACGCTGCTGTTGTTCATCACGCTGATAGGATTTCTGGGGAGTTTGTTTTTCTTCAAACCATTTATCACCTATTTCGACAAGATGATCAGCCGGGCGCCACTGATCAAGATCATTTATACTTCTGTAAAAGACTTGCTGTCGGCATTTGTGGGTAACAAACGGCGCTTTAACAAGCCGGTGCTGGTGCGCGTCAGCGGCAGTAGCTCGCTCGAAAAAATTGGTTTTATCACCAACGAAGACCTTTCGGAACTGGGCATCACCGATGGCAGGATAGCCGTTTACCTGCCGCATTCCTACGCCTGGTCGGGCAACCTGTTTATTGTGCCTGCCGAAAATGTTACACCTATCAATGCCTCGGCAACCAATGTGATGAAATATATTATCTCGGCAGGAGTTACCAAATTATAAAATCCAAAAATATGAAACATCAGATAAAAAAACCACTGATACTTGTTACCAACGATGATGGCATCAACGCGCCAGGTATCCGAACCTTAATAAGGATTATGCGCACGCTGGGCGAGGTGGTGGTAGTTGCCCCTGACCGTCCGCGTTCGGCGCAAAGTCATTCCATCACCGTGTCGTCGCCCTTGCGCCTGAAACTCATCGAAGAGGCTGACGGATACCGCGAATATAGCTGCAACGGCACTCCGGTAGATTGCGTAAAGCTGGGCACCAAAATCGTTTTACGCGGAAATCCCGACTTGCTGGTGTCGGGCATCAACCACGGCTCTAACGCCTCCATCAACGTGCTTTATTCAGGCACCATGGCTGCGGTGATAGAAGGCTCGATAGACATGATACCTTCTGTGGGTTTCTCGCTGAACGATTATTCGGCGAAAGCCATCTTTGATCATGCCGAAGAACACATCCGCCAGATTGCACTGAAGGTGCTGAGACGCGGGCTTCCCAAGGGTGTTTCACTCAACGTGAACATCCCCAAAATTTCAGAGCAGCCCATACAAGGAGTGCAGGTTTGTCGACAGGCCCGCGGCACGTGGGTGGAGGAATTCGACGAAAGAATCGACCCGCGCGGACAAGACTACTATTGGATAACAGGCGTATTCAGCAAAGCCGACAACGCCGAAGGTACCGACATCCGTGCCATGGAAAACAACTACATCGCCGTGGTGCCAATGCAGTTCGACTTTACCGCCGCCGACGCCATAAAGCTTATCGGCGAGTTTGATTTTGAACCCAAAAAAGTTAACAACAAAGAGCACCAACCTGCCCGAACAATCAACGGCTAACCTCCGGCTGAAAAACAAATCGAAGTTTCCTATGCACGATACACTTAAGAGAGACTCGTACGGATTGGGTACTTTAATGGCTTTGGTGGCTCCACCCATCGCGCTGTTGTTGTTTTATTATCTGCTTTTGTGGGTCAGCAAGCTGATGAACCTGCCCTGTTACGGCATGCGCGATCTGTATTTGTTGGCGCTCTCTGCCAACGTTCTGCTGATGCGTTATTATCTGGTTTCGGCAAAGATGATACGTACCGGCAAAGGCATTCTTGTCACAACTTTTGTACTGGTAGCCATATTTTTCATCTTTATTTCCCAACCATGAAATATTATATCATTGCCGGCGAAGCATCAGGCGACCTTCATGGTGCCGGGCTAATGCGTCATTTGGCTGTGGAAGATTCTGCCGCCGGGTTTCGTGTGTGGGGCGGCGAGCTGATGCAACAGCAGCGTGGAACGCTCGTAAAACACTACCGCGACCTGGCTTTTATGGGCTTTGCGGAGGTGATCAGTAACCTGGGAACGATACTGAAAAATATCCGCTTTTGTAAACGCGACATCCTGGCCTGGAACCCCGACGTGGTGATACTTATCGACTATCCGGGCTTTAATCTGCGCATAGCTGCTTTCGCGGCCAGCCACAAAATACCGGTTTATTACTACATCTCGCCACAGGTATGGGCCTGGAAAAAGTCGCGGGTAAAGCAGATCAAAAAATATGTCGACCGCATGTTTGTGATTCTGCCTTTTGAAAAAGATTTTTATCAAAAATATGGTGTAGAGGTCGATTATGTAGGTCATCCACTGCTGGATGCATTGCAGCGCGAGAAGGTGAATTTCCACACACCTGCCGACTTTCGCGCATTGCACAACCTGGATCGCCGCCTGATCATCGCGGTGTTGCCGGGCAGCCGCAAACAAGAGATTCGGCGTCTGTTGCCACTGTTGCTAAGCGCTGCCGACGCCTTTCCGCAATATCAATTTGTGGTTGCCGGCGCGCCTTCTGTTCCTGCCGAATTCTACAAGGAGGCTGCGCGCGGGGCTGAGTATAAAATCATCTTCGGTGCCACGCACGACCTGCTGCACAACGCCTGGGGCGGGTTGATTACCTCCGGCACCGCCACGCTGGAAACGGCTTTGCTCGACGTGCCGCAGGTGGTGTGTTACAGTGGAAACGTGCTTTCTTTTGAGATTGCCAAAAGGATTGTTGACATAAAATATATTTCGTTGGTAAATCTCATCATGGATCGCCCGGTGGTAAAGGAACTCATCCAGAGTGAGGTAACCCGGGGAAATATTATAAAAGAACTCAAGATGCTCCTCGACCATACCCATCGCAAGACAATGCTGGAAGCCTATAAATCTTTGCGCGAAAAACTGGGCAATGCCGGCGCTTCCAGCCGCGCTGCCAAACTGATGACGGAAAGCTTAAAAAACAACCAAAATTGACGACAAAATGGAAACCGTGCTTTTCGCTCTGTTTTTTAAAAACAAAATATTTTTTCAAAAACTTAGTTAAAAATGAATCCGCTTCGTCGTTCTTTTTTTATTAATGAAACATTTTCCGGCCAAAGTCAGAACGTCCGGCACCTATTAACAAAATGAATATTTTTGCGTTTATCAAAAAAAACTCATGTTTTACAATTTAATACTTAAACTAATCAACAAGAAATCGTTATGAATTTTAGCAAGATCAAAAGTTTTTTCATGCTGGCCGCCATCATGTTGGCATTTTCAGCAACCGGGCAAGACGTTAATCAGGCTGCCGACATCTTCAACCAGGGCAATCAGGGTGTAAAAGACAACAATTACCAACTGGCCATCGATAAGTATCAGGAGGCTATGGACATGGCTTCGCAGCTTGGGCCGGAAGGCGAACAAATTGTGGCTGGTGCCAAAACACAGATTCCATCGCTCTATTACAAAATAGGCATTGCAGATTATAAAGACAAAAACATCGACAAAGCAATAGGCGAATTTGAAAAAGCTATCGAGTTTGGTAATAAATACAACGACCCCGAGACTGCTGCAAAAGCTGCCGACATCATCCCAAAGCTCTATTACTCGCAGGGCAACAGCTATTACAGCGACGAAAAATACAACGAAGCACTCGAAAGTTTTGGCAAATCGGCCAAGCTCTCGCCCGACTATTCACGGGCATACTGGGGGATGGCGCTTGTTTACAACAAAATTGACGATACCGAAAAAATGAAAGAATCCTTTGGCAAGGCACTGGAGCTGGCCGAAGCGGCAGGTGATACAGATATGGCCGAAAAAGTGCGCAGCAACGCCAGCAAGCTGCTGCAGTCGGAAGGTGCCAAGAGGCTGCAGGCAAAGGATTGGTCGGGCGCACTGATATGCCTGAAGGCTACCACCGAATTTGAACCCGATAATGCCGAAGCATATTATTACATCGCCCTGGCCAACAACGGCATGAAACAATACGACGAAGCCATCGCTGCCGCTGATAAAGGGCTTGAAGTAGCCGCCAGCGAAAGCGCTGATATCAAAGCCAAGTTTTATTATGAAAAGGGCAACGCACTGAAAGCACAAGGCAACAACGAGGCCGCCTGCGAAGCTTACAACAACGCCAAATACGGACAATTTGTACAAAATGCCGAGTACGAGCTTAACACGGTTTTGAAATGTAATTAGTGCCTGTCCATAAAAAATAATTGATTTTTCATTTTGTCATCCCCCGCCCCTCGCTGGGATTGCCGAAGGCAATCCCAGCGAGGGGCGGGGGGTTTACAACCCCGCATTTCAAACCCAGGCATAAATGCCTGGGCTATGGATTTCCCCGATTAAACTTTCTTTAAAGCCCGGGCTATGGATTTCCCCAATAAACCTTTCTTTAAAGCCTGGGCTATGGATTTCCCCGATTAAACTTTCTTTAAGACCTGGATTATGGACTTCCCCGATAATCCGTTCTTTAAAGACAGCCCTTATTTATTTTCCTGTCCCGGTCGAATTGATTTTCACAAATTGCTTGCATGTCGCTGTAGTTTCTACATTTGTCGTTCTGTTTCTAATTTATTAAATGATGATCGAGATAAGAAGGATAAAAAAGGCGTTTGGCAAAACTGAAGCGGTGCGCGGTGTGACCCTGACGGTATCCAAAGGCGAGTTTTTTGGTTTGCTGGGACCCAACGGCGCGGGCAAAACCACCACCATCAACATCCTGAGCACACTGCTGAAACCCGATGCCGGCACAGTGCGTATCGGTGGTTACGACGTGCAGCGCGAGGCAGCGCAGTGCAAGCAGCTTATTGGCGTAGTGCCACAGGAGCTGGCCTTGTACGACGACTTGTCGGCAATGGAAAATCTAATCTTTTGGGGAAGGCTTTATAATATAAAACGCGCAGATGCTGCCGAGCGCAGCCTGGAGATGCTCCGGCTCTTTGAGCTTGACCATCGGCGCAACAGCCTGCTCAAGACATTTTCGGGTGGCATGAAACGGCGCGTCAACATCGCCGCCGCCATGATTCACCGCCCAGAGATTTTACTTATGGACGAACCCACCGTTGGTGTTGATCCGCAAAGCCGCCACCAGATTTACCAGATTTTGGCGCAGTTTTCTGCCCAGGGCATCACCATCATCTACACCACACACCAGATGGACGAGGTGGAAAAACTTTGTTCACGCATCGGCATCATCGACCATGGAAAGTTAATTGCTTGTGGCACACTGGACGAGCTTCGCGCGTTTTCAGGCGACAGCCAGCTTATTGTTGTTACTTTCGAAAACATCCAACCCGATAAGCTGGAAATGCTGAAAAAGAAATTTAGCCAAAGCGTAAAAATTGCCGACGATAGACTAAGCTTTAAAACCGAAAATGTGGCTGCTGATCTTCCACCGCTGATTTCACTATGCACTGAATTGGGCTTAATCATCCGTCATGTAGCCATCGAACGTGCCAACCTGGAAACCATTTTTCTAAGCCTCACCGGACGAAAATTAAGAGAATAATGATAAAAATAGCGCTCAAAGACATCAGGATTTTCCTGCGCGACATCAAGGGTTTGTTGCTCACGTTTTTGTTACCCATCGTTTTAATAACCCTATTTGGGCTTGCTTTTGGCGGGCTGGCGCGTAACTCGGCCAAAGACCGCCCGGCGAATATTTATGTAGCCGACCTCGACAGCAGCGCCGCAAGCATCCAAACGATACAAAAGCTCGATTCGCTCGATGAAATAGCGCTGACGCCTATCTCTTTAGCAGTGGGAAAAGAAAATGTGATGAACGGCAACAAGCTGGCGATGCTGGTATTTTATCAGGGCTTTGGCGATTCGATCGAAAGCGGCGGCACCGAACCTGTGGAGCTTTTTTATGACGACGCCCGCGAGCTTGAAGCCAACCTGATTCAGTACGCGCTAATTTCTAATCTGATGGAAATTATGGGCAGCCAAAGCATCCGCAAAAAGATCATGAAATCCGTCAATCAGCGTTTCCCCGACATCGACAGCAGCATCATGGCCAACATTGAAGATGAAATTGCGCTGCAGTTCACCCCGGTTTCAAACAAAGAGGATACGCTCTCGGCTACCACTACCATTGGTTCGCAGATAGGCTCATTGAAGGTGTCGCCGCTGGCGCGTAAAAAATCTATCGACTGGGCGCTGATACAAAGTTTTGCGGGCACTGCCGTAATGATGTTGCTTTTTGGGGTGGCGGCCATCGGCAGCTCGCTGCTTGGCGAGCGCGACGAAGGAACCCTCAAGCGTTTGCTCTACGCTCCGATGAATCCACTGCAGATACTTTTTGGCAAAATGCTGTATAGTATGTTGCTGGCCACCATCCAACTGATCGTCATGCTGGCTTTCACGGTTTGGGTGCTGGGGTTAGAGATCAACGGCAATCTGTTTTATGTTTTTTTGCTCATCATCACCACAGCTTATGCCTGTGCAAGCTTCGGGGTTTTTATCGCGTCGATCAGCGGCAGCCGAAAACAAGCCGAAAGCCTGGCCACCATTGTCATTCTCATCATGTCGGCCATTGGCGGCAGCATGATCCCGCTGTTTTTTATGCCGGCGTTTATGCGAAAAATGGCGGTGGTAACCATCAACTATTGGTCGATACAAGGTTTTTTTGATACGCTGGGGCGCAATGCCGGTTTTATGGACATTGCGCTAAGCATTGCCATGCTGCTGCTAATTGGCACAGCCATGACGGTGGTTTCGGCTTTCCTTTTCCGAAAGCATATCTACAAGGTGGCGTGATGAGGCCGGATACGGGAACTATATTATTGATAAGCTTTTTAAAAAAAAACCAAGTTCCAAATTCCAAATAACAAGTAAATTCCAAAAATCCAAATTCAAATTTAAAGCTAAGGTAATCATTTCCATAGTCTAGTCGCTGGTTGAGTTGGTTGTGTGGTGATTGACCTTGTCGAAATCAGCTTGTCGAAATCAGTCGAAACCTGATCATTGAAATTTTAGTATTGAGATTTATTTGGTTTTTGCCTTATTGTGATTTAATAAAATTCGCCTTGTTTATTCCGGAAAGGTAATAATGGTGGTGACGTTGACCAACCTGTCGTAGCGCCCGCCAACAGGACGGTAATAGATAAAAAACGAATATTCGTTGTTGGTATCGAAAAAGTTGCCTTCGGTAAGCTCGGTTTCGCCCCGCGGGGAGTTGTTGGGCAAAAACAGATATTGATAATTGTAAAATCCCTGCTTGAGCAGCAGCGATGCTTCGTAACCTTTCCGGTCGTAGTTGTATTTTAATTCGGCTTCGGGTATAAATTGCCAATAGGTCAATCCGCCCATCAGATACAGCTTGCCGGTAGCCAGCGGATAGTCGTACGGCAGGAAAAAATGAACCTGCGCATAGTCTGACATCGTGCGGTCGCTCTCCATATCTTCGGTCTTTATCAAAAAGCGGCCATTGATACTCTCCTGCACATTTTCAAAAACACTTTTTTTCTTCACCACATCATCATGCAGATACACCTGGTAGCCTTCCATGGGGTCGTAATCTATTTCGGCTACTCTGAAAGAATTATAGCGCAGGCTCTTCAAATCGAAATAACGGAAAGCGTTGCCGCCATCAAAAACATTTACACCGTCGTAATCGTACAACAGGTCGGTGCCGGTGATGGAGCGTGGTTTCAGGTCGGTGATGGCATTGTCCCAGCGGCCGTTTTGGCGCAGGGTTACTTTTATCTCCTGCCGCGGGTCGGTGAGAGGCAAGCCGGTGGTCTGTATGTTAAAAACTACCTCCTGCCGCCAGTCGCGCTCCGATACGTCGAGCGGCTTGCGCACCCTTGCGACAACGTTGACGCGTGGCTCGGTTACAAAAAACCGATGCGTAAATATCACCTCTTCGGGATCGTCGGCCAGATACACTTTGAGCAGGTAATTGCCCGAGAGGCGATATGAAACATCCTGGTTTGGGATGACCCCGTGATAGTGCACATAAGGCTGCATGGTGTTGACAGAATAGGCAAAATCATCGATGTAGTCATCCTGAAAAGTCTCCAGATATTCGGTGGGCAACAAATCGGATTCTTTCCAGTCGGCGTCGCAATGGATAATGGTGTAGCCGTACTTTTTGTAATCGCCCGAAAGGTCGTCAAACGAAAAGACGATGCGCTCCGACGCCTTGAGCTTCACCACCGGCTTCGACATGGGCGCGCCGTCGGGATGCACCAGCACCGTGCGGATGTAGTCTTTGTAGACGTAGTTGGCGTTCCGAACGAAATCTTCCTGGTAATAGTCGTCAGGGTCGGTTTGACTGCTTGCCGGAAGAACCATCATCATCGCGGCCATACCCATCAAAAATGTAAATAGTTTTCTCATTCGATCAAAATTGTATTTAAGTAGTTTTATTGCTTGGTATTTTCTACCTCACCCATGTTTGCCACGCCAGCAAGCTCCCTTTACGCCAACCGACGGAGAAGGGGCTTTAAATCCCGGCCAAAGATATGGAAATATTTTACCGCGCTACATCTGCCGTCATGCATTCGGAGGCAATTTTATTTTTTAATAAAAATGTGTTTGCACCCTGGGTTCCCAAAGGTTTTGATATTCTGGATCAGCAGCACCTTTGCATATCTGTTGGAAAACACACTGGCTGTGGTTTTCTATTTTATAAATTTGCGTAAGCGTGCAGGGTGATTTTTCGCAGTGGCCGTCGCGGCAAAGCAGCGTGTGGTTGCAGCAGCTCCGCCCCAGCGCCCAAAATATGTCGTTCAGGCGCGTCACAGATTGCTGACTCAGGCAGGCAATCAGGCGCATGGCTTCGATACATCGGCTGCGGAGAGGCTCGTCAGTTGAGAGTGGTTGCTGTTGGGTAATCTGGTCGCGGAGTGTCAAATCTGTAATTTCTACGCAACCGGTGCGCAGCAGCACGCGCTGCATGTGGTAGTCCATGATGGGAATAAAATTTTCGGGGTCGCCGATTTTTACCAGTCCGGCATCTTCGAGCAGCTTCGTCAAAAAAGTTGTCTTTTTCTGCTGCGGATCAGCAAAAGTTTCACAGTGGGGCATCACGTGATACAATCCGCTTTGTTGCGGATTTATTAATTGATAATGACTGGTAGAAAAAAGCATTTCGACGCTTCCGCCAAAATCCCGAAGCAACACCTCAGCCGCCTGTTGCATCAGTTGTGCCCGCTCCGGCAGGCGGTCGAGGGAGCACGCAGCGTCTTCTGCAAAAGCAGCCGAAAGCAACGCGATGATTTCATCTAAGGATGCTCCGGCAAGCCAGGCCGGTTGCAGCAGCGGTGAAGCATCGGCGGCAAGCTGCAAAAAGACCTCTTCAATAAAATCCCACCCAAAAAGATTTTTAGCTTTATGATGCAGGCTGTAGGTCTGATGACAAATAGCCACGGCAAAAAAGTGCATCCGGAATTGTGTTTCATGGCTGCCGGCACCCTGCAGGTAGGGGCGCCGGTAAAATGCTGCCGAAGGCTTCATCATCGACACGATACCGACAATTTTTTCGCATTGCGGATGGTTGAGGGTTACTTCAGAGGTGGACTTTGCCGTTGGTATGCTTTGCATGAGCGATCAGATAAGGCTTTTTTTTTTATGAAAATGGTCTTTTTACAAAATGAGTGTAAAAGTAAACAATTGTCTTGAGGAGAGTCCATAGGAAGCGTTTGATTTGAAAATTTATGTCAAGCATACATCTTAATTTTAATCATTATTTTTGCAAATAATAATTCGAAGTACCATGACGCTGATTGAGAAAAGAAATTTTATCCAAAATCACCTGCATCTTGCCAGGGAGCAAACCATTAACGAGTTTTATGAGCAGCTTCGTAAAGAAGAAGCTTTAAAAGCAAAACTGGAAACCAGAGCGCTTAAATCTGAAAAGGAGATACAATCCGGTAGGTTTTTTTCACGAAAAGAGATAGAGCAGAAAATTGCAACCCAATACAAAGAATGAAACTTGTTTACACGGAACAGGCTCTTTTTAGTTTGGAAGAATCTTTAGACCTCATTGCACCTAAAGTTTCACATGAAAAAATAATAAGTACTCGGAATGAAATATTGGATGCAGCAGATTCATTAATTTTACATCCGTTTCAAGGGCAAAAAGAGACATTACTTGAGGATTTAGGCTTAGGACATCGACGTTTGATTGTTGGTCACTATAAGATTATCTATCGGATCATTAAAGAATACATTTTCATTACGGATATTTTCGACTCCAGACAAGATCCCGATAAAATGAAGTCATAACCCGTCGCTCCAAAAAGTATCAAAACAGCTTTCGTTTCTCACTAAGAACCAACCTATTTCCTTTCACCTTCGGGCATTACCACACAATATCGAACTTTCTTACCGTAGCATCAATCACAATTTCACACAAGATGGTTTGTGTAACCAAAATGCGACTATTTTTGGTTTTTAAGAAAGATATTTTATCAAAATTCAATAAGAATATGAAAGTTGTACAAAAAGTAGAACAGGCCATTAATGCCGAAACCATTCCGCCTGGCAGCATTATCTACACTGCCGGCAATGCCGCCGCTCCGCAGGTGCTTCTGCGCCAGATTGCCGACGACACCACCATCCGCGACGTTGAGATGCTTAGCGTGCTGCTGCTGGGTGACATAGGAAAGCTTTTCGATCCGGAAGTTACCAACCGTATCTGCCATCGTGTAATTTTCAACGGCCCCCACTCACGCGAAGCCATGAACACCGGCGGCGCCTCATACCAGTTGATCCATCTCTCCGACATCGGCAACCAGATGCGTAATTTTGTGAAGCCAAATGTGGTTTTCCTTATGGTAGCCGGCCCCGACAACGGTGGCAACTATAGCTACGGCACCACTGTGGAAGGATGCAAAGGAGCTGTAGACGCAGCCCTCGCAGGCAAAGGAACCATCATTGTAGAGCGCAATGCGCAAATGCCTTTTGTGCTGGGGACTACAATTCACGAAAGCGATATCGACTATCTCATCGACACCGACTATAACCTGCCCACAAGCCCTGTAAAAGAGCCTGACGAACGCGCACGCCGCATTGCCAAAATCATCACCGAACTTTATATAAAAGACGGCAGCACGCTGCAATACGGAATCGGCGAAGTACCCGAAGCCGTTACCGATGCCATTATCGACAAGGGAATAAAAGACCTGGGGATTCATACTGAACTCTTTGCCGACGCCATGCGCAAACTCGTTGAGAAGGGAATCGTTACCAACAAGTACCTCGACTTTAATTTTTCGCTCGCCAGCATCTTCCTGGCGCGCGATAAAGCCGGCTACGACTGGATGAATTTCAATAGCTCAATACAAAGCCGTCCCTCCGATTTTACCAATTATGTTCCCAACATTGCACGCATGCCCAAAATGCTGGCCATCAACAGCGCCATTGGTGTGGATTTGCACAGCAACGTCTGGGCCGACTCACTCAACGCCACACGCATCTATAGCGGCATCGGCGGACAGGCCGACTTTTTGCGCGGATCGTATCTTTCCAAAGGCGGCGTGCCCATCATTGCCATGAAATCTACAACAAGCAAAGGACAATCTAAAATTATGATGAAATGTCCGGAAGGCATCACCACTTCAGCCATTGCCGCCGACCCGGTGGTAATCGTTACCGAACAGGGTGCTTTCGATCCACGCGGCCTCAACCTGGCCGAACATGCCGTGGGCATCGCGCATCTGGCACAGCCCGAATGCCGCGAGAAATTGCTCAAATATATCTACGAAAGCAAAGAATACCACAAGCCACAGCAAGCACTCAACGGCAAACCGCCGAAAGGCTTCACTACTTATGACATGGTGAAGTAAGTTGAGAAGGCTACCAATGACAATATTTTGTAAGACACGGAAAACTTAAGTATTAGCAAGACCTCTCAATCCCACCAGCCAGCGGATCTTTCAAAGTGTCAATGGTCGTGCGACTGTGGTGAAGAGGTGGTGCCTTTGACGAGTTGATCCGTTAACCAGGATGGTAAATAGCTATCGGTTTGGCTGGAATTTCCTATCTTCGCAACCTTGTATTTTTTTGTATCACTAATCATTATCAACAAATTATGAAAAAGATTTTCGGAACACTAACAATCCTTGTTTTTATGGCAACATTGTTTACCGGCTGCGCCGGCGAAAGCAACAGCGAGGCACAGCGCGCAGGCATTGTGCCGCTGGAAGTAGAATTTGAAGCACTCCCCGGCATCGACATGCAACAGAAGCTCGACGAGTTTGCCTCTTTCCGCCTGACGGCTAACCTGGACCATCTTACCGCAAAAGAAAAAGAGATGCTGCCTTATCTTTTCGAAGCCGCCGACATCATGAACGGATTATTCTGGAAACAAGCCATCGGCTACCGCGATGGGTTTCTGAACCGCATTCAGGGAGAAGATGCAAGGGCTTTCGCCAAAATTCAATATGGCCCCTGGGATCGGCTGGATGGCAATGCTCCCTTCCTCACCAACGTGGGCGCCAAACCCGCCGGAGCCAACTTCTACCCGGAAGATATGACCAAGGAAGAATTTGAAACGCTCGTTGATAACGACAAAGCAAGCCAATACACGCTCATCCGCCGCGACGACAGTGGCAACCTTTATTCGCTGTGGTTTCACCAAGCCTACAAAACGGAGATAGAACGCACGGCTGCACTGTTGCGCAAAGCTGCTAACCTGGCCGAAGACGCAGGACTGAAAAAATACCTCACCCTGCGTGCCGACGCGTTGATCAACGACGACTACTACCAAAGCGACCTGGCATGGATGGACATGAAAAATACCAACATCGACCTGGTGATTGGACCCATCGAAAACTACGAAGACCAGCTCTTCGGATACAAAGCTGCTTACGAAGCTTTTATTTTGGTTAAAGACCCTGAGTGGAGCCAGCGGCTGCAAAAATTCGCTGCCATGCTGCCCGAATTACAAAAAGAAGTGCCCACCGGCGAGGCATATAAAAAAGATATCCCCGGCGCCGATTCGGACCTGAATGCTTATGATGTGGTTTATTACGCCGGCGACTGCAATGCCGGGAGCAAGACCATCGCCATCAACCTGCCCAACGACCCCAAAGTACACGCCGAGAAAGGCACCCGCAAGCTGCAACTCAAAAATGCCATGCGCGCCAAGTTTGATAAAATATTGGTGCCTATCGCCGAAAAGGTAATAGCTCCTGAGCAGCAGAAGCACGTAACCTTCGATGCTTTCTTTTCTAATACCATGTTTCATGAAGTGGCGCACGGCATGGGCGTAAAAAATACCATCAACGGAAAGGGCACTGCCCGCGAAGCGCTCAAAGAAACCTATTCGTCGATAGAGGAAGGCAAAGCCGACATTATGGGCTTGTGGCTGGTGCAGGCGCTGCGCGAAAAAGGTGAGATCACCGACGGCGAGCTGATGGACAACTACGTAACGTTTATGGCCGGCATCTTCCGCTCCAGCCGCTTTGGCGCCGCCAGCGCCCACGGCAAAGCCAACATGATGCGTTTTGCTTTCTTTAATGAACAGGGCGCTTTTACCCGCGACGACGACGGATATTATCATGTGAATCCTGACAAAATGAGAGCTGCTATCGATATGCTGGTAGACAAAATTCAGGTGATACAAGGCGACGGCGACTACCAAGCTGCCAAAGCCTGGATAGAAAAAGATGGCGTGCTAAGCCCCGGGCTACAAGCCGACCTGGATCGCATCAACGACGGTGGCATCCCTGTGGATATCGTCTTTGAGCAGGGACCATCCGTGTTAGGCATATAATAAACGAAATGTAAAGACGCACATCCTGCCCCGCCCCAGCGGGGGACGTGCATCTCTACATACCGAATGCAAATCTAATCCGCGGCGGGAATGCCCAGATCGATGCCGTATTCCTTTTCGATAAATCGGAAATACCAGTAGAGCTGATAATTTACTTCCAGCCCATAGTCGATGCCGGGCGAGTATTCTATCAGATACTCGTAAGGCTCCTGGCGCATCGTTTCGCGCACCCGGTTGTTCCATTTAGAAACCAGAAAGGTGTTTTTGTTGCGGTAGTACTCGTTGCTGTAATACCAGCGCGGTCTGGCATTGGTTATCAGCCAACTGTCGAAGCCGGGTTCGATGATTGTGATTTCATATTCGGTGCTGTCGATGGGCTTGATACTTAAACTGTCGGCAGCCGGTTTGGGATGCTGCTGCGCCGATACTGTTGGAGTGATACCCCAAAAAGTCAGCGCAAGAATGATGATGGAGACAAGAGCTATATTTTTCATAATAATAAAATTTTAGCGCTAAGATAATTAAAATAAAATCAGCAAATAGCCGCTCCGTGGGTACGAATGCAAGTTTAAAAACCAGTTAGCTTCAAGGCGCGCGCTGCATGTACAGGAATGATTTCCGGGGTGTCGCCCCCCGAACGGGTCAAATGCTTAACATGCTTTAGCTCTTCGGGATCGTCTTCATACACCAGCTTGGCCAGCACGTGATGCGCGCCCAGACGAAAATTGTAGGAGTCGGCGCGTCTTGCAAGCGTTTTGAGCAAAGGGCGCAGCGAAGCGCGCCCTATCTTTATAAGCGCTTCGGCAGCAATCCAACGGATGCCGCTCACATCGTCTTCGAGCATTGCCAGCAACTCGTCGATGGACGATGGATGAGCAATAAGCTCCACCACCTTGGCAGCCTGCTTGCGAATCACTCTTTGTTTGGAATGCAGCAACTTGTGCATCACCGGGAGCACCGCTTCGCCGCCATCAGCAAAACGGCGCCGCGCCTTAAGGTGCAGGTCGTAATCGTCCACATCGGTAAGTTCGTAAAGTTGCTGAAGCACCTCCTCAGGAAAACCATATTGCCGCAGTTCGTTTTTTTCTTCTTCTCTTGAGTTCATCGTCAGGTTATTGCTAATTGTTTATGCGACTAAAACAAAGCAAACCGGCAAAAGTTGTGCAGGTTGGGATATTGAAGACAATACTTACTGCACATGCTCTGCAAACATTCTCAAAAAAAAACAACAACATCCTTTTAAATTTTTTAAAATTAAGTTTTTGATGAAATTCTTTGCCGGTTAGCGAAAAAAGTTTTTATCTTTGCCGCCTGAAATTTAAGCCCGGATGGCGGAAATGGTAGACGCGCATGGTTGAGGGCCATGTTCCCGTTCGGGAGTGCAAGTTCGATTCTTGTTACGGGCACAATTTTCAAAACGACACGTCCCTTGTTTGGTAAAAACCGGCAAGGGATTTTTTTTGCTCGGAAAGTAGTGAAGAAAATAATGAATAACTTTTTTTCTCCTTTTTCAATGATAAGTTTTCGCTGAAATGTCTCCATTTTCCTCCAAACAAAATTTGTTTATTTTCGCCGCCTTTATTTATACACAAAACAAATATCTATGAGACGAATCCTTTACGCGATGATGATCCTCATCATCACATCACCGGTTTATGCCGGCGGCTATCAGGTGCGTTTGCAGGGTCACCGGCAAACAGCTATGGGTCTGGTAGGCGTTTCGCTTTTTGGCGATGCCAGCAACATATTTTATAATCCCGCAGGCCTCTCGCTGATGAAAACAAAGTACAGCTTCTCGGTGGGTGGCAGCGGCATCTTCAACAGCACCACTTTCCGACTTCAAAATTCGGTGTACCAGGCCGAAACCGATAACCCCATGGGCACTCCCCTGTTTTTTTATGGCGCTGCCAAAATCACCGACCGCCTGGCGGTGGGAGTTGGTGTTTATACGCCTTACGGCAGCTCTGCCAAGTGGGGCGACTGGGCAGGAGCGCATCTGATCCAGGACATCTCCCTGAAAGCTTTTTTCTTTCAGCCAACCCTCTCCTACAAAATCAGCGACATGTTCAGCCTGGGCGCCGGACTGGTAATCGCCACCGGCTCTGTAGAAATCAATAAAGCTATCCCTTACAACAGCGCTGCGGAACATGGCCAGGTGAATTTAGAAGGGAAAACTGCGAGCTTTGGTTACAATCTGGGCGCAATGTTTACTCCAAACGACCAGTGGAGCATCGGCATCAACTACCGCTCGCTGGTTAAAATGACACTGGATGACGGCGACGCTACATTTACCATTCCCAGCTCCGTTGCTGGCATCATCCCTCCTGCCAACACCTTCGATGCGGAACTTCCATTGCCCGCCAACCTCGACCTGGGCGTATCTTATCAAGCTACCGAAAAACTTTTATTCTCGGCAGAAGTCAATTATGTATTCTGGGATGTTTACGAAACACTCACTTTTGAATTTGCTGAAAAACCAGAACTGCTCAACTCCGATAATCCCCGCGAATATTCCAACACATTGATTTACCGTGTTGGCGGCGAATACATCATCAACGAAATGATTACAGTGCGCGCCGGAGCCTATTACGATCCTACACCTACCAACAAGGATTATTTTAATCCAGAAACGCCAAGCCTCAACACCATCGGGCTAAGCGCCGGCGTCACCATCCGTCCTACCGAGCATCTGGCAATCGACGTTTCGTACCTGCACCTCGAAACCCAAAAAGATACCCGCAGCTATTTGCCCGAAAATTTTACAGGCGAATACAAAACCCGTACGTTGATTCCCGGCATTGGCATCAGTTATAATTTTTAAATAAT
>JAAYIU010000098.1 GCA_012523265.1 Bacteroidales bacterium | reverse complement strand
TCGTAGGGGTTAACCTCCGAACTGGGTACCATGTCGTAACGCAAAGGCGACAGAATAAATTTGGCTAAACGCATCAGCGTAAGGCCGAAAGGGGCACCGATGATGGTAGCCATCAGCAGGCCGCCAACGATGAAGGTGCCTACAGCCGTTAAACATCCCATAAAGGGAATGTGCCCCACAATGTTTCCTATGGTTCGCATAGCTTTTTATCGCAAAGTTTTCAGTTATCAGGCTGCAATATTACCTCCGAACGACCACCTGCACAACCCCATTTTCGGCCATTTTGCAAATCCCTGAATTTGGGGATAGCGCAACCGAATTTGGGGATAGGTTGGTGTTTTTTTTCTTTTAGGGGAGGTGGCCAGACGGTGTCTGTCAGTAATGTAAGCTCTTCTAATTAGATATTTCGCTTCGCTCAAAATGACAAACGGTTGTGAAAATCAGGTAAGGGTGAGGGGAGGTGCGCTCAGTGCGCCTCCCCACACCCCATCATAAAAGCAAAGAGGTCATTTCGACCAAAAAATCAAAGCGAAGCGAGATTTTGAAGGGAGAAATCTCTAAAATCATACTTTGTGGATAAGCACTAAATGGGAGGTTCAAATCCTTTCGAAATTAGAAATAGCCGGGGTGGAGGTGCTTGTCATTAGGAAAATCCCGACGGGAGTATCGGATGGGAATGACCACCTACACCAAGCCCTGCCTGATGGCGATGGCTACCAGCTCGGTTACGTTTTTGGCGCCGGTTTTGGCCCGTGCTATTTTACAATGCGATTCGATGGTGTGAATGCTCAGATGCATAAGCTCGCCAATGGCTCTGGTGCTAAGGCCTTCGGAAAGATATTGGATCACTTTTTTCTCCTGGCTGCTGAGGTGCGCTCCGGTGTAGCGGATGGTGATGCGGTTGGGTTCTTCATCGCTGCGCAGCAAATAGTCGGTGTAGCCCTGATGGATGCGTTTTATGGCTTTGCTGATGTCGGCAATGCCGGCCTCCTTGCTACGAAAGCCGTCGGCACCGTTGCGGTGCAAATCATCTACCAGCGCCTTATCGTTGAGCGAAGTAAGGATAAGTACTTTAATTTCGGGTTTTAGCTTTTTGATAGCCACCAGCGCTTCTTCGCCATTCATCAAGGGCATATCCACGTCCAGAATCATTACATCGATGGGATGGATGGCAACTGCATCCAACGCTTCCCGGCCGTTTTTGGCCTGCCCCACAACTTCTATCTCCCGATCGGCTTTCAGCAAATTTATCAATCCATCTTTAAAACTCTGGTGGTCGTCGGCAATAAAAACTTTTATCATGGTTCTTCACTTTTGAGGTTGACAATAATGGTGGTTCCATAGCCGGGGGCGCTGTCGATGATCAGTTGGCCCTGAAGCTGGTTTTCGATGCGCATGCGCATGTTGTGCAGTCCAAGGCCGGGGTGACCGTTGGTTACGTTGAAGCCTTTGCCATTGTCGGCGACAACAAAACTCAGTTGATCGTCGTGCTGCACCAGTTGGATATCTACTTCGGTGGCCTGTGCGTGCTTAACAATGTTGTTGAGCGCTTCCTGAAACACCCGGTATAGCATCAGTTGTGTTGCTGCCGGCAAGCCACCGCTGATCTGGTGAAAGTAAACGTTAAAGTGCGCCTGGCAACGGGAGAGCATCTGATACAGGCTGCTCTCGATAGCTTTGGGAAGCCCTACACTTTGCAGGATAAAAACCGATTGGTTGTGCGAAATGTCGTGTACATCCCTTGCCAGGTTTTCGATGGCGGCAAGCGGTTGCGACAAATCAGAAAGCTCTATGGGCTGCTTTAGGGCTTCCAGATTCATTTTTATCAAAGCAAGCTGGCAACAAACGCCATCGTGAAGCTCTTTGGAAATTCGTTCGCGTTCTTTTTCCTGGCCTTCGAGCAGGCGGCTTATGTTTTTGCGCTTCTCATCTTCCAGCTC
>JAAYIU010000430.1 GCA_012523265.1 Bacteroidales bacterium | reverse complement strand
TGGGTGAAGCAGTAGGATACAGAGTCGCACCGATCATTGCCATTTACTTACACTTTTGTTTTTTAATAAAATGCCCTAAACCTTTAAATTTTATAACGATGAAAATTTTTAAACTTACAATACTTTCTTTGGCAGTATTTGTTTTGGCTGCCATTACATATTCCTGCTCAAAGCAGGAACAAACGAAACCGACCACAACCGAAATCTCCCAATCCGATGCCGACATCCTGATGGAAAACAAGATCAGGGCGTTTAAAAGCAAAATGGAATTCTTGCGCGAAAACCCTTCGTACAAAAGCGGCGAAAGCATGAGCGTGGACAGCGCCGTGTGGTACATGGAAGCCGCTTCGAATTATACCTATAGCCATGCAAGTAATACTTATAACGAATTGGTTGTGGATTCAATTAACATAAATGTGCCCACACACAATGGTCAAATTCAATTGAATGATATGCTTACAGCATATGATGAAATGATTAATGACATCTCAGAAAGTTATTACGCTATTCCGAATGAAGAAAAGTACCTGGTTGTTAATGATGTTTCATTTATAGCAGAGGAAAGCGGTATTGTTACCCTTGGGATAATTGCAGGATTTGGTATTGACGAAATAAGTGGTACAAACGGGTTATTTGGTCACGAATGGTGGTTTGGTCACGAGCTAGGTGATTGTGACTTTAATAATCCCGGAACAGATGCAGCAGAACAAATTGAGGACAAGATTCTTTTAAGAAAAGGAACACCGTCAGGCGATATTAGGTATAGCAATGTGGAAACCTTTAGTATCCAAGCTGATGGATATTTAAATACTGAAGATCTGATCCCTTATGATAACATGTACGATTATTTGATGTTCTATATGTGGGATCCCTACAACGGCACTATGCCGAATGTGCATTACTGTGTCTCTGTAGAAGAAATGAATTTCTATCTTCTTGCCGCTGAATATATTTTAAGCCATGACCAGCCACAATTTGTAAGGCCTCCAGGCAAAACCCTGATAACAATCGACATGAGGGGTGATGGGTTTTATCCACTTGAAGGAACCCTTGCAATGCACTATGCGATTGTTACCTACGGTATACCGTTCATCTGCATTGATCCACCAGATAATCTTTAAAACTATTCAAATTATACACCATCACTGGAGGATTTTATCAGTGATGGTGTTTTAATATACTTTAATGTTAATCAATGCATCATGAAACCTTTAATCTTATTCTTTCTCTTAGTAATTTCAGCCTTATCGGGCAATACTCAAAATACATTTGAACTACTCATCGAGGGCAAATTGGATCAAACGACAACATCGCTAGTCGAAACTAATGAATACTATGTTTTTTCTGAGATTTATGGAGTCATCTCACACCCTGGTGCCAAAACCAATCTTTACAAGACTGATAAACAGGGAAACATTATTTCGATGGTTGGTGTTAAACCGGAACTCTATGAATTTGTTTTAACTAACTTAATTTTCGAAGGGAATGGCAAATTTACAGGATTTGGATTTCAAAAGACTACCGAAGAATCGGCAGCCTATTTTACCATTTTAGAATTGGATGAAAGCTTTTCCATAGTAACAGAAAAGCAATATCAAACAGGGTTTTATTACTTAGACTATATAAACGTAGAAAAATCTAATGGCGATTACCTAATAGTCGGCAGTGGGCAATACAAACCCTTGCCCCATTATAATTTGTTCTCATACCTGGTCAATTCTGCCTATGATACCATCAGAAGCAAGGTTTATCCCGAGGAGGGATTAATTGTGGCATTTGATATTATCCCCGTGGTTGATCAAAACTATTTTAAAGTATTTACCAGGGGGTTCGGGCTGCAATTCAGTTCTCCAGGACAGATTATATTAATAGACAATAGCCTAAACAGGATAAAATACACTGAAATTCCTGAATACGTTTTTTCATATATGGATGCAAAGTATATTGATGATGCTCATTACCTGCTTTCCGGCAAAAAAGATATCATTGATGAAAACAGGCAGACAACAAAACTTGCACTAATGCGCATGGATACTGCTGATGTGATGCAGGAAATCCACTTATTCGGCTCTGAAGACACGATTACTTACCCTGGTTTTTACAGCAATCTTGATTTTGTGGATGAAAATGCAATCTATTATGCAGGCGTCAAAAACCTGGCTTTTAATTACTATACACCGGTAGATTCCTGGTTTTTCCTCAACAAACTCAATAGTAATCTCGAAGTCCAGTGGCAAAAGTTTTATGGTGGCGATGCCTACTATAACCTTTGGAATGTCTTAGCCACCCAGGATGGCGGTTGCCTTATGGCCGGCACCAGATATGACTATATTACCCAAACAAATTTGCGGGATCTTTATATCCTAAAAGTAGATGCAAACGGCCTGATTGTCGGTACCGGAGAAGAACTGCCCAGCATCTCAGTGCAGGATGCTATCGTGTATCCCAACCCGGGCAACGAATACTTTCATATCCAGTCGGGCCCGCAAATCAGCGGTGCTTTGTTCGAGCTTTTCGATCTTAGCGGAAACCTTGTGCTTACTACCACCCTTGATGAAAGAGTGGAAACGATAAGCACCATCCGGCTTTCCACAGGAACTTATCCTTACCGGATTACTTTCGATAACAAAATGGTTGGTTCGGGTAAGTGGCTGAAGAAGTAGGATTTTAAGTCGCACCGTGAATAGCACAAAGCAGTTCTGCTTTATTTTGGATAACTGCTTTTCGCTTAGCGGAAATTCACGGTGTGGCTTATTTTAGCATTTAGTCATCCGATGAATCGCTTAAGGAAGTAGCTTTGTTTCAATAAGCAAGGAGTCAAATTCCTAAGCACTATTCATCGGACGACTTTTTCGGATATTCGTTTTTCGAAATCGGTACTGCGCACCAACGAGCATATCAAATGAGCTACACACAATGAGTAGTGCCGGAGCTTTCAAATATTAAAATACGGAAAGGATAAAAAACCTCGTCAAACGCAAGTTGCCCGTTCCACACATAGCAATCTGCTGGTATCCTATATTTATTCTACTTTTGGATCGTTTTGATTGTTGCATAAAGGGCAGCTAAATAGTTAAGAAAAATGATGATAAAGAAAGTTTGGAAGTATGGATGGCAAATGGTGCTGATGGCGGTGGTAGTATTTTTTGTCGGGCGTTGTGCCAATCCGGTGACGCCCGGAGGCGGGCCACGCGACACGCAGCCGCCGACAGTCCTGGGCAGCGTCCCCGAAAATCAGGCCGTCTTCTTTAATAAAAAATCTATCGTACTTCATTTTGATGAATTTGTAAAAATAAAAAGCCCGGATCAGCAGGTGCTCATATCACCGCCGCTCGAAAAAAAACCGGAATACAGGCTTCGTGGCAAGTCGCTAATAATCGATCTGAAATCGGAGCTGGAGCCTAACACCACCTACACCATTTTCTTTGGTAATGCCATCGTGGATCTGGCCGAAGATAATCCCCTGACCAATTACAGCTATGTTTTTTCCACCGGCGCCTACATCGACTCGATGGCCATTGCCGGCCAGGTGCTTATGGCCTTCAACCGGCAGCCTGTCGAAGACGTTTTTGTGATGCTTTATCCGCCGCACATCGACACGGTGCCTGCCGACTCGCTCCCCATGCTCGTAAGGCCGCTCTATGTTGCCAAGACCAATAAGCAGGGACAATTTCTTTTGGCAAATCTTCGCAACGAGCCGTACCGGATTTTTGCTTTGAAAGATCTCAACAGCAATTACCTCTTCGATCAGCCGGACGAAGAGATTGCCTTTATCGATTCGTTGCTGATGCCCGAGGCGATAAAGCATGTCCACTTTTCTAACACGGCTTCCACAGACACGCTTGACGCGGATTCCATTTTTGCCGAAAGGCCAATTGCTGATACGCTTGGCGCGGATTCCATATTTGCCGAAAGGCTAATTGTTGATACCCTTGTCGTGGATACCATTGCCGGCGACACTTTTCTCACCGACAGCGTCAGTGTTAGGCACGACCAAGCTTTTTATATCCTGGCCATGTTTAAGCAGGTGGATTCAACGTTGCGGATAGCCTCGGTGGAGAGTTTTTATCCGCCGCGGTTTCAGATCAATTTTACGGCGCCGGCAACAGATCCTCATTTGCGGGTGCTCCGCGGGACCTCTGAACCCGATTGGAACATCATGCAAACCAGCCGATACAACGACACGATCGTATGGTGGGTTACCGATACAACTATCGACAGCCTGCACCTGGAAGTTTCTAATCGGGATGAAGTGCTCGACACACTTTTACTGGCTTTTGCGCCACCCGACAAAAAGCCTGCGCGGAGGTCGAGGGGCGATGAGGAGCAGGAGCGACCCGAGCGAATTGGCATCTCTGCTAACGTAAAGGGACGGAAACTTGATTTGGGCAAACCATTGGTTTTATCAATGGATGCTCCCCTTGCCCGCTTCGATTTTAGCCGGACGATGCTGGTGGAGGGTGCGGATACTTTGGGGGTAGCGCCTTTTGTGGCTCTCGACAGTATCAAACTTAAATTTCAGCTCCAACATCCGTTAAAGGAGGATATGCAGTATCAGATCACTTTCTCCGATTCTATCCTTTACAGCATCTACGGCCTAACCAACGATTCGTTGGGATTTACTTTTAGCACGGGCAGCCCGCGCGAATATGGCAACATCATGCTGAACGTAAACCTCGACAGCGCTGCCACATCCTATATTATTCAATTGCTTGATGCTAAAGAGCGCGTCCTGCGTGAGTTTTATCTTACCGAATCGCAAAAGTTGCAAATGGATTTTTTAAAACCAGATACCTACCTCATAAAAGCTATTGCCGACCGGTGGCCCAACCGACGCTGGGACACCGGAGTTTACACCGAAGGCCGGCAGCCCGAGCGGGTGTACTATTTCCCTGATGAGCTAATAATAAGAGCCAACTGGGACATCGAAAAGGCGTGGAAATTGCCCTGATGATTTAACCTGCTTTATTCACAAACTTTTATAGAGCACGGATCAGCGTTCCATTACTACAAGTGATGAATTATTCAGCTTAAAAAGTGGGAGTAGGGGAGGGCATTTGAAAAGATACAACACATCGGTTTCGCCAAAAGAGGAGTTTTTCAGCTCTTTGCGGCACTGCTATTCGTTGCAACGATTGATGCAATCTATCGAATCAGTAAGTGCATGGTTGCGGATCGAGTAGAAAATTTGTCTTCCACGACGTCTGGAGACGAGCATGTTTTTGTTTTTTAAAATATTAAGATGATGTGAAGCAGCAGCTTGCTCGATTTCGAGCTTGGTGTAAATCTCGGTAACGTTCAAGGGTCTTTGCTCAAGCAACTCGATAATGGCGATGCGCATTGGATGGCCAATGGCTCTGAGGCGGCTGGCGGCAGCTTCGAGCTTTTCGGGATCAATCTTCGTTTTTTTATCCATAGCGCTAAAAATTTTGCAGCAAATTTATAAAAATAAAGGCTCCTGCTGCAGAAGATTGTTTATTGATCGACAAACAAACTTGTAAATTCAAATTTGGTTCCGTCGAAAAGGCCGGCGTCGCTGAGCTTGAGTTTTGGAATAACCAGCAGCGCCATAAACGACAGCGCCATAAAAGGAGCTTCCAGCGTTGTCCCCAGCTGGCGGGTGAGGTGATTGATTTTTTCGTAGGCGGCGGCAGTTTTATACCCATCGTCTGCCGACATCAGTCCGGCCACCGGCAAAGGCAACAGATGCTCCTGCTCACCATTCACCAGCACAATCCCGCCTTTGCTTTCTATCAGCAGATTGATGGCGCGCGCTATTTCAGCGTCGGAGGTGCCTGCAGCAATAATGTTGTGGCTGTCGTGCGCCACCGTGCTTGCAATGGCGCCGCTTCTGAAACCCAGGTTGTGAATAAAAGCGATGGCTGGTTCCGCTTTTTGATAACGGTTGATCACCACCAGTTTTAAAATATCGCGATCAATATCTGCAACCACCAGGTTGTTTTCAGTTTTTGGCGCAACAATCATTTCCTCGGTGATCAGTTCGCCGGGGGTCACTTTTATCACGCGCATCGCATCACCCAACGCTTTTACTGCAAGCTGTTCCGGTGCTATTTTCTCAGCAACAAAATGATTGGGGGTGTTTGCTTTTACGCTTTTTATTAGTGTTTCTCCGTTTTCGGCTACCAGCGTGCCGCGGATATAGGTTTTTAAAACGTCGAAATCTTTCAGGTCTTTCACTACGATCAGGTCGGCATCGTCGCCGGGCTGCAACAGGCCGACTTCCAGGTTATAATGATCTACAGGGTTCAGGATGCAACTGCGCAGCACTTTCATGGCCGGGTGGCCGGCGGCAACAGCACGCCTTACCAGTTGGTTGATGTGTCCTTTTACCAGATCGTCGGGATGCTTGTCGTCGGAGCAAAAGAGCACCTTGTCGGCATGGTCTTCGAGCAGCGGCACCAGCGCCTCAAAGTTGCGTGCCGCGCTGCCTTCACGAATCTGTATCTTCATGCCATATTTTATCTTATCCAGCGCTTCTTCCATGCTGAAACATTCGTGGTCGGTAGTGATGCCGGCGCCGATGTATTTGCGTGCCTCGTCGCCTTTGAGGCCGGGCGCGTGGCCATCCACAGGTTTGTTGTGTTTGCGTGCTGCCGCCAGCTTGGCCATCACTTCGGCGTCGTTGTAGAGCACGCCCGGAAAGTTCATCATCTCCGAAAGGTAATAAATGTCGGGTCTGGCCAACAACGTATCAAGCTGTTGGGCATCGATCACCGCGCCGGAGCTTTCAAAGCCGGTGGCCGGCACACACGATGGCGCACCAAAGAAAAATTTGAAAGGCACCTGTTTGCCGTTTTCTATCATGTAATCTACACCTTCCATCCCAAGTACATTGGCAATTTCGTGTGGGTCGCTAACGGTAGCCACCGTGCCATGCACCACCGCCAGACGCGCAAATTCCGATGGTATCAGCATGCTGCTTTCGATGTGTACGTGGGCATCGATAAAGCCCGGCAGGATGTAGTGCTCACCGGCGACTTCACCCAGCGCGATGGCTGCAATTTTACCGTCGCGGATTACAACTGTTCCTTTAAAAATCTTTTCCCGAAGCAAATCCACGATGTTTCCTGAAAGGCAGATTTCTTTATGCTCGTGCATGATGGCTTGGTTTTTAATCATTGTTGTCGGGTTAACATAATTTCCTCTTAAGAGATTCTTCTCCGCCGGTTGGCGGATCAGAATGACAAGGCATTAGGGTTTTTGAGAGGGCTAAGCTGGCGGCGAAGCCGCCAGCTTAGCCCTCTCTCCTCCAACTCATCGCAAGCCTTTGTCATTCTGAGCGTAGCGAAGAATCTGTTGTTTTTAACCGGACATCAGTGATTTTTAATACAAATATTTGATTAGTGTTTTAATAAATTCCAAAAAACAAATTCCAACTGTTCTCAACGGTTTGGTTTATTGTGTTTTGATTATTGAGGTTTATTTGTGCTTTGTTTTATTGGCTTTTGGGATTTCCCTTTTTAGTTGTTGCGCTTGGTGTGATAGGCCACTTTTTCGAGCGAGGTGATTACGTCGTACTCTTCGAGATAAACGTGGTTGGGCAGGTTGAGCGGCTTCGACGAAAAGTTGAGGATTCCTTTGATGCCGGCCTGCACAAGATGTTCGGCGGTTTCGGCAGCTTTGTCCACCGGCACGGTGATGATGCCAATGCTGATGTTCAGCTCCGCCACTTTTTGCTGCAACAGGTCGATATGAAACACCGGAATGCCGGCATAAAGCTGGGCTGTCTTCTCGGGATTGACATCAAAAGCGGCCACGATTTTCAACTTGGGACGCTTGCCGCCAAAATATTTCAGGATTGCTTTGCCCAGATTCCCCAGCCCCATGATGCACACCTGCTGTCCGCTCTCGGTGTCGATGATGCTGCCGATCAGCTCGATGAGTTCTTTCACATCATAGCCCTTGCGCAGCGTGCCGCTGTAGCCGATAAGCATAATGTCGCGGCGCACCTGCACGGGCGTGATGTGTAGCAGTTGCGCTATCTCGTGCGAAAAGATAAACGATTTGCCGCTGTTGAGCGTCACCAAAAGGCTGCGTCGGTACTGGCTCAGACGCTCCACGGTTTTATCAGGTAAGTGCATACTTTCTGTTATTGTTGGTGCAATATTACAACTTTTGTGGTAAAATGTTTACCGAAGGTGCAGCGGAGCTGAATCGTCGGAAGGAAGCAATTTCAAAGCCAGGCAGCATGTAAAATTATTGGTGCGCAGACATGCTACAAGAATATTCTTATTGAGTTTGGCGGCTAAAGAATCATGCTTTAAGCAAATCGGGGAGCCTTTTTAGATTTTAATAAACGAATTTGGATAAAACTTGTGTCATAATGGATACATAAAAAGAAGGGAAAAGAGAGGTCAAGAGAAATATCAGATACTATAATCTGGATGCTTTTCTTTCGGTGGGTTATCGGTTAATTCAAGGCGGGGAACCCAATTCCGCCAATGGGCAACCCAACGGGCTCATAGATCAGAATATAATGAGCTACGAATGCTTTAAAGATAACCTTCCCCACTCACCTCCCATCACTCACCTCTCACTACTCCCCACTCACCTCTCAGTAGCTTGTCAACTTACTTGTGTACTTTTTTAATAAACTCTTCTACCTCCGGGATTCCGCCCTGATATACCAGGTAGCCGTTGTAAGGCTCGCGTGGGGTAATTTCATCGTTGATGGGCGTTAGCATCAGTTTTTTCACCTCTTCCGGGTCGTCGGTTTGTCCGAGTGCCCAGCCGAGTTTTATAAAAGCTACTTCGGGCAGCATGTTGCCGGCAGGGATGATGCCTTTGGCCATCATGTCGCGGCCGGTATCGTAAACGAACATGTGCACATAGCCCCAGATGGTTTGCAGGGTCATGTACATATGCACACCTTTGGCGTGGGCACGTTCGATGGCCGGATAGAGTTCTTTGTTGACGTGCCCCAGTCCGGTGCCTACTATTACGATGCCTTTGTAACCCATATCCACCATGGCATCGAGGATGTCGGGTTTCATGGCCGGATAGTAATAAAGCATCGTCACCTTGTCGTTGAAGTAGGGTTTGATGGTTACGTTGCGGTCGCGGCGACGCGGATGATAATCTTTTTTGATGTGTGTGATTCCTTTGCGGCTTACCATAGCCAGCGGCGTGTCGCCGATGGTGCGGAAAGTGGAACGATACGACGAGTGCATCTTGCGCACGCGTGTGCCTTTGTGCAGCAGGCCATACTCGTCGCTGGTGGGGCCAAACATACACACCATCACCTCGGCAATGTCGCCATGACCGGCAGCGTAGGTGGCGTGCATTAGGTTGAGGGCGGCGTCGGAGCTGGGGCGGTCGCTTGAGCGCTGCGAGCCTACCAGCTCAATGGGCACAGGCGAATTTTGCACCATAAATGTGAGGGCTGCTCCGGTGTGGTGCAGCGTGTCGGTGCCGTGTCCGATGACGATCCCATCGATGCCGTTTTCGATTTCTTTGCCGATGGCTTTGGCCAGCGAAATGTACTGCTTTGGCCCCATATTCTCACTGAATACCGCAAAGACTTTTTCGGTGGTGAGGTTGCAGATGTCGGCAAGCTCGGGCACGGCGCCATACAATTCGCCCGGCGAAAAGGCGGGTATCACCGCGCCGGTGCGGTAGTCGAGGCGCGAGGCGATGGTGCCGCCGGTACCGATAAGCTTTACGGCCGGCAGGTTTTCGGTGTAAGGAAATTCCTTCTCCGGAATCTTGTAGTTGGCTTTTTTGTAGCCTGTTTCCACCATGTCGGTGATGGTGCTGATGTCGATGCCTACGTTGTATCCTGTCGGAATTTTCATCACAATATGCTGGTCGTCGTCGTTTACGGCGCGGGGCAGTATGGTTCCCTGAAAAGCGCCGCGTGAAGTGTTCACGTCGGCTTGTCCCCACACCCGCACGTTGTATTTCTCGAGCACTTCGCGTGCACCGCCTTTGTAACCCTGAAAAAAGTCTTCGTTCATTTTTTCAAAAAGTCTTTGATGTTATTCTCGATGCGGGTCAACACTTGTGTAGCGTCGGCTTTGTGAAAGGATTCGCCGGTGATGGATTCGTAAAGTTCGATGTAACGCTCCGACACCTGCTGCACAAAGTCGTCGCTCATTTCGGGCACGGCCTGGCCGGCTTGTCCATGGAAGCCATTTTCCATCAGCCACTCGCGCACAAATTCTTTTGAGAGTTGCTTTTGTGGCTCCCCTTTTTGCTGGCGTTCTTCGTACCCTTCCCTATAAAAATATCGCGACGAGTCGGGCGTGTGGATTTCGTCGATGAGATAAATTTTCCCGTCGCGTTTGCCAAATTCATATTTGGTGTCGACCAGTATCAATCCTTTTTGCCAGGCCATCTCGCTGCCACGCGCAAAAAGTGCTGCGGTATATTTCTCGAGTTGTTCGTAGTCTTCTTTAGAAACCAATCCCTGTTTTATAATTTCCTCTTTCGAAATATCTTCATCGTGGCCTTCGGTAGCTTTGGTAGTAGGTGTGATGATGGGTTGCGTGAAAGCCTCGTGTTCTTTCATCCCGTCGGGGATGGGGACGCCACAAATCTGGCGGGCGCCTTTGGAATAGCTGCGCCAGGAGCTGCCGGTAAGGTAGCCGCGGATGATCATCTCCACAGCAAACGGTTCGCAGAGCACGCCCACCGTCACCATCGGGTCGGGAACATCTATTTTCCAGTTGGGGACGATGTCGGCGGTAGCATCCAGAAATTTGGCGGCAATCTGATTGAGCACCTGTCCTTTGTATGGAATGCCGCGGGGCAGCACCACATCAAACGCCGAGATGCGATCGGTGGCAACCATCACAAGATATTGGTTGCGGATATTATAAACGTCGCGGACTTTACCTTTGTAAAGGCTCTTCTGCCCGTCAAACCGGAAGTTGGTCTTTATCACTGTGTTGTTCATCAGTTGGAGTATTTGAATTGTTACTATTTGTCGTCAGGTTGCTGTAAGCTTTGATGATGCGCGTTACGAGTTTATGTCGGATGATGTCTTTTTCGTTGAGGAAGATAAAGTCGATGCCGGGGATGTTTCGCAGGATGCGCGTTACTTGCACCAGCCCTGAGGATTGGTTGCGTGGCAGGTCAATCTGGGTAATGTCGCCGGTAACGATAAACTTGGCCGAGCGCCCCATGCGTGTGAGGAACATCTTGAGCTGGTTTTCGGTAGCATTTTGTGCTTCGTCGAGGATGGCAAAGGCGTTGTCGAGGGTACGGCCACGCATAAAAGCCAGCGGCGCTATTTCGATGGTGCCGTCTTCGAGGTAGCCCAAAAGCTTTGGCGGTGAGAGCATATCGCGCAAAGCGTCGTAAAGCGGCTGCAGATACGGGTCGAGTTTGTCTTTGAGGTCGCCGGGCAGGAAGCCCAGGTTTTCGCCGGCTTCTACTGCCGGGCGGGTGAGGATGATGCGGCGCACCTCTTTATTTTTCAGCGCCTGCACGGCCAATGCCACGGCGGTGTATGTTTTGCCGGTGCCGGCAGGGCCGATGGCAAAAAGCAGATCGTTGTGGCGGGCGCTGTCAACCATGCGCTGCTGGTTGGGCGAACGCGCCTTTATCACTTTGCCGTGCATGCCGTAAACCAGCACGTCGCTGTTGTCGAAGGCAGCCACCTGAATTTCATCCCCCTCGCCGCTCAGCAGGTCGCGCATGTCGCTTTCGCTAAGCTTACCAAAGCGTTCGTAGTGCATCAGCATGAGCTGAAACGTCCGCTCAAAATCATGAATCTCGCTTTTGTTGCCCAGCACTTTTACTTCCGTGCCGCGTGCTACAATTTTCAACTTCGGAAAGTGGGATTTCAGGAGATTAAGGTTGGCATCATTAACACCAAAAATTTCTAATGGGTTGTAGGTCTCAATGGATATGATTTTTTCTGTCATTCAGTAGTAAAAAAGTATGTTGTTTTAATGATTAGTAAGCTACAGTTTTTAATGCCCAAAAGTATCAAAATATCCTACCCCTCGGTAAGAAATACTAATTTTGACACCGAAACGAAAAAAACAGAAAAGCAGCACAGCACGATGCCAATAATTACTCTCTTGAGCGATTGGGGATCCCGGGATCACTATCAGGCCATGGTCAAAGCCAAGATCATAGGCCGCATGCCGGGTGCCGTCATCGTGGATATTGCCCACAGCATCCCGCCTTTCAATCTCAACAGCGCCTCCTTTGTGCTTCGCAATACTTTCGCAGAATTTCCGCGTGGCACCTTTCATCTTATCGACATCATGGCCGATGCTACCATCGAGATGCCGCACGTGGTGGTGCTTTACGACGGACATTATTTTATCGGCAGCGATAATGGTATTTTTTCGCTGGTGTTCGATCATGCTCCCGATCGCATCGTCGAAATCGATATGATTCAGGACACCGACACCTATACTTTTGCCACTTTCGATATTTTTATCAAAGTGGTGCAGCATCTCGACGGGGGGGGTACTTTGGAAGAAGTTGGCTCCGATCGTGAGGCGCTTACTACGCGCATTGCTTTGCGACCCGTCACCACGCCCGATCTTATCAAAGGGCACGTGATTTACATCGACCATTACGAAAATGTGATCACCAACATTACGCGCCCGCTCTTTATGGAGGTAGGCCGCAAACGGAATTTCGTGCTAACTTTTGGCGCTGCGCGCTACAGCGTTACCACCATCAGCCAGTCGTACAAAGACGTGGCACCGGGCGAGATTCTGGCTTTTTTCAACGCCACCGGCCATCTCGAAATTGCTGTGAGCATGGGCAATGCCGCCGGACTGCTGGGCATTCGGCACGACGACTCGGTAAGGATGGAGTTTATATAGAAGCTGTTGAACCCTTGGCGGCAGAAAAGAATATTAACAAAACCGTTGAGACGCTGAGACGCGGAGTAATAATGGGAATCAGAATTTTGGCAAACCGAACAATAGCAGAATCCGCATCATCTTTCATTATTATTAAATAAATTTACCCTCTGCACCTTTGCGGTAAAAAAGAAAGAATACAAAACCGCTGAGACGCTGAGACGCGGAGTAATAATGGGAATTAAAACTTTGGCAATCCGAACAATAGCAGAATCCGCATCATCTTTTTTCTTTTTTTAATAATTAATAAAAATCCCTCTGCACCTTTGCGGTAAAAAGGAAAGAATACAAAACCGCTGAGACGCTGAGACGCGGAGAAACGAACTCCCCTGATATCCAACCTTGTCACCTTATTATCATAGAAGAATGGCTGTGGCGACAATTGAATTGCGGTAATCAATAAAATAACTTTGTTGAAAGCTGGATTGTAGTCCTAATCTTCTTTCAAATTAAGATAATCCATCACATAGGTTACTAAAGCATTGGCCATATATGTTTTTCACCACTACTGACCGACTAAAAATTATAGATTCTTCGCTGCGCTCAGAATGACAAAGGTTTTCAAGGGTTTGTGAAGGTGAGGGGTGGGTGGCGGCGAAGCCGCCACCCACCCCCTGGTACTCCTAAGCAACTGTCATTCTGAACGAAACGCAGTGGAGTGAAGAATCTTAAACCAATATTATTAATTTAATCGGACGGTAGTGGTTTTTAACAAAAAAAAATCATCAAAATCAATTTAGATTTAAAAAGTATCAGAGTTGATTATCGGTGAGGATTTTACCGTTTTCGCTGATGAGCATCACGAAGCGGTCGAGGTGGCGGTTGCGGTAAATGATCTCGTAGGTTGTTTCGCCGTTTTTTTCTACCCTGATCACATTCATCAGCTCGGCCCGGGGAGCCAGCGCCACCATTACTACAGCAGGTGCTTCGGCTGCCTGCAGGTTGAGGCGTGTTTCGAGCAGCTCGCCATTTGCGCCAAGCATGGCAATCATCTCTTGTTGGTTGTGATGAAACACTGCCTCAAAGCCTTGCGCATTTACGTACCATTCCGTGTTTACTGCTTCAGGGAAAAGAGTGTCGAAGGCGGTGGCCACAAATTGCGGCGGGGTTATTTTGCCGGCACGGGCCATATTGTCGCGTATAGAAAGCATGGTGATTAATTTTCTCTTTTTAGACGCAAACAGCTTCAAAAGTCACTCTTGAGGAGCCTGTTTATTTACTTCCTGATACAAAAAAAGCAATCGTGCGCGCGCCCTTTTAAGGCGCATCTTGGCCGCGCTTTCGCTTATGCGCAGCGCGATGCCGATGTCGCGGATGGAGATGTTGTCGTGGTATTTCATCATCAGCAGCGCTTTTTCTTCGGGGTGTATTTCGTCGAGCAGTCGGATGAAGAGTTCTTCATCAAAAGCCTCGAAGTCTTCGTAGGCTTCGTCGATAATCTCTGGCAGATCCTGCAGGCTGTTCCATTCGGGATAATGCAGTTGTTTTTGCTTACGCAAAAAGTCGATACAATAATTATAGGTGATGGTGTAGAGCCACGACGAAAAGGCTGCTTCGCCACGAAACCCCGCCAGCCGCTCGAAGGCACGGATAAAAATAGCCTGCACAGCATCGCGCGACAGCTCCTTGTTTTTGAGCAGGCTGAAACTCTTGTCGGCTACCTTCTTGTGATACCGCTCATAAAGGATGTCGAAAAGAGCCGTTTGGTGCTCTTCGGTAATCCGACGCACCAATTCTTCATCCTTCACCGCGCTGTATTTGGCTACGTTTGCCATGCTTCGTTCGCTTGTGTTAAAACGGGTGTAAAGTAAATGATTTTGCGTTGAACTGCCACTATCCATTCTATCCGGAAATACCGAACGCTGTTAGCCAATCCTTTTTTTATTTGGCGAAAGCCACCAACGGCAATGGATAGAACAATGGGAGGGATTATTTTTGATAAATGTGTTACTTTTTTGATGACCTCCGTCTAAATAGCAAATTTAGATCGACCTGCAAACAAAGCATCAGGCCGGGACAAAAAATCAAAGTCTTAAATAATAAATTAATTTTTTAAAACCTTTTGGAGGTAAAAATGAGAAACAAATTGTTTTCGTTGGCTATTGTAGCCATGTTAGTACTGGCCGCCGGATGCGCCAAAGTTCCACAAGCCGGAATCGACAGCGCCCAGGCCTCGTTGCAGGAAGCACAAATGGCAGGAGCTGAGATTTATCAGCCCGCACAAATGGCTGCGCTGCAGGATTCGTTCAACAAAGTAATGGAGCAGGTAGAAGCTGAGAAGTCGAAATTCTTTGCCAGCTATGCGGATGTAAAAGACAAACTGGCTGTCATTTCACAAAATGCTCTTCAGGTGCAGCAAAGCACTATCGAGCGCAAAGAGATGATAAAACAGGAAATTCAGGCTTCACTTGCCGAGATCAGTATGCTGTTGGCCGAAAATAACGCACTCATCGAGAAAGCGCCCAAAGGCAAAGAGGGCGTAGCTGCTCTGGAGATGATCAAAACGGATCTGAGCGTTATCGAAACCAGTGTTGCCGAGACCAACTCGCTGCTCGAAACCGGCGATCTTGTTGCTGCTCAGGGAAAAGCCAGTGCTGCCAAAGAAAAAGCGCTGGCCATCAATACCGAGCTGAAGACTGTGATGGAAAAAGCTGCCAGAAAAGGCAAGCGCTAATCTTCGGGTAGAATCGTAAAGATTTTATTTAAAAAACAACAGAGGCTGTCCGCTATTGATCGGGCAGCCTCTTATTTACGTTAAAAATGTCAACGCGCAAACACCGCTTCAAAACCATTCTTATCCCGGCAATCGTATTGATTGCGTTGGCCGGTGCCGCCTGGTGGGTCATCGCCAGCAGGCCTCAGCCGCCGATAGCCGAAATAGCGATGGCGCGCGAGAAGCTTTCGCTGGCACGCGCTGCCAACGCCAACATTTATATGCCAACCGACTTTAGGGAGGCTTCTGCATTGTACGATTCGGCCAACAGGACTTGGAAGGCTGAAAACGAACGGTTTTTCCTCCAGCGTAACTACGACCGTACCCGCGGCTTTGCGCACCTTTCGACACAAAAATCAGAACAGCTCGAAAAGAAAGCTCGCAATTATTCCTTTGACCTGAAGACAACCCTTAAAAAACGCATTTCAACCCTTAGAAACAAAACCGCTTATTTCAACAACCATTTCAGCGATTTGCCGCTCGATAAAGAGGTGCGGCACAGCTTTCAGGCGTCGGTGATAAGCCTCACCGAAGCCGAAACAGCTTACAAAGCTGCCAATTATTTGTTGTGTCACGAAAAAACCAAACTTGCTGCCGACGACATCGACTTTATCTACACCCAGACCCGCAACACACTGGAAGATTATTTTGAAAACTTTAGCGTTTGGGTCGAACGCAACAACGAAGCCCTGCGGCAGTCGAAAACTACTGGCGATTATGTGCTTGTGGTGAGTAAGTTTCAAAAGAAATGTTTTGTGTATCATCGCGGCGAACAGGTAAACGAACTGGATATCGAGCTGGGGAAAAACTGGATTGGCGACAAACGCCACCATGGCGATAAAGCTACCCCCGAAGGAAAATACAAGGTGACCAGGAAGAAATCGGGCAAACAAACCAAGTATTACAAAGCGTTGCTGATCGACTTCCCAAACAACGACGACCGCAAGCGCTTCGATGCCGAAAAGAAAAACGGTACCCTGCCGCGCCATGCCGACATAGGCGGGCTGATAGAAATTCACGGCGGCGGTGGCCGTGGCATCAACTGGACCGATGGCTGCATAGCGCTGACAAACGAAAATATGGATTGGCTCTACACACACACCATAGCAGGCACTCCGGTGTATATCATCGGCTCGCTGGTGCCACTCGAAAAACTTGTTGAATGGTAACGGGTAAGAACTTTAAACGATGGATAACAAAACCGAATTTATCGGAAGCAGCCGGGAGCTATGGCTGATAACCGTATCGCGCAACTTCTTTGGGAGCGTGCGTCAGTTGGTTCATCCTGTCCCACTGCTGGTGTGGCTGTCGATGTGGCTCTTGACGTCGGTTTTGGTTTTGCTGCTGTTTTTTCTGTTTGCAATCCCGTGGCTTCAAAATCTACAGCCTTTATTCCCGGCACCGCAGGCAAGGATAGAATCCACACTTGGCGATGTTGACCAATCGGCTGCGATGATGGCTCTGATAGAAAAAGACATTACCCGTCAGCAAAAGGTGCTTAAAGCCAAAATGCCCCGTACCAACTTTTTGGTCATCAATACGCGCGAGAATAAATTCACGCTTCGCTCCGGCGAGGAGGTGTTGCGTACCGGTTTTTGTTCCACCGGGAGCTATACGTTGCTGGTAAAATCGGACAAAGAAAAATGGGCTTTTCAAACGCCACGCGGCGTGCTGACGGTGCGAGGCAAGACCTCTTCGCCGGTGTGGATAAAACCCGACTGGGCTTTTGTGGAAGAAGGACTGCCCGTGCCCTCTGCCAATCATCCGTCGCGCTACGACTATGCCACTCTGGGCGACTATGCGCTCAATCTTGGCAATGGCTATCTGATCCATGGCACGCTTTATCAGCGATTGCTCGGAATGCCCGTGACGCATGGTTGCATCCGCCTGGGCGACGACGACCTGGAAGCCATTTATAAAGCTATGCCCGCCGGCGCCAAAGTTTTTATTTATTAAAAATAGAATTTTTAAGAATTCCCGATGTCAAAACAAGAAGCACCACGCGAATACCGGCGGTTGAAAAGATCGATAGCTTACCTGCTTGCTGCAGCCGTTGCCGCAGTAATTTTGTATGCTTCCACAATGGCTTTTATGGCAGTGCGTGTAACCTCGCAGCGACTAACCGAAGCGTATAACGCCGATCTGGCACACACCGAATATATTCAAGCGCACAACGATACGGCCTACCGGCAGCGGCTTGCCTACAACGCATTGCTCAAGTCGCGCGTAGCGATGCTGGCTGCCGATTCGGCCAGCCTCACCATCGACCTGGTGCAGCAAACCATAGCACTGGAGTTGCAAGGGGTAGCCGTTCACAAAGTTGCTATTGCCAAAAGCCAAACCAGCCGACTGTTCTCCCAAACCGACCCAGTGTATTGGATCAGGATGTTTTCGGAACCACACACTGCCGACAGCAGCGTATCATCGGTAAGCAAGCAGACATTTCTGATAAAGAACGCCCCGCGCGACACCACCGAGACCAATGCCTCAGCGCTGGCGCTGCCCGACACCTCGCTCAGTCAAGCCATCTTTTTTACACTCTGGCTTACCAACGGAATAGCCGTCAACGTTTACCAGCAGGAAGAGGCGGCCGGTTTTGCCAGACAGAAATACCACTTTGCCCGTCGAAAAGCTACGCTAAGTAGATTTATCCGCAGCATCATCCGGCTGGAAGTGCCGGGCTACACGCCAGCCATCGACATTTATATCCCTGCCCGCGACGCCCACACCATCTACAAAGCGCTTCCCATGCGGCCACTCATCACCATGAGGTTGGTGTAGAAGGATTGATCAAAATAAAAAAAACCCGAAAAAACTTCCGGGGTTTGCTTTCGTGCAGTTATGAAAAACAAATGGTTTTTTCACTCTGCTACCTCTGTGGTTTAAAAATAGAAATGTTAACCACACAGGGCATAGAGTGGGGCGCAGAGGACACAGAGAAAACCAATTAATTTTTTCTATTTTTGTAAAAAACATAGAACATAAAAGCAATTGAAATAAATTCAAAAACAGATTTTTCAGAGACAAATGAGGAAGCTATTTGGATGAAATTTCTTTCAAATAACCCGGCATTCGACTTTTTAAAAGACCCTAAAGAGGACATTTATTCAATTCCGGAGGATTTGATTGATAGCGAGAAGCAGAACCTTCTGGTTTCGTCATTTGTACAATAATTAGTTTTTTCGTAAAAAAGTATCGACAATGAACATAAAAACTGAAAAATTGGACTTAATCGAATGGATTTCAAGACTTAATGATTCTTCGGTGATCGAAAGACTTCGGGCGATTAAAGACGATTACACTAAATCAAAAGACTGGTATGCCGATCTAAATGACCAAGAACTTGCGTCCATTAACCGCGGATTGAAAGACATTGAGGAGGGACGGATGAATTCTCATGAATCAGCCAAACAGATTTATGGAAAATACCTATAAAATCATTTGGACTGATGAAGCATTGAAAAACATGGCGGATATTATTGGATATCTTGAGCAGCGTTGGACTGCACGTGAGATTCGGAATTTTGCCAGACTTTTAGACCGACAAATCAACTTGATTCGATCAAATCCTGAACTTTTCCCAATGAGTACGACATCGAGCCGACTCAGAAAGTCAGTTTTGACAAAATAAACAACGATTTATTACCGGATTGACGACAAAGAAATTCGGATTGTGACGCTATTTGATAATCGACAAGACCCAAAAAAACTGAAAGAGAACTAATTACGCCAGGAATAATCCGGCGCAGCCGCTTTAACCCCCGCACCTCCGCGGTATTTTTTCTTATTCCTTCATATTTTCCGCTGCGCCTCCGCGCCTCCGCGGTGAAAAACAAAGAAAAACCACAAAGCGCACGAAGTATATTCACAAAGTTCACAGAGGTTTGCCTCCGTGTCCTTTGCGCCTTCTCTGAGGTCTTTGTGGTTAAAAAAAATAGTGGAAATTCGCTCCATTGGCGGAAATTAGCGGACAGTCAAAAGAATCCGCGAATTCGCACGAATTATGCTAATTCACACGGGAAAAGCATTAAGAACCTTTCCTCCGCGCCTCCGCGGTTTACCTCCACCTACTCCTTTCCCTTCCAAAACCTCCATAAATCCTCTGGTGTCTCGCGTGGTTTCAGAATTTCCCATCCATCACCACTTCCATAATATCCAATTACTTTGGGCATTTGGCGGCTGTTGTAGCGCGACCATTGGCTGAGAGTGTAAGCGCCGGTGTCGTGGATGATCAGCCAGTCGCCTGCCTGGATTTGCGGCAGCGATATGTTGCGCCCTATGATGTCGCCCTGAAAACACAGCGGTCCGGCCAGCATATATTTTTGCGTGGCTTCTTCACTTTTCCGGGTGCCTGCCGCATCTGCCAGCGAATACTCATGCGACCACTGCTCCGGCAGGTAGCACTCGCGGATAAACATATCGGCACCCAGGTGAATCATCGCCGTGTTTACGCCGCCATTTGCAGTGCTACGTTTTACATACTCCACGCGGCTCACCGTGAAGCCTCCGTTGAGATGCACCCAGCGCCCGAACTCGGTGATAAGCCGGTAGGTGCCGTCAAAAAGTCCGGGCATCATCAGCCGCAAATTATCGACGTATTGCTGCATTGTGGGCGGGTTGTCGGTGGGATGATAAGCCACGGGCAGTCCGCCGCCCATGTCGAAGGTGGTGATTTGCTGCCCGTGCCCATGTCGTGCCAGCTCCTGATTAATTTCTTCGGCAAGATCGTAAACTGCTTTTACGCCTTTGATGAGCAGCGGCAACGGACACCCCTGCGATCCCACATGCACATGCAAAGCGGTGAGCCACGGATGTTGCACGAAAAGATTTATAATCTCCTGCCGGTGTACCCGCAGCACGACGCCAAACTTGGAATAGTCGCCGGCTACGCTGGTGATGGCAATGGTTCCCGTCCCCACCTGCGGGTTGATGCGCAGGCCGATAATACTTTTTGTTTCGAGTGTCGGCAGGATTTCGGCGATGCGCGCCACCTCATCCAGCGAGTCGGCGTTGAGGCGAACATGATTCTGCAGTGCAAAACGTATCTCTTCGCGTGTTTTCACCGGCGAGTCGAATACAACTTTATCCGGCGTCACGCCCGCTTTGAGCGCCAGCACCAGCTCCGGCAGGCTGGCAGCTTCCAGCCCTACGCCGGCTTGCTTTATCTTTTCCAAAACTGATGGCAAAGGCATGGCTTTTACAGCAATGGCATGCAACGTCGTCGGCGGGAAAAGCTCCTTCAGCTCCACGATTTTCCCGTAAAGGTGCTGCAAGTTGTAAAATACAGCGGCGGTATCGTCGTCGGTAAGCAGCTCTGGCTGCGACAAAGCCGCTTTTAAAATTTCAATTTCTGTATGAGTAGATTTTTGTTGCATTTTACAAGAATGTTTTAAATCAAAAATTGCAATAAAATTTCACCGTCGCAACAAATCCATTGCACGGTTGGTGCGCGCAGCCGTTATTCCGGTGCTTGGGCAACGACCAACGCCCCGCAACTCATCCACTACGGTTTGGATAAGCGGCTGCTGGATGTGTCGCGGGTTGGGCAAATCCAACAACCGGCTGCCGCGATCATTTACAACTTCTACGGGCGAATTACCGAAAGTGGCAAAAGTGATTTTTCCTTTGTCGCCCACGATCTCGGTTTTGTCGTCATCAGCGTAAGCGGCAAAATTCCAGATGCCGGTGCCGTGCACCCCCGAAGCAAACACGAAAGCTCCGCTCACATGGTCTTCGGCAGCATAGCCGGCAGCCTGATGTGCCGAATAACCATCGGCAGAGATGATATCACCAAAATAAAACTGCAACAGGTCGAGCTGGTGGCTGGCCAGATCGACAAACAATCCGCCACCCGAAATTTCCGGAACCACGCGCCACCCTGCCGCTGAAGACGTTACAGCTTTTTTATACATCACCACATTTACAAAACGGACATTGCCAATTTCACCATTGTCGATTAAATTTTTGATGGCAAGAAATCGTGGCAGTGTGCGCCGGTAATAAGCTACAAACAACGGCACTGCGGCAGCTTTACACACGGCAATCATTTCCAGGCATTGGCCGTAATTGAGCGCCATGGGTTTTTCGACATACACCGGCTTGCCATGGGCAGCAGCCAGGCGCGTGTACTCCAAATGGCTGGCGGGAGGTGTGGCAATATACACAGCGTCCACTTCCTGATCTTTTACAAGTGCTTCGGCATTGGTAAACCATTTCTTGACCTGGTGTCGTTTGGCATAAGCGCGCACTTTCTCTTCATTGCGACGCATCACAGCCACCAGATCGCTGTGCTCGATCAGTCGAAAAGGAGGGCCGCTACT
>JAAYIU010000085.1 GCA_012523265.1 Bacteroidales bacterium | reverse complement strand
TTGTAGTGTTGAATACATTCCAAATTTAATAACATTTTTAAATCCTCTTATGATAAGAAAACGATTAAATATAGCAGTATTATTAATTTTAGTACTACGCTCATTCTTCCTAACTGCTCAAACCCCAACCTGGGACGTTGTAATAGACTAACAGACCGACGAGATTTTAAGCGATATTACGACAGGAAATCAGGGAACAGCCTATGTTAGTTATTATGTAGAACATCCCGTTACAGGTGAGAAACGATCAATTGTAGCACAATATGATTTGTATGGCACAGAGACTGCCAGAAGAGAGCTGGGCCTTCCGTATCGGGATCTTACTATTGAGAAAGTATTTGTCCACGATGACAAAACACTGGATGTAATTGCTATTTTTCATGATGTAGAATATTTTGAGGCAGGTATTGCTCTATATCGAATGACACATGATCTGATGGTGCTTGACACTGTTACTTACTCTTTTCCATCCTCAGATATGTTTTTCGGCGCTGGTGCAAGTAAGAATGAGGATGAAATATTGGTTTATGGTGGCTATGGTGATAATGGAAGTACAATGTTAAAAGCTTTTGCCTATGCTTTCGATTTTGACTATGATAGTGTAAAAGCGGTAAGATTTGGTCAGGAGTGGGATGTGGCTTATTATGAGGATATGCGCCGCCTTCCGTCAGGCGGGTATTTTGCAGCTAATCCGCTGCTTAGTCGTTACGAGCATCTGAGCAGCGCTTTTGAGCTTGTCGAATATTATCCTATGTCCGACTTTATATGGAATCCATTGAGTGTTCAGTGGGACAGCGATCATTCTTTTTATGCTGCTGCGCGTTCTCATAATCCTGATAGCCTGTGGAATATTGTATTTTATCATCAAGAACACCCCTTTGATACAACCGGTACTGTGCTGCATTATTGGGGTAATTCTGATACCATCGATTTTTTGGCTATTGCATCCGGCATCAGTTTTCGCAATTACGATTCGATATTTATTGGCGCTACACATAATATCAATATAGGGGATCTTTACTATTCAACACAAGATTCGTGGTTTGTCATTTTACAAACCGACAGCTCTTTAAATGTTCGATGGGAAAGGTTTTATGGTGGCGATGCCTATTACATTCTTAATAATGTAGTGGCTACTCCAGATGGTGGATGTCTGATAGGCGGGTGGCGTTATGATTACCACAATACCAGCAGCCAGCAAAACGATGTAGTACTGTTTAAACTGAATAACCAGGGATTGATTACTGGTGACTCAGAATTGTCAGGCCTCGAAACTAAAGAAGCAGTAGTGTTTCCCAATCCGGGCAACGAGGTCTTAATTGTGAGAGTTGGAGTGCAATATCAACGGAGCCTTTTTGTATTGTTCGATCTCAATGGACGACAAATGTTGCAACATGAAATTAATGCCAGCCAGGCTGCAATTAGTACAAGCCATTTAAATTCGGGTACGTATCTATACCGAATTACTTCGCCTGATGGATTGTACGAAACAGGTAAGTGGATAAAACAATGATTTTAATAACTGAATATCTAAAACAGCCACATCCTTTTTATCGGGTGTGGCTGTTTTTTTATTCAATATCAGCGGATAAGGATTTTGTTTAAAAAAAATCCTGCAATTGTTAAGGATTAAACCAAAAGAGAGTCACGCCTATTGACAACTACAGGATGCAGGTTGCAAATGTATTGAATAAAAAGACAAATCAAATGGAAATTTCCGGACAGGTCGAAGTTTTTTTTGTTCGAAGAAGCGACAAAGAACACAATGAAAACCTCCGCATCCTAAAGGGATTTTGCTCAGGGCAGGAATAAATCATGATTCATTAGCATTTCCATACGCATGCAATGCGTTTTTATGATTGCCTGCTACTGACTGACTGCTGCCGACTGAAGACTGGGCTTTCATCACCCACCACTTATCTCTACCAGATATCCTTTATCTTCTAATTTCTAAAATTCAAATCTTCAATCGTATGCAGCAATTCTTTTGACAAGCTGGTTTCGACAAGCGCAACCACCATAACCACCACAACCACCGAAATCACCGCAGGGCAGGCGTAAATCATGATTCATTAGCATTTCCAGACGGCGCGATACCTTTATGAGAATTCCAACTGCCGACTGCTAACTGCCGGCTGTTGGCTGCCAACTGAAGACTTGCTTTCCTTGTGAGCCGCCAATAAAAAAGCCTATCTTTGCGCCCGTTTTTATTATAGTTTTTACTCGCTAAGTACCATCTGGTAATGGATAGAAATACAATTACAGGACTTGTCTTAATCTTCGCCATCTTTGTTGGCTACATTTACTTCACTCAACCATCGGAAGAGGAGCTTCTGCGACGTCAGCATGTTGCTGATTCCATCAGCATGGTGCGTGCCAGTCAGGCCCGGCGCGATTCACTCTTGCGCGAACGGCAGCTAAAGCAACCAGAGCAACAAGCCACTCAGCCCGGTGGTGCAGCGGCCTTAGACTCAGCACAGCAGGCAGCACTCGCCAGCCGTCTGGGTTACTTTGCCGGAGCAGCAACCGGCGACGACAAAGGTTTTATTCTTGAAAACGAAAAAATAAAACTCTTTCTAACCTCCAAAGGCGGAAAGATTGTAAACGTGGAGCTTAAAGACTACCAAACCTACGACTCGCTGCCGCTATTCCTTTACAACAACGACGACACGCAGTTTGGCTACACCTTTTTCTCGGCCAACCGCAGCATCAATACCAGCGATCTTTATTTTACACCACATTACGCCGACCGCCGTTTCGACGGAAAGGATTCGCTCTTTGTGGCCGGCGACGACAGCCTTACCTTTGCCATGCGGCTGCATCCCGACGGCACGCCCGGCAGCTACATCGAATATGTGTACACCCTCTATGGCGACAAATATATGATGGGCTACAAGCTCAACATCGTAGGGATGAACAATGTGATCGACCCCGAGACTGCCTACTTCGATCTTAACTGGAAAGCCGACCTGCGGCGCCAGGAGGCCAGCCTCGACAACGAGCGAAACGAATCTACCATCTATTACAAATATGTCCAGGATGATGTCGATTACCTCTCCGAGCGAAAGGATGTAAAAGAAAAGCTTTCCAGCCAAGTAAAATGGGTCTCATTCAAGTCGCGGTTTTTCCTTTCTACCATCATCGCCGACCAGGCTTTTCGCAATGCCGAGATAGAGACCTTTACTGATTTGCAAAAAACAGACAAGCATTACCTTAGAACAATGCAGGCGCTTATCGCAATACCTTATAATAACACCCAAAATCAATCCTTTGGAGCAAAGTTTTATTTCGGACCTAACAAATACCGTACGCTCAAAAAATTCGATCTGCAGCTTGAGCGGCAGGTGCCGTTGGGATGGGGATTCTTCTTGCTGGCCTGGATAAACATTTACGCGGTGATACCCGTTTTCGACTGGCTGGGCGGCTATGGATGGAGTTATGGTATCGTCATTCTCATTCTTACCGTGTTGCTCAAGTTGGTGCTTTCCCCGATTGCTTACAAAACCTACAAGTCGTCGGCACGCATGCGGGTGCTCAAGCCTGAGGTGGAGGAGATTAATAAAAAATATCCGAAAACGGAAGATGCGCTCAAAAAACAACAGGAGACCATGGCACTCTATAAAAAGGTGGGCGTAAACCCGATGGCCGGATGCCTGCCCATGCTGCTGCAGTTTCCGATATTGATCGCCATGTTCAGGTTTTTTCCTTCTTCGATAGAGCTGCGTCAGGAATCTTTCCTGTGGGCGCACGACCTTTCGAGCTACGACTCTATTCTGGATCTGCCCTTCACCATTCCGTTTTACGGCGACCACGTGAGCCTTTTCACCCTATTGATGACCATCTCCACTATCATCTATACCAAAGTAAACAACGAGATGATGGGTTCGGCCAATGCGCAGATGCCCGGCATGAAAATCATGTTGTACATCATGCCGGTGATGTTTTTGGGGATTTTTAATAACTACGCTTCCGGACTTAGCTACTATTACCTGCTGGCTAACCTGATAACCTTTGCACAGATATTCATCATCCGGCGTTCTATCGACGAAGATAAGATCAGGGCAAAGATTATGGCTGCCAAGAAAAAGACTGTGAAGAAGTCGAAATTCCAGCATCGCCTCGAAGAGATGGCCAAACAACGTGGCTACGACCCCAAAACCGGCAAGCGGAAATAAGCTGGTTTCTTTAGTTGCACTTCCGGAATTCCCGACCCACCATAAAGGTATTGTCGCATTTTTAGATTTCTCTCCACCGGCTGGGGGGAGAGGAATCTAACTGACTCTTCAACAAACTCTCAGAGTTTTTTAACTTACGCCTGAACTGTTTTCACATTACGACTTTCCCATCTTTTAGTTCGCCTTTCCCGGAAAGATAAACAGCGGCAGATCGCTGGCAGAGAGCAGCTCGCGGGTGTGATCCTTGGTAAACAAGCGCTTGAGGAAACTCCTGCGGTGATTTACAACCGCGATGAGATCGATCTGATTTGCTTCTACATATTCGTTTACCCCCTCCAGAAAATCATCATGACGAATCACCTCGAAAGTGATAGAAGCATTTCTGGCCACCTCGATGGGGAACTGCTGCTTTAGCTTCTGCATGCGGGCAGCGTCGACAGGATAGTCGTCGTCGATGTCGATGTGGATACAGTGGATCATTGGGTTATAATACCCGAGCAGTTCGATGAGGCGTTGCAAATCGCTGTCGTCCTCATCGTTGAAGTCGGTGGTGTAGAGAATGTTTTTGAAACCATTGTATTGAGCTTCGCGCGGCACGGTAAGAATACGGCATACGGTGTTCTGTACCACCTTCGACGACACCTTTCCTGTAAGGATGTCTTTTCCGCCTTTGCCCCTCGTCCCCATGATGATCAGGTCGGGAGCATACGTCTCGGAGATGTTCAGGATCTCCTCCTCGGGCATGCCGCCGGTGAGGGTGTGCACAATGCGGACGTTGGTAATGTTTTTACGCTCAAGCTGCTCTCCGAGACTTGCCACCAGCTTTTCCATGTCAGCTTTGGCATCTTCACGAATCTTGATGAGCATTTCCTGGTTGTACAACTCGCCGGCATGGATGCTGTAAGGGATGCCGCTGTTGTGAACGATCATAAAGTCGAAATAGGCATGAAACAGCCGAAGCTCGCCGCCTGTGGACTTGATGATCTCGAGGGCAAAGTTGCATACCGTGGAGGTATGTTCTGAAAAATCGACGGGAACAAGTATTTTTTTCATGATCATGTAGGTATTGGTGATGAGCAAATATACAAATTCCTTTGACTGGCGCCACTTTTTTGTGAATTTTTTGGAAACAGCCAGGGAGCTATTACTAAACCCAGCAACGTAAAAGACTTTGTTGGGAAATCGTGATTTCTTTTTCTTTATTAACTTAATTATTAAAGTCGCTGTAAATATCTCCAAGTTCATCATGAAAACCCCATCCAATATCGCTTGTATCGTCCACTATTTTTTTGGCACGGTCAGCAAATTTATCCAGAATATTTTCTTTATCCATTAATTTGAGGGCATTTGAGTAAACACTTGCAACACTAGTATAAAATGGGATATCAATATCTCCAAATTCGTTGGTAAATTCCACTCCTGTTTCAGCATAGAAAAGCATTAATTCTGAAAGCAATTCTTTTGATGCTTCTAACTTTTTAAAATCAGAAATTGCTTTTTTTCCATCTGAAAGTTTAAATCGATAACCTCGTTTTGGGTAAAATGCTTCATAAACTTTCTCTTTATATTTCAAGAAAAGCTCTTGCTCATTGGGGCTTACATAAAACTCCAGGAATTCTTTTACCGACTTATTTTTTTTATACAAGTCTGCAACCAAATCAACAAGCTTATCCTTGTCGAGTTTCTTTAGTTCCTTTTTAATATCATTTAATCCCATAGCTTATTAAATTTAATGGTTTTTGTTATGCCGTTATTTCGTTTGCTATCATTTTTGCTTGTTTTAAAACTGTTTCTGTCGCCAACTTTTGCATGTCGGGCGGATAACCATACTTTCTTAAAAGTCGTTTTACAGCGACTTTCAGTTTGGCTTTTACGCAAATTGGGTACCACGTTTTGAATTGACTCGATATCCTACGGAGAGTATTGCGTCAAGGTTGAAATGTGCTTAGCCGGAAGGTTTACGATGCAATCAATCAAACTATTTTCCACCAAAGCTTTACGAATATCCCCTTCGCCGGAGGTTTTTGACGTAAGGGAACCTTTTGCAAGTACAAAACCTGCTTGTCCGGCAGGCGCTAAATGATACAGAAAATGTTGTATCCAGGCAAAGTTGGCATTGCCTGTTGGCGGTGTGCCGTATTGCCAGCGTCCGTCGGTGCGCATCAAATCTCCACCCCAGTCACTCACGTTAAAAGGCGGATTGGCAATGATGAAATCTGCTTTGAGGTCTTTGTGGGCATCGTTCAAAAAACTGCCTTCGTTGTTCCATTTTACTTGCGAGCTGTCGATGCCCCGAATAGCGAGGTTCATTTTAGCCAGTCGCCAGGTGGTTTGGTTGCTTTCCTGTCCGTAAATGGAGATGCCGTTTACTTTTCCCTGGTGTTCGGTTACAAATTTTTCGGAGTGAACAAACATACCACCCGAACCACAGCAGGGGTCAAATACGCGTCCTTTGTAGGGTTCCAGCATTTCAACCAATAACTCCACAACGCTTCTTGGCGTATAGAACTGCCCACCTTTTTTGCCTTCTGCAAGGGCAAACTCACCCAGGAAATATTCAAAAACGTGTCCGAGCACATCGGCACTTCTTGCTTTGGCATCGCCTAAAGCAATGTTTCCAACCAAGTCGATGAGTTCGCCCAAGCTGGTAGGGTCGAGATTTTGTCGGGCAAATACTTTTGGCAAAACGCCTTTCAGCGATGCATTTTCTTTTTCAATGGCATCCATTGCTTCATCCACAAATTTCCCGATTTCGGGTTGCCTTGCTTTGGATTGCAAATAATTCCATCGGGCATCCTGCGGCACAAAGAACACATTTTCTGCTTTGTATTCGTCTTTGTCTTCGGGGTCTGCTCCCTGAGCTTCTTCAACTTTAAGCCGTGCAAATAATTCTTCAAACGCATCAGAAATGTATTTCAGGAAGATCAACCCCAAAACGATGTGCTTGTATTCAGCCGCATCAATGTTCTTGCGCAGCTTATCGGCAGTTTTCCACAGTTGTTTTTCCAGGGGTTCTTCTGGTGCGTTCCCGTTTTTCTTCGCCATCTATTTTTTTGTTTTAAAAACCAATAAATAAAGCGCAAATCTAACAATTTAGCAGGTGTGCGCGGCGAGGAGAAAAACAAAATAGGTACGACCAAATTCGCATTGTCGTCATTTTGGCAATCGGGAATTGTTGCGAAGAAATGTTTTGTCCAGCATTTTCCTTGCTGTAAAACGCGGGGTTGTTCACCTATTCGTTCCCGCAATAAAAAAACCCGCTGTTAATGTATTTATTAACAACGGGTTTAAGTTTTGGATGGTAGCCCGTAGGGGAATCGAACCCCTGCTACCAGGATGAAAACCTGGCGTCCTAACCGCTAGACGAACGGGCCATCGGTGTTGAAGAACTTTCGTTTTCGTTTCAAAACGGCTGCAAAAGTAATTTTAATTTTTGAACCAACAAATTATTTTTCTCTTTTTGAAAAAAAAATGATGGTTTTTCTTAATAAATTGCCAGCTCTTTGCGGTAAAACATCTCTCCGTTGCGGGCAATCACTACATAAATGCCGGGTTTGAAATCCTTTACGCTGAAGGTGTAGTTGCTGTTTCCGTCGGTTTTGCCGGCAAATACTTTCTTACCGTCCAGACTGTAGATGTCGATTGTTGTGCTGGCGGAAGTGGCCGTGGGCAGGCCAAGGGTTACCAGGTCAGTGGCTGGATTGGGGAAGATGTGCATCTGGTTGGTTTGGCCGGCGTCAGAAGTTATTCCTACCGTTTCGGGTGCATACCAGGCTTCCCATCCCTGGCCGGAAATGGTTTTGTTGGTAATAAAGATGAGATAAAATTTTCCGCTGGGCGATGTTACCGGTGCAGGCAGATTGTCGGGGGTGTGATGACCGGAATATTCAGCCAGCAGTTGCATGTTGGCCTGGTCATAGATCAGAATCTTATCGTTTACAGGCTCGGTGTCGAAAGCGGTAAAATGCAAAGTGGTGGCGCCAGGCTCGGTTGGCATGATCATCCATTTGCACATCTTATTGTGGGAGTAGTTGAAGTTTAGGCTGCCGTCGCTGATTTCGCCCATGGGTTCGGTGAGCATCGTGAGGCCATTGCACCAAGTAGGGTGATGGGAGGTGTACTCGGCCAGAAAACCATTGGCGGTGGCTTCGCCATTGCTTTTGAATACCACCAACAATTCGTTACCCGTCGAATTCATCACCGGTGGTAGGTTGGTGCCGGTATAGGTTCCTAAAAGGGATGCGCTGGGGGTGGCGCCGTCATAAACGGCCACCTCGTCATCTTCTGAAAGCTCAAAGCGTTTAAATTCCAGTGTGATTGATGTCACGGAGTCTTCGGGCGACTGCGGTGTGATGAGCCAGCTTGTTTCGTTGTCGGCAGCGTAGTTTTCTACCGGGCCGCTGCCATCCTCTATCGAGCCGCAGCTACCGGTTATTAGTTGCTGTCCTGAATAGTTGTAAGGATAATCGCCGCCGGGAATAAAATTGATCACTGCCGCTTGTCCGCTGCTATAGCCACCGACATCGTTCAGGGTATAAAAGCCGTTGGAGCTTCCGCTCCAGCCGAAGTTAAAATGAAAAAGTGAGGCATCATCATAGCCATCGCATACAAAGGCATGGCCGCTGGTGCTGCTCGCCCCTGAGTAGTACATCGGCTGTCCGGCATCTATTTGTCCTTTTAATAAGTCAGCCCAGCCGGTGTTGGAGTAGCTTTGTTTTTGTTTGATAGTGGCATTGCCGGCATATCCAAAATGCTGCTTGATGGCACCCGGGACATCCCAGCTATAAGCGCCTGAGCCACTGGCACTGTACATCATCTCCACAGCTACGCCACAATGAAACTGCAACAGGGCGATGTCTGTCATCTCGTTGTCCATCTCTTCCTGCATATTGTTGTAGATATACTCGGTTTCACCAAAGTTGGCAAATATGTACCCGTAGTTTCCCCAGGTGTAGCCATGGCTGCCGGTTCCTTGTAGCGGGTAGCGCCAGTAGTGCATCACCATCGACATGGCTGTAGCCACGCATCCGGCATACACGAGTCCGCCAGGACCTGCCGGAGCGGCCGGACAATACATATTGAAAGGGTTGTCCTGGTTCCACAAATTGATGAGCAGCGGCGACACACCCCGCTCGTTGCTTTTGGTGGCTAGAGTACCAGGGTTATCTGTCGAATATTTTTGCCATGCCTCGCTAACTGACGTTTCAGCTTCGATGGCGCGGCTGCGAATGTACACGATCTCATCTACGTAAGTATCCAAAAAGCTGTCGAAGTTGGTGTTGATGCCTGCATCCGGGCACCATCCAGAAAGGTCGTAGCCAATGATGGGAGGCATAGCATCGTCGGCAGGAACGATGACGAAGCCACCATTTTTGATATTAAAGATGTAAAGAGCAGCAGCTCCGTTGTTGTCTTCTAAAGTACGCACATCAGCGGCAGCCACGTTTGCATAGTCGATAGGTTGTTGCTGATAGCTGCGTTCGAAATAGATGTTGTGCGCGACACGTTGGGCATCTGCGACCGATACCGGATTGCCGGCAAAAGTTATCTGCAGGAAAATCAGCATCAGCGAAAGCGTTAGTAATCCATTCTTCATAATATGATATAGCTTTTTGTGAAATTGTTAGGGCGCAAAATTAGTTAAAAATCGCAAAGCAAATTTTCAACATCAAAACAGAACAACTATTTTGATTTAAAAAAAACAAAAAAAGGCGACCCATCATCAGGATCGCCTTTTTTATTTAAAAACAAATCAATATGTTATTCCACAATAACTTTTTTGGTGGTAACACCATTAGAGCTTTCCACCGACATCACATACACGCCTTTCGGGAGCTGCGATACGTCTATTGTAAGGGTGTTGTTTCCGTTGTGTGCGTCGTATTGTGAAGTGTAGACCAATTGCCCGGTGATGGATGACAAACGCACCTGAACCTGAGTCCGGGTGTTGGTAAAATAACTTACCATGATGTTGTCTTTGGCAGGATTGGGATACACTGCGGTTATATCGAAAGGTACTTCCACAGGCTCATTCACACCTACCATGCTTCCCGTAATGATTACATTATCCACAAAAACGTTATCACCTTCATTAAAAAATTTATCGACCAACCGGCAGCTTGCATTCAGCGTGAGTGTGAAATAGGAGCCAGCCCAGGGATCCAGGATAAATTTCTGCTCTACAAAAGGATCTTCATTGGTTTCGGGATTAAAATTTAGTACACCGTCTTCGTTGGGAATCTGCACAGTATCATTTACCAGCACTCTGAACCATGAAAGTTTGTTGCCCAGACTAAAAGTTTGTTTCAGATCGAGTGTAAGATGAAGCCACACAAATTCTGTAGCGTTGATGTTGCAGACATACGCCGAAGAGTTGAAATCGGTGTTGACATCCCAGGCCTGTTCGGGAGTGGTGGAGGTGGGGCCTCCCTGCCAGCCTTGCAATGCAGTGTGTCCGGTAAAATGCAATCCAAACGCTCCTGTATTAGCAGCGCGGCTATCCACACTGATGTCGGCTTTGGGGCCGGCCATGAGTTCAAAATCAGTAGTGGCGCCATCTTCAAAGCCGCTTTCAAACGAAAGTACCATGCCGCTGATGTTCAGGAAATCTATGTAAGAAGTTGTGTTGCTGCCATTAGCGTTGGTAGCGGTGAGGCTGACGCTGTATTCGCCAGGCTCCAGAAATGCCACAATGGGGTTCTGTGAAGTGGCCGAGGTGTTTTCGAGAAATTCATATTCAGTGGGCTCGATATTCCATAGCCAGGAAACGGGCTGATAATGGGTCATATCTTCAAAAATTACCGCATCCAAAATACATGCGTTGGTATCGCTTACCGCAAACATTACAAAAGGAGCGGGAGTGGTGGTGACTTCAACAAAATCTTCTTTTGTGATAGTGCTCGTTCCAAAGTCGTTGGACACTTCCAGGGTTACGTTGTAGGTGCCTGCATTGGGATAACTTACAGCAGGATTGGGGCTGGTGGAGGTAGCTGGGACGCCGCCTTCGAATGTCCAGCTCCAGGTGGAGGGGATTCCCAAAGAGAGATCAGTAAAGTTAACCGTTGCGCCGGGAGTGACCAAAGGAATTTCAGCCGTAAAGTCGACTACTGGTGTATAGGGTACAGCCATCACGGCCTGGTATGCGTTGATGCGCCCAGCGCCAATCATACCGATGTAATCGGGATTCAGATCATCGATATTATCGGAGGTAGTTTTCAGGATTTCCTCTACCAGGTCGGGAGTAATATCGGGATTGATGGAAAGAATAAGGCTGCATAGTCCGGCTACCATCGGACAGGCCATTGAGGTGCCGGAATAAGAATCGTAGTATCCGCGGACGGTAAAATCCCAGGTAGAGCTAAGCAACCCTGCTGGGCCATTGGTTCCGGAGCCGCCCGGGGCAGCAATGTCGACTGTTTCGCTAAAGTTGGAGAAGTCGGCTTTTTTGTCATTTTCGTCGGTGGCAGCCACTGATATCACGTGGTTGTAGGCCGAAGGATAATGCAGAACGCTGTTGTTGTCGTTTCCGGCAGCAGCTACGAAAACGATTCCGTTGCTGTGTCCGGTATTGATGAGGTTTTGCACAGTGCTGCTGAATCCCGGTCCGCCGTATGACATGCTGATGATATGGGCACCATTGTTCATGGCCCACGACATGCCGTACTGTCCGTAGATGCCGTTGGGGCTGTTGTCGTTAGCAGCCTTTACGGCGATAATGCTGGTGTTGAAACCAATGCCGGCTATGCCTATTTCGTTGTTGGTGATGGCCGTAGCCAAACCCGAGCAGTGCGTTCCGTGCGACCAGTCGGCCGGATTGCCACCGGCAGGAGGGTCGGAGCTGTTTGTATTGTTCATCACATCACGCTGAAGCACGATTTTGTCGGCCAGGTCAGGATGTTCTGACCAGATGGCGTTGTCAACGATAGCAACTTTTATTTCTGCGTCGCCATGCGTAATGTCCCAAGCCAATTCGGCCTGAATCACATCCAGATGCCAGTTCCAGTTGTTGAGGCCACTCACAAGGTTGTAGAGTGTGTCGTTGGGTTTAAAGTCGGTGTATTGCATGGGAACTTTCTCAGCATATTCTATTTCCGGGCGTTGCTCCAAAGCAGCAATGGCTTCTTCCAGCCGGCTGTGGTCGCGCAGTTTCATTTCGAAAGTTTGCAACCGTTTATGCGCATTGCGATAGTCGAAAGGACGGGTGATAGACTGTACCTCAAAGGTTTCGACGAAGTCAGCAAAGTATGCGGCGTCGGTGAGGCTTACTGTTTTATCAGCATTAACCTGCAGGTGGTGCGCATACGAATCGACGAATTTGACGTACAAACTGCCATCGATGTAATACTTTTCATAATTTTGTGCCTCGCTTTGCACACTTAACAGCAGCGTTGCCAGTAAAGTGAATAACAAGGACTTGAACATTCCTAAAGTAAATGATTTCATGTTTTCCGCTTTTATTTTTGAATAGTTAATTGTTTACGTTATTGATAATCAGCAACTAATTAAACGAACAGAAGCGCAAAATTATTAAAAATTTTTAAAACTCATCAATAAAATAACAATGAATATTCTGATTAAAAACATTAAAACGCTTGTACAGATAGATAATTCGTTGCGTAGCAAAGCTTCCGGCAAGGAAATGTCGGAGCTGGAAACCATCGACGACGCCTTTATCTATCTGTCGGATGGCAAGATTGACAAATTTGGTAAGATGATCGATTTGTCGCAATTGCCAGAGTTACAAAACCAAAATAGTTATCAAACGATAGATGCTGCCGGCGGCATGGTGTTCCCTGCATTCTGCGATTCGCACACGCATCTGGTGTATCCGGCCAGCCGCGAAATAGAATACATCGATAAGATAAAAGGAGTTTCTTACGAAGAGATAGCACGTCGGGGCGGGGGCATCCTCAACAGCGCACGCAAACTACAGGAAATGTCGGAAGAAGAACTCACCATAGACGCGCTCGGGCGTTTGCAGGAGATTGCCCGCTACGGTACCGGCGCCGTGGAGATCAAAAGCGGCTATGGCCTCACCACCGAAAGCGAGCTTAAGATGCTGCGCGTTATCCGCCGTGTCAAAGAGTTGTCGCCGCTCACCATCATCTCTACCTTTCTGGGCGCCCATGCCGTTCCGCTTGATTACAAGGGACGGCAGGAGGAGTATGTGGATTTGATTATTAATGAGATGATACCCGTGGTGGCCTCTGAGGGTCTGGCCGACTACATCGACGTATTTTGTGACCGTGGCTTTTTTACTGTCGAAGATACCGATCGCATCCTGAATGCCGGGATGAAATATGGGCTGCCGCCAAAGATTCATGCCAACGAACTCGACTATTCCGGTGGCATACAGGTGGGCGTAAAATATGGTGCCTTGTCGGTAGATCATCTGGAATTTACCGGTGAGGCTGAGATTGAGGCACTACTCGGCTCCGATACGATGCCTACCATTTTACCTGGAGCTGCGTTTTTCCTGAATATGCAGTTGGCGCCTGCCCGTCGCATGATCGACGCGGGACTGCCCGTAGCTATGGCCAGCGATTTCAACCCGGGCTCCTCGCCCTCGGGCAACATGCAGCTCATCCTCTCGATGGCTTGCATCCTTTATCGCCTCACACCCGAAGAAGCCATCAATGCTACCACCCTCAACACCGCCTATGCTATGGGTCTTAGCCACGAACTGGGCACCATCGCCATCGGCAAAAAAGCAAACCTTTTCATCACCCGGCCTATGCCCTCCGTAGCCTATATGCCCTATTATTTTGGTGTTAATAAAGTGGAAAAGGTGATTTTGAACGGGAAGGTTGTGTAGAGAAGAAGAGTTGAG
>JAAYIU010000189.1 GCA_012523265.1 Bacteroidales bacterium | reverse complement strand
TCTGTTCACCGGTTCTGCCCGAAAGCATTATCACGCTGCGGTCGCCACCTGTGGTTCCTGCAATTACATCCTGATAACCATCGCCGTCGACATCAGCTATCGTCATCAATCCGTGTTTGCTCCACACGTTGCCCGAATAAATTTCGTGTTCCCACAGCACATCCCCTGTAACATGCGCATTTCCATTAAAACAACGGATATAATTGTCTTCAGAAGCAACAATCACATCACTGATCCCGTCGCCATTTATGTCGGCTATCGGGGTGATGGCTTTGGGGCTATTGTCGTAACTAACATCAATTGTGTAATCCCACAACACATCGGCAATGGGATAGGCCTGCAAAAAACCTGTTCCGGAAACGGTAACCTGCACCGCAGGGCTTTGCGGGTCGTTGCTTTCGATGGTAAATGTGCCGTTGTAGGTTTGGTTATCGGTTGGATGAAACCAGATTGCAAGCTCTGCAGCGTTGAGCGGCGCTATCATCAGCGGAAGCTGCAACTGCGGGTCAGCAGTAAAATATTCGCTGTTGCTTTCGAAAGAGGTGATAATGAGCGTTTCGTCACCATCGTTTTGAGCTGTGATGGTGCGCCGCGTCAATGCACCTTTACGCACCTGACCGAAATCGACATTGGTGGAAGGCACAAAGATGACGGGACCGGAAAGCACCCCTTCGCCTGTGAGTGCAATTTGCACCTCCGGAGTTACCGGGTCGTTGGATTGGATGATGACGGTGGTATTAAGCGTGTAAACTTGCACAGGTTTAAAAATTATTTCCAGTTCAGTGGAGTTGCCCGGTTCGATTACCTGGGGAAAGGTCTCCCAACTATATACCGGTACCGAAATAGGGTAGTCGAGATAATTGATTGTCAGGTTAGCCGTGCCGCTGTTTTGCACCGTGATGTTCCACACCGCCGAGTCGCCTACTGCTACCGTTCCAAAATCATACTCTGTTACCGGAACGTTGATCACAGGTGTGCCGGCGCCGCCCAGGTCAACTTTGTAAAGCACACTCGGGCTGCTCAGTTGCCCGTCGACATACCACAAATAGCTGCCGTCGTAAACAACTCCGGACGGTTTTATATTTTCACACGGATGTTCTTCGAGGAGCGCGCCGGTAAGGTCGGTTTTGTAAAGCAGGTTTGCATAATAATCGGCAAACCACAGAAATTCGTCCTGAAGACAAACATCCCAAATTTGATTGGCCACAGGAGGTGCAAACTGACTAAGCACATTGCCCGCAGCATCCAGGTGGTAGGTCATGCCCGGATCGGGATAATAAGTGCAAGCCCACAAAGTGCCGTCATCGTAAGCCACACCTGACATGTAATGGTCGGGGAGGGGCAGGCTGGAGATAATATTTCCATCAAAATCAAGCTCTATGGCCAGCGACGGATTGGAGCTTCCCGAAGGCTGATGCACCACCCACAGATGGCCGTTGCCATAACTCATCCCATAGCTGTCGTCGATTGTCGGGTGGTTGAAAAGCAAAGTAGCTACGCCGCTGGCGGTGTCGAAACGATAAAACTGATCGCCGCCGGAACCGTAGATGCCAAAATAAAGGTATTGGCCATCAAAAGCCAAACCGGAAGCCTTGCCGGGAATGTTGTAGGTTTTTACGATTGACCATTTGCCTCCCGCAAGGGCTTGTTGTGCCTGCATGCTGCCAAAGCAGACAAACAGGGACATTACAAAAACTGTAAATTTCTTCATGGTGCTAATCTTTTAATGTTATTAATTATAAAAATTGAAGTAAAGGTAGAAAGTTTTTTGGAACAGATGCTCCGGAAATCCTATTTTTTATAAAAACTAATTCTTAATTTTTAATTTGAATCCATTACAAATTAAATCAGAAAAGGATTTTTATTTAAATCGGACGTTTTGAAGAGAAATAGTTTTATTTTTGCTTTTTCCACATCAATCACGAGTAAATACCTTTTTCTGATGAATCCTGCTACGCTTGAGCAACTGCTGGGAATAATACTTAACGATCTGAACAAGAATAATGAAGTGTTCGACATTCCCGAGAAACTTTTTTATAAACATTGGCACAATCATGTTCTGTACACCAAAAAGTATGGACAGACATTGCACAATCCAATTGGTCTTGCTTCGGGACCACATACTCAGTTGGCACAGAATATCGTGAGCGGCTGGCTGTGCGGCGCCCGCTATATCGAGTTGAAAACTGTAACCCCGTCGCCGGCTGACGACATTATCAAACCAAGTATCAGCATCTTTCAGGGTGCACATCATTGCGAAGGAACCATCGAATTGAATGTTGAGCAAGCCTACGATCAGTTTCTCAATGCCTGGATCATTATCCACATTTTGAATCATAAGCTTTTCACGCGCAAAAAAAATGACGATGCTATCGGAACCATTTTTAACATGAGCCTTGGCAACAGCCTTGCCGATATTCGCGGCGAGAAGATGCAATGGTTTATTGATAAAATGATCGATTGCAGTGCAGAAAAAGCTGAGAAGTTGCTGGCCATTAAAAATATATATCCTGAAATTGATAAAATAAATATACCGGATCAAATTTCCAACAGCTTTACAGTTAATAGCTCCAAAGAGTGTTCAGCACGCGAGCTTGAATATATCTGTAAATTTCTGATGGTGGATAAAAAATTGCATCCCGTCATAAAATTCACCCCCACTTTATTGGGCTATCGGTCGGTGCGCGCCATCCTGAGTGCAGAGAATGCTTTGCATGTGGAGATTGATGAGGCGCATTTTGAAGATGACATCCAATATGGCGAAGCGCTCGATCTGATCGACGCCATCAAGGCTACTGCTTCGGAGATGAAATTGGATCTGACAATAAAAATTTGTGGAGGCCTGCCTTGTCGCAATATTACCGGTCAAATCCCCGACACTACCACCGATGTTTATCTCACCGGCAATGCACTCCATCCTGTTGCTGCCAACCTTGCTGCAAAGTTTCAAAGCCGTTTCGAGGGAGCGCTCGACATCTCATTTTCTGGCGGTGCTGACTGCTACAACGTTTCGCATTTGCTTCTTAATGGATTTAGCACCGTAACCGTGTGCACCGATCTGCTGAAACCCGGCGGCTATGGGCGGCTTGCACAATATTTCCAAGAGCTTAGCCGCACTTTCTCTAACTATCAGGCCAAAAATATACGCGAATTTATTCTTAAATCGGGCAGTGCCTTTAGCGTGCGCGAGACGGCGCTCGAAAACCTGCGCAACTACGCCATTCGTACCCTTAGCAACCCGACATATCAAAAATCAGAAATTACCGAGCTGACCATCAAATCGCGGCGCCCGTTGTTTCTGTATGATTGTGTGCATGCACCCTGTGTGGATGCAAGCGACATACATCCAAACATTCCTGACTACTGCTGGTTTACAGCCAACAACGACCCCGAAAAAGCCGCCAACGCCCTGCTAACCGACAACCCATTGCCTTCGCTCACGGGCATGATTGCCAACGATCCCTGCCGGCTCAAATGTACCCGCATCAACTACGACTATCCGGTGCTGATGAAAGAGATCGAACGCTTTATAGCAGCAAATACTTCGGCAGAGGCACTTGGCGCAACGCCAGCACCCTCCAACGGAATAAAGGTAGCGGTGATTGGCGGAGGCGTGGCTGGCTTGTCGGCGGCATGGTTTCTCATCAAATATGGTTTTTCTGTCGACATTTACGAGGCTGCTGACCAGGCTGGCGGCATGGCGCGCAGCGTTGCACCAGGTTTCCGGCTCGACCAGGCAGCCGTCGAAAAAGACATAGAGCGCATTAAAGCGGCCGGCGTTAAAATTCTGAACAATACCCGCGTCGACAATGAGCGTTTTGAAAGCATCCGTGAGACTTCAAAGTATATTTTTATTGCTACAGGTGCTGCCAAACCACTGATGATGGGTGTTCAGGGAGAAGACTCCGAAGGTGTTATCGACGGAATCAGTTTTCTGCAGCAAGTACGCACAGATACTTTGCACCTCAAAGGAAATCAATATGCTGTGGTTGGCAGCGACGATCTGGCCGCTGATGCTGCACGTGCAGCGCAACGACTGATAGACGAAAAAGGCAGTGTTACTTTGATATCTCCCGTTCCGGAAGAGGAGATGCGTATCGATCAATCGATAAAAGATGCACTCGCCGAAGAGAACATTCAGGTGATTGATGCCACCGAAACGGTTCGCGTTATTGCACGCGCCGGCCAGGTTGCCGGACTGGAGGTGGCTGGAATTTATGAAGACGATTACGCGCAGCCTTACATCCTGGATTTCGATACCATCATCACCTGCCTGGGCACCGAGGCCGACATCGACTTTTTTGATATCGACAAGCTGAATCCGCGCAAAGGCTCCAATGCCACCAAAATGAAGCGTGTATTTGCAGGAGGTTCGTTGCTCGACGCATCAGCTACTACCCTGCAGGTGATTGGCGACGCCCGGCGCGCTGCCTACGAAATAGTAATGGACGCAGGCGTGGTGTTGCCGGCCAATTTGTTCAGGCAAACCAAAGATGTGGACTTCGAGAAATTGAAAATACAAAAGTCGCAGCGCGAAAAGCCATATACCGCCGAGATTGTTCCTGCTGCCGAGCGAAAAGGTTTTGAGCTGATCACCAAAACACTCAAGCCACCCCGCGCCGTTAAGGAAGCTGACCGTTGCCTGCAATGCGATACCATCTGCAACGTGTGTGTGGCAGTGTGCCCGAACCGTGCCATGCTGGGTTTTGTAGTTGCCGACGACGACCGGCTGATACCAGCGGTAAGTTTTGTTGGTGAGAAATTTAATGTCGCATACCACCACAAAATTCCGATCAAACAAAAATTTCAGGTACTTAATATCGCCGACTGGTGCAACGAGTGTGGCAACTGCACTACCTTTTGTCCCACCGCCGGATCTCCCTATCTTGACAAATTTCGCTTGTATTTCAACCGCCAGAAATTTAATGCCGACAACAACACCGAGGCATTGCTGCTAACGGGAACAGGAAATTATCGGGTGCTTACGCTAAAAAAAGAAGGCAACCTTACCACACTCACCGAAAACTGGGATGCCCTGATATTCGAAAACGACAACTGCATGGCCGTACTCGACAAGATGGATTTTTCAATCCAACAAATCGACATGTTTGAGGATGTTGATGGCATTTACGAAATTCCCGAAATCGCCGAGATGAAGATTCTTTTCAAAGCAGTAAAGGATTTGGCGACGACGACGTAGCCAGCTCCATGCTATTTTCTTGTGGGCGACACATTAAACAAACCCGCCTGAGAATTAATCTACTCAGAAAGGATTCAGTCAGATTTAGTGGGTTTTTAATAAAAAAACAGATAAGCAATAAAGATGGCGGCTACGATTCCGGCCAGGTCGGCAATGAGGCCGCAGGTAACTGCATAGCGTGTTTTGCGGATGCTTACCGAGCCAAAATAAACGGCCAGCACATAAAAGGTGGTGTCAGTCGATCCCTGAAAAGTAGAGGCGAGGCGCCCTACAAATGAGTCGGCGCCAAAAGTGTTCATAGCGTCCACCATCATGCCGCGGGCGCCTGCACCGCTCAACGGTTTCATAAAAGCGGTGGGCAACGCCGGAACAAAGTCAGTGTTGAGGCCTGCAGCTCCCGCCAGCCACCCAATGCCATCCACCAGCCACGACATAGCTCCCGAGGTTCGGAATACGCCGATCGCCACCAGAATGGCCACCAGATAAGGAATGATTTTTACGGAAATCTTAAAACCATCTTTGGCGCCTTCGATAAAAGTTTCATACACATTTACACGCCTGTAAAGCGCCAAAGCAATAAAGGTGATGATGATAAAAAACAGGATAAAATTACTTGCCACCGAAGAAATCAGCTCCACCTGACCCTGTGGGATGATGGTAAAATACCAGATGATAGCGGCTACCAGCAGCGTGAAAACGCCCAAATAGCCAAGTATTACTTTATTGAATAAATTAAGTTTTTGAAAAAAGGCTACCGCAAGTATGCCGGCCATGGTGGAGAAAAAGGTGGCCAGCAGAATGGGCAGAAAAATATCGGAAGGGTCGGCGGCGCCAAGTTGTGCACGATACACCATGATGCTGATGGGGATAAGCGTCAGCCCTGAAGTGTTGAGCACCAGAAACATGATCATAGGATTGGAGGCCGTGTCGCGCTTTGGGTTTATACTCTGCAACTCATCCATCGCTTTCAGGCCGAGAGGTGTGGCAGCATTGTCGAGGCCCAGCATATTGGCTGCGATGTTCAT